>NZ_QUHY01000008.1:0-143904 GCF_003479865.1 Blautia sp. AM47-4
TCAACATTCTCAGGTTTGTTATCTTTTGTCAAAAGTAACGCAAAAGCACTTTTGACGGGTACACCCATCAAAAATGCGACCTGTAAACAGGTTTTGCGCTCCGAAGGCTCTCCGAGGGGTGAGCGTGTGCCGGTGGCACACACGCCTGCGAACCGACCGAGCCAGCAGGCGAGACCAAAGAGCCGCCTTTGAAAAGGCACTCTCTGCACACTCCCCTAAACTTTATCCGGTGTCAAAGTGTGACGATGGTGACAATGTTTTTCACAGCGTGCTGCTCTCAAAAACATTGACACCTTTGACACCGTTTGTCACGCCGTCTGCTCGGTTTCTTTCCAAAGTGAAACCTTTCTTCCGTCGTGTGTGCGGCTGTTCTGATAACGGATACCGTAATCACGAAACAGCCTGCTTGCGTTGATACTGAGCCTTAAAGAAAGTACATTCGGCTTTATATCCACCGCAAGCCTTTCGCAAAGTTCCGAAGCAGTTCCTTCCCATCTGTCACTTTCCGAAAAGAGCGTATCCGCTATCTTCTCAAGCAGAGGTTCGGGCGGTTCTTTCCACATCTCCGTTTCCGATTTTGCAAAGTTCCACACCAATCGCTCGCTGTCCCTTACAAGATGGATTTTCATATCCTGCTGGTCTCTGCCAGCAACATCAAGTGTGGCATTGTTGGAAGTACGCTTGTCCTTACTGAGAACAAATGCACCGTCTGCCGCACCCATCAGACCATTCGTGCCTGAAATCATATCGAATATATCTTCCGATTTTTGTTTGCGTGTATGATGAACAATAAGCATTGAAACCTTGTAACTGTCTGCCAACGCTTTCAGCCTTGCCACAACATCATAATCACTTGCGTAGCTGTAATCTGCTCCGCCTGCTTCACGCACACGCTTTAAGGTGTCTATGATAATCAAGCCTGTGTCTGGGTGTTCCCTCATAAACCCTCTTATCTGTTCTTCCAGTCCGCCATTGACCGTTTTACATTCCGTTGCGAAATACAGATTGCCTGTCTCCTTTGCACCGAACATCTGAAACAATCGCTTCTGCAAACGTGGGTAATCATCTTCAAGGGCAAAATAAAGCACCGTTGCCTTACGCACCTTATACTCCCAAAGCGGTGTGCCTGTGCTGATATGATAGGCAAGCTGTGCCATCATAAAGCTCTTTCCCACTTTCGGGGAACCTACGAAAAGGTAAGTTCCCCTTTGGAGCAGACCGTCGATAAGTGGTGTCTGAACCTCAAACACCGTATCATACAGCGTTGTCATTGATACTGTTTTCAGATAGGAAGGGTCTAACTGTCTGAGTATTTCCCTTTGCATTTCTTCAAAAGATTGCTCGTACCCCTTGAAATCCGTATCCTGATTGACTATACTATTGTCAGTACATTTGGAAAGTGACTGTTCCGCATCTGTTGCCGCAGATACATTTGGAATAGTCATTTCTTTTTTATTCTCCATTCGCATCCTCTCCTTTCAAACCGCCGAGAATAATGGAAATCAGTTCTATTACACTCAGCAGTTCATCATCCACACCTTTTCCTGCTTCAATCCTTTTCAGTTCCGCAAGGACTGTGGCAAATTCCGTTTTCAACGCCTTATACACTCTCGGATTGCCCTGTACCACCACATCCTGATTTAAGCAACGGCGGTAACAATACTCCTGTTTTGGCAATCCTGATAGAGCTACAGCTCTGTTAATGAGTTCGTTTTCTTCGGGCGATACTCGAAACCCTACTGTGATATTCCTCCAACGATTTTTGTTATCTCTGTTCTTAGCTGACATTTTCAAAATCTCCTTTCCCTAAATCATCTAATTTTTCTGCCATCTCAATCTGCTTTGACGGAAAGAGGTGTGCGTACTGATAAGTAATATCAATACTTTCGTGACCAACTCGGTCAGCAATCGCCACCGCAGAAAAGCCCATATCAATCAAGAGTGAAATGTGGCTGTGACGGAGATCGTGAATGCGGATACGCTTCACGCCTGCCGCCTTTGCCCCTCTGTCCATCTCGTGATGAAGATAGCTTTTCGTCACCGTAAAGATACGGTCTTTCTTCTTCAATCCGTAAAGCATACCGAGATATTCTTTCATTTCCTCACACAGAAACTTCGGCATTTTAATCGTGCGGTTGCTCTTTTTCGTTTTCGGAGAAGTAATCACATCCTGCCCTTTCAAACGCTGATAGGATTTATTGATTGTGACTGTTTCCTTATCAAAGTTGAAATCTGCCGGAGTCAAAGCTAACAGCTCGCCCTCTCGGATACCGCACCAGTAAAGCATTTCAAACGCATAAAAGGAAACAGGCTTGTCCATCATCTCAAAAGAGAATTTCTTGTATTCTTCCTTTGTCCAGAACAGCATTTCCTTGTGTTCCTCACGTCCCATATTTCCCACCTTTGCCGCAGGATTGGAACGCAGTTCATAGTAGCGGACAGCGTGATTGAAAATGGCGGACAACTGATTGTGCAGCGTTTTCAGATACGTCTGTGAATAAGGCTTTTTCTTCTCATCACGATAGGCAAGCATTTCATTCTGCCAAGTAATAATCTCCTTTGTGGAAATCTCGCTGATTTTCAGTTTCCCGAAATACGGAAGTATCTTTGTGCGTATGATATGCTCTTTGGTAAGCCACGTGTTTTCCTTCAAACGGTTCTTCACATCATTGATATAAAGCTCCGTAAAGGCTTCAAAACTCATATCAAGGTCTGAAGAAGTCTGCAATTTGAACATTCTTTCCCATTCCTGTGCTTCTCGTTTGGTAGCAAAGCCACGCTTGCATTTCTGCTTGCGTTCCCCTTTCCAGTTCACATACCTTGCCATCACATACCAAGTACCGTTATCTTCATTCTTAAATACCGGCATTTACATTTCCCCCTTTCCTGCTCCGTAGAGCCTTTCGTAAAAATACTGGCGATTTACACGCCCTGCAATCGTAATAAAGCCCTTTGCTTTCAATTCCTCATTTAATTGTCTGATGAGTTTATATGCATAAGGTTTTGATACGTTTAGTTCCTGAGCCACATCTTCGGCTCGGATAAATCTGTTTTCCATATCCTTTTTCTTCCTTTCTTAAAATAATTTTTTGCTTGCCGCTTTCTCCGTGTTAAAGTTCCAACAGGCACTCCTGCTTGTCGGCAGGCGCTGTGCTGTCCCAATGCACCGCAGTACATCAGGCGCTCGCTCGTATAGGGGTTCCCGAAAAGTCGGAGACTTTTGGGGAAGAGGAGGAGCAGTGCAGCGAATGAGCTTTTGTGCTTGCACACAAGCGAACGATACGGAACTTGCTCCGACGAGGTCTTGGCGGTTTGGCTTTTCGGACGGTCATTCAGTTGTCGCATTAAGCATATTTGTTTAATTCGTAATTTATTTTACTAAACATATTTGCTATTGTCAAGTGGTTGCAAAGAAAATATTAAACATTTTTGTTTCGGTTTTTCTTGACTTCCACTAAACATTTCTGCTATACTTATTTCACTAAATATAAAAGGAGCGTATCATTATGGCTATCAGCGAAAGAATACATTTTTTCAGACTAATGCGTGGTATGACACAAAAGTATCTCGGTACAGCAATCGGTTTTCCAGAAAAGAGTGCTGATGTGCGTTTGGCACAGTACGAAACTGGTACACGCAAACCGAAAGCAGACCTTACAAATGCATTGGCACAGGTGCTTGATGTTTCTCCACAGGCTCTTGATGTTCCTGACATAGACAGCTATATCGGTCTTATGCACACTCTGTTTACCCTTGAAGATATTTACGGTCTTACTGTCAGTGAAGCAGACGGAGAGGTATGCTTAAAGGTCAACAAGGACAAAGGCAGAGAAGCATATGAACTCCTCAAAATGCTGTATGCTTGGAAAGAACAGGCAGACAAGCTATCTTCCGAAGAAATCAACAGAGAAGAATACGATAACTGGCGTTACCATTATCCAGAGTTCGACACCACACAGCGTTGGGCAAAAGTTCCATCACAGGAATTAAGTGACGCTCTCGTGGAAGCATTCAAAGACCACTTGAAAGATAAATAAGCACCTACAGGACCTGCCACTGGCAGCTCCCTACAGATGCTTTGGCAACGACAAAAAAGCCCTTAACTATGGTTATTAACCACAGCTAAGGGCTTAGTTTATAATATGGAATTTGTTCAGAGCCAAGCTCCGAACTTTAGTCTGCAAGCCACCTGTTAATTGTTCCGTTACCCATAAACCACTGGATAACAAGAATAATGGCACTTGCTATGACTGTTATCAATTTGTTATCAAAAGACTAATCGAAATCGCTGAAACCCGCATAAACACTGGCTTTTTTAAGCAACTCGATTTATTCAAACTCGATCGTTGCCGGTGGTTTTCCGGTGCAATCGTACATGACGCGGTTGATGTGTTTGACTTCGTTTACGATTCGACTGGTTGTTCTTCCGATGACATCCCACGGGATTTCGGCGCTTTCGGCGGTCATGAAATCGGTGGTGGTGACGGCGCGGAGGGCGATGGCGTAATCGTAGGTTCTTTCATCTCCCATGACTCCGACGGAGCGCATGTTGGTCAGGGCTGCGAAGTACTGGCCGATTTCGTGAGCGATTCCGGCTTTGTCGATTTCTTCGCGCCAGATCGCGTCGGCGTCCTGTACCATTTTGACTTTCTCGGCGGTTACTTCGCCGATGATACGGATGCCAAGTCCCGGGCCCGGGAATGGCTGACGGAATACAAGGTATTCCGGGATGCCGAGCTCAAGGCCGGCTTTTCTTACTTCGTCTTTGAAGAGGTTGCGCAGCGGCTCGATGATTTCTTTGAAATCTACGTAGTCCGGCAGTCCTCCGACGTTATGATGGGATTTGATGACGGTGGATTCTCCGCCGACGCCGCTCTCTACAACGTCTGGGTAGATGGTTCCCTGTACCAGGAAGTCTACAGCACCAATTTTCTTTGCTTCTTCTTCGAAGACGCGGATGAACTCTTCGCCGATGATTTTACGTTTTCTCTCCGGCTCTTCTACGCCTTTTAATTTTGCATAGAAACGCTCCTGTGCGTTGACGCGGATGAAATTCAGGTCGTATGGGCCGTCCGGTCCGAAGACTGCTTCCACTTCATCGCCCTCGTTTTTACGCAGCAGGCCGTGATCTACGAATACGCAGGTCAGCTGGTTTCCGACTGCTTTGGAAAGCATAACAGCTGCTACGGAGGAATCGACTCCGCCGGACAGTGCGCAGAGGACTTTTCCGTCGCCTACTTTTTCGCGGATAGCTTTGATGGATTCTTCTACGAAGGAGTCCATGTGCCAGTCGCCGGCGCAGCGGCAGACATTGTATACAAAGTTGGAAAGCATTTTCTTTCCTTCTTTGGTGTGCAGAACTTCTGGATGAAACTGAGTTGCATAGAGGTTTTTCTCTACGTTTGCAACGGCTGCTACCGGACAGTCATCCGTATGGGCGATGATTTCGAATCCCGGAGCTGCTTTGGAGATGTAGTCGTTGTGGCTCATCCAGCAGATGGTTTTTTCGGATACGTTCTCAAACAGTGCGGAACTGGTATCTACAGTTACCTCAATTTTTCCATATTCTCTGACCGGTGCTACTTCTACTTTTCCGCCGAGCAGATGCATCATCAGCTGTGATCCGTAGCAGATGCCGAGGATCGGGATTCCAAGTTCAAAAATTTCTTTTGTATAAGTCGGGGAATCCGGCAGATATGCGCTGTTCGGGCCGCCGGTGAAGATAATACCTTTCGGCTGAATTTCTTTGATCTTTTCGATGTCTGTTTTGTAAGAATAAATCTCACAGTAAACGTTGCACTCACGTACACGTCTTGCAATTAACTGATTGTACTGACCGCCAAAATCAAGTACGATAACCGTTTCTCTTTTCAAGAACGTTCCCTCCTGTTTTTTCTTCTGTGCATGATGAACTACATGCGTTTTTTGGGTTTGATGCTAATTATAGTAAAGAAACCGTAAAATTTCAACCCCCGAAGTACAGGAATCGTGTTCTTTTCGCTGTACTTCGGAGGTTTTTCTTTTTTTTCGGGTCCTTATTCTCCGATGGTGATGGTGTAGCCTGCCTGGAAAGTTTCACCGGCTTTCAGGTGCTGTTCGCCGTATTTGTCTTTTAATTCGCCGTCAAAGCCGACGTTGTCGCAGCGGCCGATCCATGGCTCGAGGCACACGAACGGGGCATCTGCTTTTGGCTTGGACCATACGCCGACGCTCGGGAAGCCTTTGCAGGTGAGAGTGACGTACGGTTTTCCATCCACTTCTACGCCGACGCGCTCGACCTGGGTGTTGTCGAAGATCAGGGCGTCCTCGTCGAAAAGGGTTCTGGTGTACGGGATTCTGCCGTCCTGAAGTTTCAGTTTTCTCGGATGTGCGACATCGACGCCTGCTGTTTCCGGGTCGATCAGGACGTATTCGAGTTCGGTCTCGGTGTGGTTTTCCAGGCCTTTGTTGAAGACGATGTCATACTGTTCCGGAATCATGAATGCAGGATGTCCGCCGACGGAGAAGTACATATCATCATCACCGGTGTTTTCTACGTTCCAGGTTATGGTCAGGGTTCTGCCGGAGAGTTCCTGGGTTACGGTGAAGGCAAAATCGAACGGGTAGACTTTTTTTGTTTCTTCGGTCGATACCAGGCGGTGTACTGTTTTGTTTTCGGTGTTTTCGATGCACTCGAATTCGTTGTCGCGGGCGAAACCGTGCTGGCCCATCGGGTATTTGACTCCTTTATGGGTGTAGAAGCCGCCGTTTACTTTTCCGACGAACGGGAACAGGACCGGTGCGTGGCGGTTCCAGAAGGCCGGATCGCCGATCCAGACTGCCTCACGGTCAGCCGCTTTATCGTAGATGCTGCTAAGTTCTGCGCCGTGATCGCTGATCTGCACGCGCAGATTTTCGTTTTCCATGGTTCTCATGTTTTGTTTTCCCCCTGTGTTATTTTTTATGGTTTATTCTGGATAGACGAGACGGGAGTCGTCGATTCCGTACAGGACTTCATCCAGGTATTTTTTGCCGAGGTAGTTGGCCATGGAGAGGTTCATGTCCAGATAGTTTCCGCAGTCTTTCGGGGATGCGCCCGGAACTTCGCCTTTGAAATCGCGGATGAATTCATACATTTCGGTGACGAGCGGGACGATGTCTCTGGAGGTGTAATCTCCGGCCAGCAATAGGTAGAAACCGGTGCGGCAGCCCATTGGGCCGAAGTATACAGTTTTGTCTTTCCACTGCTCATGGTTACGGAGGAAGGTGGCTCCGAGGTGCTCGATGGTGTGGACTTCGGCGGTGTTCATGACGGGCTCATCATTTGGGGAGGTCATTCTCAGGTCGAAGGTGGTGATGATGCTGTCACCTACGTGGTCTTTTCTTGAAACGTAAATGCCTGGTTTAAGTTTGATATGGTCGATCGTAAAGCTTGCAATTTTTTCCATGACTGGTATTTTCCTTTCTTTCTGTCCTTTAATAGCTGCGGAGTTCATCATCGGTATCCGCAGTGTTTTCGATGGATTTGATGATGAGATCATAACTATAGGCATCGCTTACTTTTACAGTGACGCGGTCGCCGACTTTATGACCCAGAATGGCTTTTCCTAATGGCGAGTCGATACTGACGTATCCTTTGAGAGAATTACCACGAACGGTGGTGACAAGTTTGTAGGTTTCTGTCTCATCATCTTCTTCGATGTAAACCTGGACGGTATTGTTGATGCCGACTTCATCGTCCTTTGAGGTATCTGAAATAACGTGAGCGGTTTTGATCATTTTTTCCAGATAGCGGATGCGGCTTTCGTTGCGGTTTTTGTCCTGTTTGGCAGCTTTGTACTCAAAGTTTTCGCTGAGATCGCCCTGGGCACGGGCTTCTTTTACAGCCTCGAGTTCTTTTGGACGGACAACCAGTTTGCGGTAGTCGATTTCTTCCTGCATTTTTTTAATATCGTTTTCGGTCAGTTTATCATACATGATTTTTCTACCTCTTTTCTTGTGAGGTTATTTTAGCACAGAATACGGCAAATTGGAAGTAGGAAGACAGCCACGGTAGAATCATGAGTAGAATCACTTTCTTACGCACCGGAACAGCAAATGTTCCGGTGCTGAATGAACTATAACGGTTCACTCAGCCGTGTTGCTTGGTTTTGAAGGCGGAATTCCTAATTCCTTTGTTGTCGCTGTTATTTGGCATTTTTCCACCTTCGGGATCGCTCATCGTTTTAACAGACCGGGTTCCGGCGGTGGTGATGATGTCCGTGAGGATGATCTCTTCGTTGTCGGTACCGGCAGCCAGAGTATACGTTGCGTCCAGTTTCATTTCTGGGCAGGTCAAAACGATGCTGGCGTAGGCTTTTTCGGGTGTGACCGTGAAGAGGGCACTTCCATCGCTGTCTGTCAGTGTGATGATAGTGTCAGCGGACTGGGTTTCCGTACAGTAATAGGTGATAACGGGCTGGGTGGAAGCTTCGTCGAAGCTTTCCGTCATGCCGGCACTGCCGATAGCAGCTAAGGTTCCGCCGGTCACAATTGCACTTCCGTCGTAATCGAGGGCACTGTCACCATCGCTGGTCGGCCCGTACACGATCGTAGTTCCGCCGGTCACGAGAAGACCGCCGTTGGAATCAAGACCATCACCATCGGCGGATACGGTCAGGGTTCCGCCGGCAATTTTAATGTAAAGCTCAGAGTTTCCCCCGCCGCCGGGGCCTCCCTGCATCATCTGTGGAGCATCGCCGTCAGAAGGAGCATTCCCCGGATCGAAGTTCTGCGGCGCATTTCCGCCAGACGGAGCGTTCTCCGGATCGAAGTCCTGCGATGGCTGCATATCGCTTCCGTTTTCTGTATCAGGCGGCATTTGCGGAGGTTCCTTTCCGTCTGCCGCACCGGATATGCTGCTATCATCACCGGAGTTTACGGCAGCACTGCTATCGTTGTTTGAGCTTGCGGCATTGCTGTCATCGTCACCGGAACCGGCCGCATTGGCGCCAGGATTTATGGCGTTGGTGCCATCGTCGCCGGAATTTGCGGCATTGATGCCATCGTCGCTGGCGTTTATGGTAATGTCACCACCATTGACCACAACGCGTTTTCCTTCCAGTCCTTCGTAGCTTTTTTCAACAAGGATCGTTCCGCCATGAATGACGGTGTCGAGATCCGCATGGAAACCGTCATCACCGGAGTTTACGGTGATGGTTCCGTCATCGACAACAATGCTGCCGGTTGCATGGAAGCCGTCCTGTTCCGCCTCGATCGTAAAAATTCCACCGGCAATATAGATATTTCCAAGCTCTGTGTCATCCGTATTCTTCGCTTTGACCGCACTGTTTGCAGCATCAATATCAAAGCTTCCATCCAGAATTTTAATCTGATCTTTGGCTGTGATCCCGTTGTCTGCAGCGGCGATTTTGTAGGTTCCGCCGGTAATCACAAGGTCATCTTTGGATACAATCCCGTGCTTGTAGTCTGCCTCGATGGTCAGACTTCCTGTCCCGTTGCAGACAAGATCTGATTTGGAGAAGATAACGCCGTCTACCGTGTTGTCGTCAATCTGAGTGTACTCGTTTCCACCGCCAAGCGTGTTGCTGCTGTTTTCAGCAAGCGTGATGAAAACTTTGTCCGCTTCGCGAACGTAGATGGCAGCATTCGTCTCACAGTTGATATGGACTCCATCGAGTACGATCTGAACCTTGTCGAAATCGGATGCGTCTACGATAATCTGGCCATCCTCAAGTGTTCCGCTTACGATGTAAACGCCTTCTTCCGTAATGGTAATTGTGCTGCCGTCTGCTTTGGCTCCGCTGCCGGAGACGGTAGCTGTCGTCTTATTAAGTGTAATTTTTACGGCTTCTGATGCTTTATAGCTTCCGCTCTTCTCACGGTCTGTGAATTCGGTATCGATGGTGGATTCGGTCAGTTCCAGATCGAAATCAATGTCGGAGGCACTTTCTATTGCATTTTCCGAAGCTATGCTCTCTGATGTGGCCGCCGCGTTGTCGGCAGATGTTTCGCCGGTTGACTCTGTACGGGCAGATTCGGCATTTACAGAGCTGGAAGATGTCACTGCTGTGCCGCATCCGCCGAAGGCCAGCGATGATACAAGAAACAGACTGACGACCGCGCCGGTCTCTTTTTTTCTGTTTTTATTTCTGTTTCGATTCATTATAATTCCTCCCTTCCGGTCTGTGCACGACTGCACAGGATTTCAAGGTTTCCGTTTCTGCAGCGGAGCTGGTCAATCATGTTTTTCTCTTCGCCTTCCTCGCGGAATACGATGCGATACTCCAGCTTGAAAAGACTTCCCATATTCGTGGTTTTTACCTGTACAAGCTCGCAACGGGTCAGATACCTGGCAAAGATATCGTCAAAAACACTGGTATAATCAAGGGACTCCGGTTCCAAGATTTCCATTGACGAGCATGATCACCATCTGTACGATCACAGGCATCAGAACAAGCGTGACAGCAAAGCTTTTGGTGCATTCACTTTTGTACCTGTAAACAGCAGCGATCAACAGTCCCAGAATCAGAGACACTGCTGTGCAGGCAAGGAACTGACCAAAGGTGAAGGCGGCGATTGTTTCTGTAAAAACGGAACTGAATATTGTGTTAAGCATAGCAAATTCCTCCCAGAATTTTTTTATTTTCTTGTCTATTCAGAGCCCCATCTCGATTCCGCTTACGCTACATCGCGATGTTGCTTCTCGCCATATGAAGTTCCAGAAAAACCGCTCATTCATGCAAGCATGATTCGCGATTTTTCTTCTATTTTGCATGGCTCTGAATAGTTACATTTTCTTTTTTTGTGAAGCAGATTATGTTTGAAAAAGGCTTTTCGCAAGCTGTAAGTCCACCCACTGCTTCTTGCTTTTCGCAATGGCCGCAGAGGACTTACCTGATTCAGCTAACGGAATGCTGTTTTTGATACGGTTTGCCGGATATCTGTGAATGGTATGAAAGCTTTTTCTTCTGATGCTTTCTGATTTTCGATCTGATAGGCAAAGCCGTATTTAGAAAATGATGCCGGATAGATTGCAAGATCATCCAGAATTTTGCTGAACCATAGGGGCACAGCACCTGGTGTTTTCACCTCCATGAGATACCAGCCTGGTTCTAAAAGTCTGGTTCCTTCCGTTGGACCGTCAAGACACAGATTGTCGGTACGCCATCGGATATTAGTGTCGAAGGTGACACGAAAGTTCCTGTCTTCCGTGCCGAAGCAGGCGATACGGTCGTAGGCGATGTACATAGCGGGAGCAAGCCCCCGGTAGTAGTTACGAAACCAGGTGATTTCGTGAAGAATCTGGCTGTCAAAGCCCGGTTCTGATTTTCCCGCAAGATAGGGAACCGCTTCTGATAATATCATGCGCTCGCGGCGTTTGTAGACGATTCCTTCATATTTTTTCTTTAGTTCTACGTAGATGGGGCTGGTCTCTTTGGCCGGACCATAACTGCGGAGTCGCAGTTTTTCTTTGTAGACGGGTTTTTCCAGCGAACGGCGGATGAGCTGGTGATCCGGGGTATCGTAATAGAGGCTGCAGATGGTATCAAGACCGTATTCATCCATCTGCAGATGACCCGGAAGGCTCTTGCGAAGCTTGCGAGCCATGATCGGGGAAAGCATGTATTTTGTTTCATACCGTTGGAAGGTCATGGGAATCTGTTGGCTTTGCATCATAATCGATTGATCCTTTCGTTTGATTTACTTCCGGAAATGTTTTTTACATTTTTAAGTATAATGAGGAAACTTTAAAGGAACCTTAAAGAATGGACGGAAAATGTGAAAGGTTTGTGAAAAGACGGACCTCTGTAATCCGGATCGCTTTTTGAATACCATATAAAAAAAGAAAGAGCCGTTTCCGGACAAATTCGTTGGAAGCGGATTTGTTCGGAACGGACTCTTGTAGCCGATATGCAAAGTCATGAAACATATAAAATAGGAAAAGCGTCAAAAATCATCTTGGCCAGCGCTCTTTTCTGGACATGAGTGGCGCGAATGGTACATGAGGATGCGTCTGGTACCAGTAAGCTGTGGTAGCGACATCATCCTGACGTTCAAAAAGACCTCCATGACTGACGCCAATCTGCTGAAGGGTTACCTTAAGATCCTTCTCAAAAAGGATAGGATCAAGAAGGTGCCAGCGGTAGAAGCTGCGCTGTGGCATCTGATCATCATTGTGGTAATCATTATGAAGGAAGGTATCGTGGGTAGAGTAGTAAGGATAGCCAAGATACGGAGTACAGTACTGATTTTCGACGGTTTGGCCATTTTGCTGTGTTGCAAAGCTCCAGGCACCGCCGAAATAATCTTCTGTTCCGGTTCCGCAGATGGTTGGATAATCCTTGTCTCCATCGATGTAGAATTTCATCTCACCTTCTCCGTACCAGTAGCGTTCGAGGCTGGTCAGTGCAAGATAAGTTCCAACGTACTGGCCTTTCCCTTTGATGTTGTCGAGGACAACGTAGTCTTTTGCCTTTTCCGTGATACGCTGACGACGCCACTGGGCATGGAAATAGGCAGCATCTTCCGGAACCGTTGTCAGGCAATAGTCGATCTGATAAAAGAAGGCCGGAATCGGCTCATCACACTGATTTTCAATGGTAATACGGGCGTTTTTACGGAACGGCATCGGGAAATAGCTGTTGAAACCACGGGTCGGATTGACAGCAATCGGGACGGAATTTACCTGATAGGAAACACCGAAGCCGCAGCAGAAGAAATCGCCAAGCGGGCATTCAACGGATGGGAATTCTTCATCGTCCCAGTACATGCGCAGAACAAGATCCCGCAGAACATAACGGTTGCGTTCACTGGTACGGTCTGTGACGGTGATCCAGATGTGCTGAATGATGCCTTCTCCCTGGATCTCACCAAGTGTTACGGTCTCTCCTGCTTCTATTTTCGGGATGCACGGGGAACCTTTTCTGGACGGACCAAGATCGCTGGATGCCATGCCGCCTTTTCCTTTTTCTCCGTTCCGGTTTTCCCAGTTGATGGAACGGGACTGTCCGTTTTTCAGCCGGAAAATATTCTGTAAACCACAATCAAACATCATATATTCCTCCTTTTGTTTTCTTTTGTTTTCTTTTGTTTTGTTTTTTCTCTCTTGAAAGCTTTCGATTTCTGCTTTTTTGTGTGTCTTCCTCTCCTGCTCTGCTGTCATTTTTTCCATTTTTCCGGAATTGTGTTTCTTTCATCCTTTTGCCGGAAAGACTGCTTTAAAACAGATGCCATCTCGTGTCCGCTCTGCGGTGATTTTTCCCTTATGTGCCTTTACAATTGCAGCTGCCACGGAAAGGCCGATTCCATAGCCGCCGCTTTCCCTGGCCCGTGACGCATCCGCACGGTAGAAGCGGTCAAAGAGGCGGTTGAGATCACCTTCCGGCAGGGTATCGCAGGTATTCTGCACCGAAAATTCTGCTTTTTTGCCGTTTTTTCGCCAGAAAATGTGGATTTTTCCACCCTCCGGTGTGTATTTGACGGCGTTATCCACAAGAAGGGAGACGAGCTGGTGGATTCTTGCGGCATCCCCTTCCATATGGAGTTCTTCTGCAATATCGCTCTGCAGCGCGATCCTGCCCGGATGTTCGGTTTGCATTCATTTTCTTTTTTTCTCTGCCCGTCTCCGCAGCAGCTCTTTTGCGCCTGCGTACAACAGAAAATATACCGTCAGAATCATGACAACTACAATCCTGTTATCTTTCAGGCTGAAAAAAGAGGTCACATTGACTGCCGCCAGAAACAGCAGCAGTGACACACTGAGATCAATTTTTTCTTTTCTGTCGGCCAGCACCATTCCTGCGGCCGCCAGAACCAGAAGAACGGCAATTCTTGCAATCAGATTTGCCATTTTGACGCCTCCTTACTGTTTCCGGAAGGTAATTTCCCCGGTTTTATCATCCATACCATCGACGATGGCAAGAGATTCCAGATGAATGCCGCGGTCACGCAGCAGTTTTCCTCCGATCTGGAACCCTTTTTCGATGACAACGCCTGCTCCTACGAGCTCTGCACCGGAATCCTGTACCAGGGTTGCCAGTCCTTCCAGCGCTTTTCCGTTTGCCAGGAAATCATCGATCAGGAGAACTTTGTCTCCTTTTCCCAGAAATTCTTTGGAAACAATGATATCATAAACTCTTCCATGGGTGAAAGATTCTACTTTTGTGGTATAAACATCTCCGGCGATATTTTTGGTCTGCGTTTTCTTTGCAAACACAACCGGAACATTAAAAATTTCAGCCACAACACAGGCAATTCCGATTCCAGATGCCTCGATGGTCAGGATTTTCGTGATCTCCTCTCCCGCAAAACGACGCTGAAACTCTTTTCCGATTTCCCGGAACAGATTGACGTCCATCTGATGATTTAAAAAGCTGTCCACCTTCAGGACATTTCCCTCGCGTACTTTTCCGTCTTTGCGGATTCTGTCTTCCAATAACTGCATTTTTTTGAAGCCTCCCGAATTTTTATTATACCCATTGTACTTACTTCTCACTGGAAATGCAAGTCCAAATCCATCAAATTTCGCACTGTCTCAAATTTTATTCATGGCAGCCGCCGGTGTCTCTGCATCAGAGATCCTCTTTCCGGTCCAGATCCTTTAATTCCCACGCGGCTTCGACCCGGAACGGAATTACCGATTCCCAGTGCCGTTTCAGCACCTTTTTTCCGCCGCGGTCGCCGGAAAGTTCTTTTAGTTCTGAAAAATAAGGTTTTGAGAACCACGCCGGATTGCCGCTCTCGCCGCCGCAGAAAACGCAGCCAAGTGGAGCCTTCTGCATCTCCATGGATTCCAGAAAGCGCTCCGCCGTCTCTTCCTTCAGGTACGGCTGATCCGCCACAAAACACGCACAGGCATCGGCATTTTGCTTCTCCGCCGCCTCGATTCCCGCGCGGATTGTATAGGAAATTCCTTTTTCGCTGTCCGGCGAAAACACCGTCTGCAGACGCCCGGCTTTTACCAGCGGCGCAAGCTCCTCCAGAATCCTTTCATACTGCGTCACAACCAGCAGTTCCCAGTTCTCATGCCTTCCGGCAATTTGGGCCAGCCGGTCCAGCAGATGGCGGTACACCGCCTTTCCATCCAGCGGATAGAGCAGCTATTTTCCCCGAACCGTCTGCTGTTCCCGGCTGCCAGATAAAGTATCGTTACTCGCATTCTTTTTCCGCAATTCCCATTGCAATCTGCTCGCTCGTGATCGGCAGTTCGCGGAACCACAGACCCGTCGCATTGTAGATTGCATGTGCCAGCGCCGGAGCCGGTGTGTTGATGACGATCTCGCCGATCGATTTTGCACCGAACGGACCGGTCGGCTCGTAGCTGCTCCGAAACTCGACGCGCAGCTTGCCCATATCGAGGCGGGTCGGCACTTTATACTGCATAAACGAATTATTGATCATCTGACCCTTGTCCGTGTACTGGATATTTTCAAACAGCGTCATGCCGATGCCCTGCACCAGACCGCCCTCGACCTGTACGCGCGCAAGGTTCGGGTTGATGACGGTTCCGCAGTCGACAACGGCGGCATAATCGAGAATCCTGACCTCGCCGGTCTCTTTATCCAGCTCGATCTCGACCGCACCAGCCATATAAGGCGGCGGCGATACCGGAGAGCAGTTGCTTTCCGTCGCTTCCAGCGCGATGCCGTTATTGCACATGGCCGCTGTTGCGATTTCTTCCATCGTCATGCTGCTTCCGCTCTTTTCATGCACGACGCCGGTACCGGTAAATTCTGTCTCATCTTCCGGCACGTTCATCCGCTCTGCCGCCAGGGCACAGATTCGTTTCCGAAGCGTCATGCAGGCTTTTTCCACCGCTTTTCCGGTAATATACGTCGTACTCGATGCATAGGAACCGGAGTCATACGGGGACGTATCGGTATCTGCGCCGACAACGGTAATGTCATCCACATCACACTCCAGACACTCTGCCGCCATCTGGGACAGAATCGTATCGCAGCCGGTTCCCATATCGGCCGCTGCGATCAGCATCGTATATCCGCCGTCGTCGTTGACTTTGATCGTTGCCGATCCGACATCGAGATTGGAAATACAGGAACCCTGCATCGCCATCGCAATGCCGACGCTGCGCACCTTTCCATCTCCCATATCACGGCACGGATATTTCTCATCCCAGCCGATCATCTCTTTCGCACGCTCCACGCACTGGTCAAGCGCACAGCTGTTTGCCGTTTCGCCATAGTAAGCCGGCATGAACTGTCCCTCACGGACCATATTCTGCTCCCGGATCCGGATCGGATCGATGCCAAGACGCGCTGCCATCTCACTGACAGCAGATTCTACGGCAAAGATACCCTGCGTCGCACCGTATCCGCGGTAAGCACCGGCTGACATTACGTTGGAATACACAACATCATACGCAAACCGGTAAGCCTCAAGAGATCCATACATCGGAATCGATTTGTGGCCGGAAAGGCCGACCGTTGTCGGTCCATGCTCGCCGTATGCACCCGTGTTGGAAAGTGTATACAGATCGATCGCACGGATTCTTCCATCCTTCATCGCACCGAGGCGGATCGTTACTTCCATCTCATGGCGCGGTGTGGATGCTGTCTGGGACTCTTCTCTCGTAAAGATCATTTTCGACGGTTTTCCGGTTTTCCAGGTTACAAACGCCGGGAAAATTTCGGCAACCACCGTCTGCTTCGCTCCGAATCCGCCGCCGATTCTCGGCTTGGAAACACGGATCTTCGATTTCGGAATGCCGAGTGCATTGGACAGAATGCGGCGCGCATGGTAAACGATCTGGGTCGAACTCAGCACATTCAGCCGTCCGTAGGTATCCATAAAGCAGTATGTCCGGAACGTCTCCATCATCGCCTGCTGGGCTGCGCGTACATGATACGTATGCTCTACGACCTCATCGCACTCTGCGAGCACGGCTTCCACATCTCCGTTGTGATCTTCCGCACTTGCACAGAGATTTCTCTGATTGTCCGCACCGACCGGACAGAGCGATTTCCAGCTTTCCTCCGGATGCACCAGCAGTTCATTATCCTTGGACTGATGAAAATCCAGAATGGCCGGAAGCACTTCGTACTCTACTTTCAGGAGCTTCCGCGCACGGTCCACGCATTTTTCATCTTTTCCGGCAATAATCGCCACCGGATCTCCCACGTAGCGCACATGCTGATCGAGGATCAGACGGTCATACGGGCTTGGTTCCGGGTAGGTCTGTCCTGCCATTGTAAAACGCTGTTTCGGCACATCCTCCCAGGTATAAATCGCCTCAATGCCCGGAACACGCTCTGCTGCCGTCTTTTTCACGGATTTTACGATTGCATTGGCATGCGGACTCCGCAGTACCTTGACAATCAGACAATCCTTCGGCGCCAGATCATCTACATAAACCGGCTTTCCGGTTACCAGCGCGAGGGCATCCTTTTTGATCACCGGCTTATTCACACTGCAGAGCTGATCGGTTCTTCCCGACCAGTCCGGTTCATAGATATGATTTTCTCTGCTCATGACGCACCTCCCTGCTGCTTTTTCCAGGCAAGGAAATTCAAAATTCCCCGAAGCTGTCCTTCATATCCGGAACAGCGGCAGAGATTTCCCGCCAGATATTCTTTAATTTCTTCCTCACTCGGATCCGGATTTTCCCGGAACAGCGCAATCGCATTCATAATCATCCCCGGATTGCAGAACCCGCACTGCTCGGCGCCCTGTCCGGCAATAAAGGAACCAAATTCTTCTGCTTCCTCCTGCAGGCCTTCCAGCGTATCCACCTTACATCCATTCGCCCGCGCCGCAAGCACCGAACACGACAGCACCGGTTTTCCCTCCAGAAAAACCGTACACAGCCCGCAGTTCGACGTCTCACAGCCGCGCTTCACACTGTAGCATCCCTGGCTTCTCACAAAATCGATCAGGAGCATGTCTGCATCAATTTCCGCTTCCGTCTTCTTTCCATTTAAGATCATCGAAATCTTCATCACTGCTCCTCCTTCTTCTGAATTTCTTCCATACATCTGCGCAGCAGCACCCGTCCCAGATGATGACGATACTCTGCACTTCCGCGCATATTACTGCCATACGTAAACTGATCAGAAATCTCTGAAGCCGCCGCTTTCAGCTCCTCCGCAGATGCCTTTCCAGCCGCCAGCTTTTCCGCCAGCTCCGCCGGAAGCTCTACACGTGCCGCCTTCGCCGGTCTTGCCCCAAGCACCGCACATCCTTTTCCGTCTTCCACCCGCACCGCACACGTCAGCACCGGGAAATCCGTTCTGGAATTTCGATGACTCTGATAAACCGTAACACCCTCATGCTTCTTCACAATCAGCCTTACCAGCACATCCCTGTCTCTCTTTGAACAGGCAAACTCCGCCAGCGGCATCCGTCCCGCATGAACCAGCTCCACCTCCGTATCCAGCGCCAGAAACAGCGTCAGCACATCCGAAAATCCAAATCTGCCGAAAATACTGCCTCCCACCGTAGCCAGATTCCGGAACTGCACCCCGACAATACTCCGCACACTCTCCCGTGCCGCACCGTCGGTATAAGCATTCAGCCCCTCATGCTCCTCCATCTGCCGCAGCGTCACCATGCATCCGATGGAAAACTCCTCTTCCGACTCTTCAATCTGATCCAGTCCGAGTCCGGAAAGATCAATTGCCGTCTGCACCTGTCGCTCTCCCATCTTCGTCCAGAGCATTCCGCCTAAAATACAGGCGCTTCTCTTCTGATTCAGCTCATACGCCTCTTCCAGCGACCCCGCACGGATATAATCCTTAATTTTAATCATAGTTACCCTATGCCCTCCATTTTCAGGTTGTTTATTTCTCAATATAGAAGCCCATATATATCATATTATACCTGACCCGCTCCCCCCTTTCAACTTTTTTCTTATTTTTTCAAAAAAACACTTGCATTTTTGCTCCACATCCAGTATAATCAATCAATGTCGGAAGTCATTCTGACACAAAACAAAATACATGGACGGATTCCCGAGTGGCCAAAGGGGACAGACTGTAAATCTGCTGCAAATTGCTTCGATGGTTCGAATCCATCTCCGTCCATATGCCGCAGTGGCGGAACTGGCAGACGCCCGGGACTTAAAATCCCGTGGGTAGTGATACCCGTACCGGTTCGATCCCGGTTTGCGGCACGATTAAGAGCTCTGATTCATACGAATCGGAGCTCTTTTTCCATTTCTATTTTTCAACTTCCCGTCCCCACTACCAGCCTCGCCGCCGCCCGTTCAGTCTTGCGTGATGCGGCGGCGAGGCGTCCGTCACTCCTCGCATCTATGCAGTACCACTCCCGATAACGGCAGCAAATCCATCTCCAGTATGCCCGCCGGTGCCTCGATTTCTTTCTCCTCCGAAGAAAATCCCACCGCATCCGTCGCAAACACCTGCGTCAGCTTCGCCACCGAACTCCGGTTAATCCCGGTAAGCCACACCGGAATCTCCACATGCACCCTCTCATTCCGGTTATTAATCACCACAATTACCTGCTCCTCCTGATTAAACCGTCCATAAGAAAGCACATTATAATCATGGTACAAAAATTTCAGCGATCCCATCGCCAGCACCGGAAATCTCCGATGCACCGCAATCATTTCTTTATAGAATCGGATCAGCTCCTGATCCGCCTGTCCCCAGGGATACGTCCTCCGGTTATCCGGATCCGTAAACCCGACCTGGCCGGCCTCATCCCCATAATACAGCGTCGGCGCCCCCGGCCACGTCATCTGAATCACAACCGCCTCGCGCAGCACCGCCTTATTCGTATTCTCCGCAGCCGCATACGGCCCAACATTCGCCACACGCCCCACACGATGATTCGTTCTCGTGAGGAACCGCGAATGATCATGATTATCCAGCTCATTCATCGCCGTATACAGCGAAGGCGCATAAAACGCCGGCATATGATACGTCATCGCCCCGATAAAACTCTCACTGTTTCCGAGAAGTCCCTGGTTAAACTCATCACTGTGCTTCTCCATACCCGTGAGGAACCAGGAAACCGGCTCCATAAACGCATCATAGTTCATCACCGTATCCCACTCGTCGCCCTGCAGCCAGCTCATCGCATCGCCGTAGTGCTCCGCCAGAATAATCGCCTCCGGATTCGCCTCCTTCACAACGCGCCGGAACTCCTTCCAGAACTTGTGGTTAAACTCCGGGCTGTGTCCTAAGTCAGCGGCCACATCCAGCCGCCAGCCGTCCGCATTAAACGGCGGAGAAACCCACTTCGCGCCGATGCGCATAATATCCTCCATCAGCTTCTCCGAGCCCTCGTAGTTCAGCTTCGGCAGCGTATCATGGCCCCACCAGCCGTCATAAAACTCATTGTACGGCCAGTTATGCTCATTATAAAACTTAAAAAACGTGTGATACGGACTGTCCTGCGCCACATACGCGCCCGGCTCATAGCCCTTTCCGGCCTCGTAAATCCGCTCGCGGTCCAGCCACTTGTTAAACGAACCACAGTGGTTGAAAACGCCGTCCAGAATCACCTTCATGCCGCGCTTGTGCGCCTCCTCCACCAGGTGGATAAACAGTTCATTGCTCGCCTCCAGGTTCGCCTTGTTCGTCACACGGTCAATATACCGCGTTGCCCGCGTATTGTCCTTGTCGCCCGGCCAGAGCAGATCGCCTTCGTCGGAGACAATCTTTCCGAAATGCGGATCAATATAGTCATAATCCTGAATATCATACTTATGGTTCGATGGCGAAACAAACACCGGATTCAGATAAATGACCTGCACACCGAGATCCTGCAGATAATTCATCTTGTCAATGACGCCCTGCAGATCGCCGCCGTAGAAATTGCGGACATCCATCTGCTCCGGGAAGCGGTTCCAGTCATCCACCTTGTTGACCTGCTCACCAATGTAGCTGTACTCTCCCGTCAGCACATCGTTGGACGGATCTCCGTTGCAGAAGCGGTCCACAAAAATCTGATACATGACAGCGCCCTTCGCCCAGTCCGGCGTATGGAAGCCCGGGATAATGCCGAAAGAGTACATCTCCTGCAGCTCTCTTGTGACACCGAGCTTGTTGTAATAACAGACCACGCGGCCTGCCTGAATCTCAAAAAAATAGCGGATCGGCTCATTTCCGACCGGAATCTCGATCTCGTAATAATCAAAACCGTTCCGGACCAAACCGACCTGCATCTGTGCACGGGTGGAACCGCTGATGAAATAAACCGCATCTACATTATTTTTCAGGGTACGGAACCGGATCTTCACCGTATCGCCCGGGTTAGGCTCAAACGGAATCTGATACTGCGGGGATTCATCGCTGTAGAGCGCATGCTTGTTGAACATCGCCCGCATCTGTGACATATACTGCTGCATTCTTGTTTTATCCATGAACTAACGCCTCTGTCTTTCTCAATCATTCATTCCTTATATTTTACCCCACACCGCCATGTAATACAACCTTTTTCTGAACACATGTAACGATTGTGTTTATTGGATTTTTATATAGTAAAAGAGCCAGCGGGGTACGCTGGCTCTTTTGGAGAAGGTATTTCTCTTATGGGGTGTAGCAAAAACTATATAATGTATTGGGGGGTTTTTACAGTTATTATAGTACCATACGTCCCTCGAAAAGTCTGCACAAATCGCGATTTTTTTTCATTTGATTCTTATTCAAAATAACGATGAATTTTTCCGGCGTTTCGGATTTTCTGTTTTAATTTGCACAAACGCCCGTAAAATCACAGAAAAAACCTGCAAAAAACTTTTTTTGTTCTCTGCAGGTTTTCTATTGCAAATAAAAAGATATCAGATTTCTCCAGAAACTTCCGGTGCTGTTCCTGTCATCTGTGCTTCCTGCTCAAAAATGGCTTCGAATTCAGCACGGCTCAGCTTCTCTTTTTCCATCAGCTGCTTTGCACACTCATGCAGCACATAGGAATGCTCCAGAATAATCTGTTTCGCCTGATCGTGGCATTTCTCGATCATCTGGCGGACTTCCTCATCGATGGCTGCGGCTACATTCTCGCTGTAGCTCTTCGTATGGCCCCAGTCGCGGCCGATGAAGACCTCATCCGAGTCGGAATCGTAAGCGACAAGACCAAGGTTCTCAGACATACCGTACTTCGTAATCATGGAACGCGCGGTAGCCGTCGCCTGTTTGATATCCTGGGATGCGCCCGTTGTGATATCGTCGAAGATCAACTCCTCTGCCACACGGCCGCCGAGGCATACGGTGATGTACTGCATCATTTTGCCTCTCGTCTGGAACATATCATCGTTCTCCGGCTGCGGCATCGTGTAGCCCGCTGCGCCAGGACCTGTCGGGATAATGGAGATCGTGTAAACCGCCTCCATATCCGGCAGCATATGGAACAGGATCGCATGGCCTGTCTCATGGTATGCGGTGATCCGTTTTTCTTTATCCGAAATGACTTTACTGCGCTTCTCCGCACCGATGCCCACTTTGATGAAAGCAGACTTGATATCGGACTGGCGCACAAATCTTCTGCGGTCCTTTGCCGCCATAATCGCTGCCTCGTTCAGCAGGTTCTCCAGCTCTGCGCCGGTGAAGCCTGCGGTCGTCTGCGCGATCTGTTTCAGATCCACATCCTCGGCCAGCGGTTTGTTCTTTGCATGGACTTTCAGGATTTCCTCACGGCCCATGACATCCGGCGGTCCTACAACCACGCGGCGGTCAAAACGGCCCGGACGGAGAATCGCCGGATCCAGGATATCGACACGGTTCGTCGCTGCCATCACGATGATGCCCTCATTGACGCCGAAACCATCCATCTCAACGAGAAGCTGGTTTAATGTCTGCTCTCTCTCATCGTGGCCGCCGCCCATACCGGTGCCTCTTCGTCTTGCCACGGCGTCGATCTCATCGATGAAGATGATGCACGGCGCATGTTTTTTTCCTTCCTCAAACAGGTCGCGGACACGGGAAGCGCCGACGCCGACGAACATTTCCACGAAATCGGATCCGGAAATGCTGAAGAACGGCACGCCTGCCTCTCCTGCAACAGCTTTCGCCAGAAGGGTTTTACCGGTTCCAGGAGGGCCCACAAGAAGAACTCCTTTCGGGATTCTCGCACCGACCTGTGTATATTTCTCCGGTGCTTTCAGGAAATCGACCACCTCAACAAGGTCTTCTTTTTCCTCTTTTAAGCCCGCAACATCGCGGAACAGGACTTTTTTGTCTTTATCGGTGGACATATGGGCGTTGCTTTTTCCAAAATTCATCATTTTGTTTCCGCCGCCTCCACCGCCGCCCATGGAGCGGTTCATCATCGACATGCCGAAAAGAAGGATCATACCGAGCAGCAGGGCCGGCAGGACAGACGTCATGAAAATGCTGTCTCTCTGGACATTCTGTACGGTGTACGTTACATCAGCATCCTCCAGAAGGCTGATAGCTGCGTTTACGTCGGTCACATTGACCGTATAACTGTCACCGCCCTGCTCCCGTACCACAACGGAGCCGGTCGGCACTTCTTTGTTCTGGACAATCTGCGCGGATGTCACTTTGCCGTCTTTTACGGCGGTTTCAAATTTCTGCTGACTTGGGCTGCTGCCTGCGCTGATTTTCCGGTGATATAGAACATGGCAAGCACGATAATCACCATAAACGCCGCGTAGAGTCCAAATCCACTGCGCTGTCTGTTCATATTTTCTTTTTACTCCTCGTCTTCGTGAAACTCCACTACTCCGATGTATGGAAGATTCCGATATTTCTGTGCGTAATCCAGACCGTAGCCTACGACGAACTCGTCCGGGATATCAAAGCAGGTATAATCTACTTTGACATCGCGCACTCTGCGCTCCGGCTTGTCGAGCAGAGTACACAGGTGTACGGATTTCGGATTTCTCTTTTTCAGGATGTCGATCAGATAGTAAAGCGTTCTTCCGGAATCGATGATATCCTCCACAATCAGAACGTCTTTTCCTTCCAGCGGCTGATCCAGGTCTTTTACAATACGGACAACTCCGCTGGACTTGGTGTCATCGCCGTAACTTGATACGGACATAAAGTCAAGGCTTACCGGCACTGTGATGCGTTTTGCCAGCTCGCACATAAAGAATACGCCGCCTTTTAAAACGCAGATCAGGTGCACTTCCTTTCCTGCGTAATCGCGGTTGATCTGGTCTGCTACTTCTTTAATTCGTCTGTCTACTTCTTCTTCGCTTAATAATACTCTGATTGTCTCTTTCATCTGTTTTCCTCCTTACCAACGCCAATCTGTATCTGCAGAACTGCTTTCGTGTCTTCCCCGACACGGCCGCTCTCTCCTCTGCGATACCCCACGACCCACCAGATCTCCGGTCCGTCGGCGAGCAGCAGAATGGAATCCCGCTCCTCTTTCGGTATCTTGGCATCAATCATATAATCTTTTAGTTTCTTTTTCCCGCCTTTTGCGGTTACTCTCAGATAATCTCCGCTTCTTCTCGTGCGGAGGACAAGACCGTCTTTTATTTTATCACAGTCAAAGCATTTCGTATACTTTTTTTCTTCAATTCTTTCGGGAAAAACCGATGTTTTTTTCACAATCGTGACTGGATTTTCTGCAAATGCGAGACTTTTTTCCTCTTCCCACCCGGCCGGAACCGGAATTGGAACTTCTTCGCCGCTTTTCCTTTTCCGTTCTTCTTTTAAATGCACTCCCTGCTTTTCCAGGCGGAGCGTCTCGTATCCGCGCACGGCGGTGATTCCATACGGCAGGCAGACACTTTTTCCGACCTGCTTTTCAAAAAGTTCCCGCACAGATTCCAGATGCTCCCTGGTAAGATCCTTCCGTTTTCCCGCCAGCTGTTCCAGAACGCGCCGGATCACGTAGCGCTGCAGAAGAGGCGCTTCGCTGCTCACCGCATCACGCAGCACAACCGCATTTTTCTCTGCGGATGCATACCGCTCCATCAGCTGATCCGTCTGCTGCTCCAGATATTCCTCCGTTTCCAGCAGGTCCAGCGATGTCTGTGCCATATGCGCGGCAGTACGCGGATTGACCTCTTCGGTCAGATACGGCAGCACATGGTGGCGGATTCCGTTCCTCGTGTAAGCATCCTCTGCATTCGTGCTGTCCTCACACCAGGAACACTTCCGGCTTTCCAGTTCCTGCCGGATCTCTTTTCGTCCGACGCAGAGAAGCGGACGGATCACATTCCCCCGCACGGGGCGTAAGGAGGCAAGTCCGGCCAGCGACGTTCCCCGTGACAGGTGATGCAGCATCGTCTCCGCAACGTCATCCTGGTGATGGGCGAGCGCAATTTTCACTGCCCCCTGCTCCTTTGCGCACGCTGCAAAAACTTCCTGCCGCGCCGCGCGTCCCGCCTCCTCCGTCGAGAGATGCTTTTCTTTTGCGATCTTCTCCACGGGACAGGAATAGAGATAGAATGGAACATCATATTTCCGGCACAGATTTTCTGCAAATGCCGCATCCCGCCCGGCTTCCGCGCCGCGCAGGTTATGGTTGACGTGGACAGCCAGCAGCGAAAAGCCAAGCGGCTCCTGCAGTTCCCGCAGCAGATGAAACAGGCAGACGGAATCCGCGCCGCCGGAGAGGCCGAGCAGCACGCGTTCGCCTGCCGTTACCATATGATACTGTTCCATAAAGGCTCTTACTTTCTCTCGCATCCTTCGTTTTTACTCCTATTTTTTCCAGATTCTGGCGACCAGAACCGTCATATCATCCCGTGCGCGGCAGCCGCCGAGGCGCAGCACGCGTTCCAAAAGCTCCCGGGCAAATTCCCGCGGCTCGCTGTTTTTCACTTCGAGAAGAAGCTGCTTCATCTGCTCCGTCCTGTCCCCGGGCAGCGCGTCCAGCACTCCGTCCGTCATCATCACAAGGTAATCACCGTCGTACAGCTTTTTCGTTGTGGTATCAAAATCCGTCTGGGAAACGAGACCTGCGGCAAGACTGGTCGACTCCACAACCTCCACCCACGTATCCCGCCTAAGGAACGTCGGCGATGCACCTCCTTTCAAAAAGCTGCAGACGCCTGTGTAGAGATTAATCGAAGCAACATCAAACGTGGAAAACATCCCTTCCTTTGGCTGCAGCAGAAGCATCGAATTGATCATCCGTGCCGCCATGATCCGCGGGAATCCGGCGCGCAGGAACTGTTCAAACAGCTCCACCACCGTCTCGCTCTCCCTGTTTGCCTCGATCCCGGAACCCATGCCGTCCGACAGGCAGAGGACAAACTGGCCGTTTTCGCAGAGCACACTGTAATTGTCCCCGGAGATACTCTCCTGTTCCTTGGTGATGCGTCCCACACCGTAGAGAACCTGGAATTTCACATCCTCCTGAAACAGCACCGTCTGGTATTCTCCGCTTAAGACCTGTGCCCCGTCGCGTACCGCAACCATCGGGATTCCGCACAGGGAACCGATCAGTTCCGCCGTCTGGCGAAGCGTGATCCGGCAGTGACGGCCCGCTTTGACCGTCATATAGATCTGTAAATGCTCTTTCGGCCGCTCCTGGAGCCAGATTTTCTGGACGAAAGCCCCGTTTTTCTTCATCTGGCGGCAGATTTTTTCCGAGAGCTCGTCCGGCAGACTGTTGAGGCTGTACAGATCACACGCGGCGCGGTCCATAATCCCGGCGACTTCACTTAACTGTTCCGCCACCACGCGGCGGCTCTCCGCCACACGCCCCGACCAGAGCGCCGTCTGGCGTTCCTGCTGGTAGCGGTTCCAGAACAGTTCCAGAAAGCGGGAACCGTTCAGGCAGGAGGCATTCCATTCGCCTTTTGCACGGCTGATCTCGTCCTCATCCCCGTCGGCGATTGTCTGAAGAAGTTCCTGGCACCGCTCGCGCGTCAGGTTTCCGTACTGCTCCCAGCACCACGACGCCTTCGCACAGCGGCTACAGACTTCCTGCTGTTCTTTTTCCAGAATCTTGTCCACCCGGCCCGTCTCCGGCATCACACTTTTTGACGGCATCTGGTAAAAGCTCTCTGCCAGAACGCGGAACGAATCGGCGTAGTGCTCCATCTGCAGTTTCTGCGGATGATTGTCATAGACGGCCGCTTCCCGGCGGCTTCTTCTGGCTTCCAAAAAAATTTTAGCCATGTCCCCTGCTGACAGCAATGCGCCGATCAGGAACATGGCAATGATCCACTCCGGCATGTTCCGCTCCTCCTCTCTTTGTTCTGGACTTCAAAGGGGACTGCGAAATCATGCCCTTTCTTTATCTGTTTTGTTTATTTCGACTGGGATTCTTTAAATAAAATCTCATTATCCTTTACCATGCCAAGTTTTTCTCTTGCCGTTTTTTCTATGTACTCATCGGTCTGCATGTATTCTTTCAAGGCGGTAATATCATCGGTGCGCTGCTTCTCCTCTTCAATCTGGCTGTCCAGACTGGAAAGACGGGATGCATTTGCATTGACCTTCTGCTGAAGGCTGATTCCCTTTACGGTAAGGACTGCAACCAGGCAGCACAGGACTACGGTAATTGAGAACTCTGTTGTACGGCTCTTCTTTCTGACTTTTTTCTTTCGGCCAGAATTCTTTTCTTCCCTTTCTTTCATTCTTTTCTTTACCCTTGCTTTCTATTTTCCAACCGTCTGCAGCCAAACTATCTGTTGTTTTTCGTCCGCAGACTTGTTTCTTTTGTTCTTACATGTGTAGTTACATCTTACCGTTCTTCCCATGAAATTTCAACCTTTTTCTCCGTTTTTTCATACTTTTTACCAGCCATTTTCCTGGAAAAGCGAGGATTCGCCCTGCTTTTTTGATTCCCTTTGCCAGAAGTTCCGGAAGAAAGCGTCCAAACGATGCGTGGTACAATGCAGCGCCCCCAAGGATGCCGCCAAACAGATACCCGCGGAGAATGCCGCTGTTCTCTCCGTAAATCCGTACAAACAGATACAGCGCTGCCGCAATCCAGTAGCAGAGGTCCTCTGCAGATACCGCCGCATGGCTGTGGCGGATCAGTTTCCGCGCTGTCTTGATCAGATCATACCAGAACCCCAGGACTGCCCCCTGCCAGATGGAACAGGCGAACAGAATCAGCTCCCGGGTGACATACGCACTCATTTTTACCGGAACAGCCGCGCAAGCGCAGACCCCTTCTTCTGCAGCGGCCCATGTTCCGTATAGACCAGGCTGTCGATGCTGCCTTCGATATCCGCCTCTCCCTTTTCCAGCTCCAGGCGGCCCACATGCAGCTCTTTTCCGCGGATGGTAAGAACACCGCAGACGGTCACGAGCAGAACTTCGTTCTCATCAAAGCTTTTCACATCCTGCACGCCGCCAAGAGAAAGTGTTTTCCGCTGTTCCAGCAAAAGGCGGTGCGCCTGTTCGTTCATCTCCCCCATACAAAAAACCTCCATACAATGGTCTATACACCCATTATATGAAGGTTTTCTCTTTTTATTCGCTGCACATGAATCCTGCCGCACTTCTTATAAGTAGCGGTAAAACTCCTGTGCTTCTTCTTTTTTCACGGTTTCCTGCACATTCAGCACTTCTACCCTGACGGATTTACTTCCGAACTGAATTTCCAGTACATCTCCTGCCTTGACCTGTGCGGATGCTTTTGCCGGTCTGTCGTTGACGAGGACACGGCCTGCATCACAGGCTTCATTGGCTACGGTACGCCGCTTGATCAGTCTTGATACTTTTAAAAATTTATCTAAGCGCATAGATTTTTACTTAGTTCATCATGTCCTTTAAAGCTTTTCCTGCTTTGAATTTCGGAGTTTTGGAAGCTTTGATTTCCATGGTCTCGCCAGTCTGCGGATTTCTTCCTTCTCTTGCTGCTCTTTCGGATACTTCGAAGGTACCAAAGCCTACCAGCTGAACTTTCTCACCTTTCTTTAATTCTTCAGATACTACATCGATAAATGCTTTTAAAGCAGCCTCTGCATCTTTTTTGGATAAATTTGTCTGCTCAGCCATAGCTGCAACTAATTCTGTTTTGTTCATGAGTTTTACTCCTCCTGTATCTTACATTTGTTTTTTACATGGTACGCGGGCCCGCTGATACACACGACCTGCCCTGCCGGCTGTTTTTCTTCCGGATGATCAGTCTGTTACGTTGACCGGCTTTTTCGCGTAGCTGTATATATTTATATACTAATGCGTCTCTCTTGTCAAGAAAAAAGTCCCCCATACCAGCGGTTTTATGGCGATTTCTGCCCAAAACAGACTCTTTTCCACCGCACGGTTAAAAGAAGGATCCCTTAACAAACCGCAGCCAGTCTGCCTGCTGCGCATTGAGTGTTTTTAGTTTCTCCGTATTCCGCCCGGATATCCACGATTTTCTGCTTCCGTAGTAGCGGTTTGCCAGTTTCCAGTATTTCCACGGATAGGAAAGATAGAGGCGGAGTGTCTCGATTTCCCCCTCATCGAGCGGCCGTCTGGCGCTGTAGGCGTTTAAGATCCGTTCTGCCGCGCGCTCGCTCCAGCCGTGTTTTTCCAGAATTTTCCGCATAAAATAGCCAAGATCTGCCACCTGGAGATCGAAGTTCCACTTGTCGAAATTGACCGCCGTTTCGCCTCTGCCGTTTTCCAGCAGAATATTGTGCTGGCTGAATTCCCCGTGGCAGACGGCGCCTTCTTCGTCCGCCCGCTGCCGCAGTTTTTCATAGGAAGAAGCTTTCATTTCCGCGGCCGCCCGCTCTCCCTGTTCCAGATACGGACCGGCGCTTGCCAGCAGCAGTTTTTCAAACTCATTTTTCTTCTTTTTTGTCTGCAAATACTTTCGGATCTTTCGAATTTCCACATTGTGGCGGATGCACTCCTCCACGATGGATTCCCTCCGGTATTCCATTTTCACCGGCAGATGAGCTGCCGTATGTAGCCGCGCCAGCGCGTCCGAGGCGCGGATAAGATCCTCACTGTTTCCCGTCTCACATTCCCGGCCCGGGTACCAGTTCCGCACAATGTACGTTCCTCCGTCGTCCCCGCGCGTTGCAAGCGCTCCCTCTTCGTTCCGCAGAATCTGATCGCACCGCAGGAGCCCCGACTCCGTGATGCGGCACTGTAGAAGATACCGCTGCTCCAGTTTTTCCGCCGCCGTCCCGAACTCGCTGATCAGCTTATCCCCCTGTTCGGTGTGGCACAATAAAGCGCCCCGCACCCGCATTGTGCCGGAAGCCGTAAGACCGTAATGGGACAGCACACTCAATCCATAATCATACAAGAGCCTGACTCCTTTCCCTGTTGTGATCGTTTTTGGGGTCACGATTCAATGTATGCGTATCCGCCCTGTGCCATGCATACTGGTTTCTGTTTTTTCTTTCATCCCAAAAGCAATGTTGAAAGTGTTTTCTTTTTCTCTTATTTTATTGTTTTTAATTTCACCGCATGGTAAAATATTCCAAACTTGACAGGATGAAAAACACCTGTTATGGGGTTCTCTAAAATCATTTTATTTTAAGGAGGGTTTTTATGATTTTCTTACCACAGCCATCTTCCCTTTCCTACGGAGAGGGCACCTTTACAATTCACTATGACAGCCGCATTTTTCTCGATTCCGAGAGCCCGGCTGAGCTTTTTTCTGCCGCACAGCTTCTGCAGCAGGAGATTGAGACACAGACGGGATTCCGTCCTGCCATCTGCCGCCGTCATCAGCCGGTGGGATCACACCTGATCTATCTGACTGCCTCTCCGGAATTATCCCGTGAGGCTTATACCCTCGCTGTCACACCGGAAAACATCACGATCTGCGGATCTCTGGAAAGCGGCGTTCTCTACGGCGTGCAGACACTCCGTCAGATGATCCGCCAGGCAGGTGCTGTTCTTCCAACCGTCCTGATCTCCGACAAACCGGCCATGGAAAACCGCGGCTTCTACCACGATGCGACCCGCGGACGTGTTCCGACGCTTTCCTATCTGAAACAGCTTGCCGACACCTTGAGCTTCTATAAAATCAATCAGCTTCAGCTCTACATCGAGCACAGCTATCTCTTCGACGATCTGACCGAGATGTGGCGCGACGATACGCCGCTCACTGCAGAGGACATCCTCGAGCTGGACCGCTACTGCAAGGGACTTGGCATTGATCTCGTTCCGTCGCTTGCAAGCTTCGGCCATCTGTACAAGCTGCTCTGCACGAAATCGTATGCACATCTGTGCGAACTGGAAGGCTCTGCTTCGGCTCCGTTCTCCTTCTATGACCGCCAGGCGCACCATACGCTCGATATCACAAACCCGGAGAGCCTCTCCCTTGCCAAACACATTCTTTCCGAATATATGCAGCTCTTCTCCTCGAAGTATTTCAATCTCTGCGCGGATGAAACGTTTGACCTTGGAAAAGGGCTTCCCGCGCACTCGCCGAGGAAAAGGGAACCACCGTCATCTACACCGAGTTTGTGACAGAGCTTGCCAACTATATCACTGAATCCGGCCGCACGCCGATGTTCTGGAGTGATGTCATCAGCCAGGAGCCGGAAGTTTATCATCTCCTGCCGAAGAACCTGATCTGCCTCCACTGGGATTATGCGTCAAATGTTTCATCGGAGCGTCTGACCCGCCTTGCCAATTCCGGTGCCGAGCATCTGTATGTGTGCCCGGGCGTACAGGGATGGAACCAGCTCATCAACAAGTATCATGAGGCGTATGAAAACATTTCCAGAATGGCGCGCTACGGCCACGAATGCCATGCGATGGGACTTCTGAACACTGACTGGGGCGATTACGGCCACATCAATCACCCGGACTTCTCCCGCATCGGCATGATCTACGGCGCGGCGTTCTCCTGGAATGCAGACATTCTGCCGGAGGAGGAAATCAACCGCCAGATTTCCGTGCTGGAATTTGGTGATGCTTCCGGAAAACTCGTTTCCGTGCTCGATCTTCTCTGCCATCAGGATGCGTATCCGTGGCGCACTGCCGTTATGGTACAGGAAGCACTCGAACTGCATCAGGACAAAGAAGAGGCTGCCGAACTGCTCCGCTCCTGCGCGGAAGGCGATGCGGATGCAGCAAATGCTTCAATCGACGCGCTCTGCGCCGTTCTGTACGAGAAAGCCGGCACCGTCCGCCCGGAGAACCGTCCGATGATCTATGCGTACCTGCTCGCCGCAGACGGCCTGAAAGTGCTGAACCGCCTGCTGCCGTTCCTGCGCGCTTCCCTTCTTTCCGAGGGTACTCTGCCGGAGAAAGAAGACTGTTTTGCACTCGCCGGAGATCTCGAACGGTGGCTGCACAGCTATAAAGAGCTGTGGCGCACCGTCTCCAAGGAGAGCGAACTGTACCGCATTGCCCATGTGTTCTGCTGGTATGCGGATCTGCTGCGTGATCTGAACGCATAAAACCAGCAAAAAACAAAAGAGAGCCGGGGACGGATTGTTCTGTCCCCGGCTCTCTTTTGTTTGCCGTTTTGGCTTTACAGCAGTGTTTTTACGTACTCTGTCAGGTATTCTTTTGTATTCTTCGCCGGATCTTTCATCACTTCTTCCAGCGCCGCGTTCAGGCATTCGCCGATTTTCGGGCCTTTTGGGACACCGAGTTCCATCAGATCTTTGCCGGAAACGGCCAGCATTTTCAACGTAAAGCAGTCGCCGTTATCGAGAATTTCTCTGACGCACTCCCTTACCTTTCCGATCCGTTCCAGGGTTTTCTCCCGCTGGTACAGGCTTTTGGCCATCGTATCGGCTTCCTGCACGATCATCAGTTTTTCGAACAGCTCCGGGCCGAGTTTGTTCAGAATACGGCGGATCACCGGTTTCTCCGGAGCCATGCGGCAGTCATGCCAGCGGATCAATGCTGCGACCTGGCGGATGGTTTCGTTGTCGAATTTCAGACGGCGCAGAATCGCTTTCGCCATTTTCTCCCCCGCCGGTGCGTGGCCTTTAAAATGATCGATGCCGGCCTCATCCGTTGTGCGGCACGCCGGTTTTGCAATGTCGTGGAGCAGCATCGTCCAGCGCAGAATCGGATCTGCCGGAACGTGCTGCAGAGCGGCAATCGTGTGCTCACCGACATTATAGCAGTGATGCGGATTGTTCTGCGGCGTTTTCATCAGTTCATCAAACTCCGGCAGCACAATTTTTGTAATACCCGCCTCATAGACGGCCTCCATGTACTCCGGCCGCTTCGAGATCAGCAGTTTATTCAGTTCCACACGGATCCGCTCGGCGCTGATTTTTTCAAGCGTCGGCGCGAGTGCTATGATGGCATCCAGTGTTGCCGGATCGAGTTTGAAGCCGAGCTGTGCGGAAAAGCGGAGGGCACGCAGGATCCGCAGTGCATCCTCACTGAACCGCTCGGTCGGATTTCCGACACAGCGGATGACTTTGCGCTGTAAATCCCTGATTCCATCGAACAGATCCACAAGCCCCTCTTCGTTGTTGTATGCCATCGCATTGATCGTAAAATCACGGCGGCGCAGATCCTCGGCGAGGCTGGAGGTAAAGACCACTTCTTTCGGATGGCGGCCGTCCTCATACTCTCCGTCGATGCGGTACGTCGTGACCTCGTGCGCGCCGCTTCCGGCCAGAACTGTTACCGTTCCGTGCTCCAGTCCCGTATCCACGGTGCGGTCAAAAATTTCTTTTACCTGCTGTGGGGAAGCAGAGGTTGTAATATCCCAGTCGTCCGGCTCCCGCGCAAGAATCGTATCGCGCACACAGCCTCCGACCGCGTACGCCTCGAAGCCTTTCGCATGCAGGGAATCGATTACCATATTTACGCTTGGCGGCATTTTTATCTTCAAATTTGTTATCTCCTTTTTCTAAATCTGCTTTTCCAGTATAGCAGTTTCCTTTTTTTCCCGCAAGTGTGGTTGCGGTTGTATTTTGGGGATTGCATGTGTATAATAGAGGTTAATAAAATTCGAAAGGGGATTTACATTTTTATGAAACTGGATCGTTACCGAAAATATGTCCGGGCCGGCGTTACTGCCTTTCTGGTACTTGCAGCGTCCATGATTTTTTACTACCTGCTCTTCCACCAGACTTCTGTGCGGACCGCCTTTCACAATGTCCTCGACATTCTCTCCCCCCTGATTGCAGCCCTGATTCTCGCCTATGTGATCAGCCCGATCATTAACTTCATAGAACAGCGGATCATCGTCAGACTCTTCGCCCGCCACGGAAAAACACAGTCGGTACGCTGCAAAAAGCTTGTACGGGCGCTTTTGATTCTTCTGACGTACGTCGCCATGCTTTTCGCGCTGTACGGACTCATTGCGACCCTGATCCCGGAGCTGTTCTCAAGTATCACAAACATTGTCTCCAACTTCTCCAACTACGCAAACAACATTCAGGATTTTGCCACAAAAGTGCTGGCGAATTACCCGGAGATGCAGCAGACGGCAGACCAGTACATCTCCATGTTCTCCGCAAAGCTTTCCAACTGGCTGACCAATGACCTGATGCCGATGCTCCGTACGTTCCTTCTGAACCTCTCCGGACAGCTCGTCAACATGGTTACGTTTTTCAAAAACATTCTGCTTGGCGCGATCGTTGCGATCTACATGCTGTACAACAAGGAAAGCTACATTGCCAAGCTGAAAAAAGCAGTCTACGCGCTGCTCGGTCTGGATCACGGAAATGCCGTGATCCGCGACTGCCAGTATGTGAACCAGGAATTCAGCGGATTCCTCGTTGGAAAAGTCATCGATTCGATCATCATCGGTGCCATCTGCTATCTTGTGACGAGCCTGATCGGCACCCCGTACGCACTGCTGGTCAGCGTAATCATCGGTGTGACGAATATCATTCCGTTTTTCGGCCCGTTCCTCGGCGCCGTTCCGTGTCTTCTGCTGATCCTTCTGATCGACCCTCTGCAGGCACTGTATTTCCTGATTTTCGTCGTTCTCCTGCAGCAGTTTGACGGAAACTTCTTAGGACCGAAAATCCTCGGCGAGACGACCGGCGTGTCTAGCTTCCTTATCATCATCTCGATTCTGATCGGCGGCGGCTTCTGGGGTGTCTTTGGCATGATCATCGCCGTTCCGGTCTGTGCCATTATCTGCACGGTCTGCCGCAACTTCGCCAACCGTCGTCTTGAAAAACATCACCTGCCGGATGACGATGCGTTTTACTTCCACATGGACCACATTGATCCGGAAACGAGACAGGCGATCCCATATCAGAAAAAGAAGATCGACGAGGCCGAAGTCTTCCACTTCCCGGGCTACCGGCTGCGCAAAGCGCTGACAAAGCTGGCCACGGAAGAGTCTCCGGTTGATGCGCCGTATACACCGGCAAAGCCTTCGACCGAAGAGAAAAACTCAGATTCTTCCGATTCCGATCAAAAATAAATCGTATCTTACAAAAATGCCTTCTGTGCAGACTGTTTCCATTCTGCACAGAAGGCATTTTTTTATTTTTGCTTTTTATTTCTCGATTACAACCGTGCTGAGTGTCTCTGCTGGAAGATCGACACGCATGATATGTCCGTTGACACGCAGGAAGCAGCCGGAATCCTCTTTTGTGCGGTTCAGCAGGATCACAACGTAGCTTCCGTCTGGATTGACTGCGGCCGTTACATCCAGGTTTGCTCCGTATTTGCTCCAGCCGATGCGTTTTGCACCCGGAGCAATATATTTGGAAATATGGCCGATGTAGTGGTACATGATCGGTTTGCGGTAATGGAAATCATCATCCACAATCAGACCTGAGGTGAATCCCATCGGTACGTGGCGCGGGCCGTCGTCGATGCTGTGGAAAAAGCGGATGCCGATATCCCCGTTTGCCGTAATCCATTCGAAATTGCTCTCCATGGTGCCCTCCCGTTTCTTGTCTTTTCGTGTATACAGACGAAGCGCGTCTGAACTTTCTGTTCGTTCAGGCGCGCTCCTTCTATTATCCTTTCTGCTACAGGGACATGGTAATTTCCCGCCCTGTGCGGTGGTATTTCTGAAAAGTGACTCCGGACGCCTTCATCATCCGTTTCGATGCGATCACGGACGGGGTGTCCGCGTACTTGTCGCAGTCGTAGATCACCGTTTTGATTCCCGCCTGGATAATCGCCTTGCAGCACTCGTTGCATGGGAACAATGTCACATACAGCTTGGCTCCCTCGAGGCTTCCGCCGCGGTAATTCAGGATGGCGTTCAGTTCACTGTGCGTTGTGTAAAGATACTTGTTTTCCAGCGGATTTTCACTTGTCTTTCCCCACGGGAACTCGTCGTCCGAGCAGCCTCTCGGGAAACCGTTGTATCCCATGGACAGAATCTTGTTGTCCTCGCTCACAATGCAGGCTCCCACCTGTGTGTGCGGATCCTTCGAGCGCATACCGGCAAGCTGGGCAACTGCCATGAAATATTCATCCCAGGAAATATAATCCTCTCGTTTATCGCTCATACCCATTTCCCCTGTGTTTTCTTAACGTACTTTGCTTCCGCTCTTATTTCGTACCGAAGATACGGTCTCCGGCATCGCCGAGGCCTGGTACAATGTAGCCGTGCTCGTTCAGATGGTCATCCAGTGCTCCGACGAAAACATCGACATCCGGGTGAACCTCATGCATTTTCTCGATTCCTTCCGGAGATGCGATGATGCACATGAAGTGGATCTTCTTTGCGCCTTTTTCTTTCAGCATGGTGATGGCTGCCGTTGCAGAACCGCCGGTTGCCAGCATCGGGTCGGTTACAAATACTTCACGGCTTGCGATGTCTGACGGAAGTTTGCAGTAATACTCAACCGGTGCCAGGGTTTCCGGATCACGGTACAGACCGATGTGTCCGATTTTTGCTGCCGGAATCATAGCCAGCATACCTTCTACCATACCAAGACCGGCACGGAGGATCGGCACAACTGCCATTTTCTTTCCTTCGAGCTCTTTTACGGTTGTTTTGCAGATCGGGGTTTCAATTTCAACGTCTGTGAGCGGCAGCTCTCTGGTTGCCTCGTAGCACATCAGCATTGCAATTTCGCTGATCATCTCGCGGAACTCCTTGGAGCTTGTGTCTTTCTTTCTGATAATACCGATTTTGTGCTGGATCAGCGGGTGATCCATGATGACTGTTCTTGCCATTTTCCCTTCTCCTTTGTTTAAAATTTATTCATTTTCGCCTTCATGCTCAATCAAATGAATCCGGCGTTCGTGACGCTCTTCTCCGGAAAATGGAGTGTTCAGGAAGGTTTCTACGATTTTGATTGCAAGGCCAGGGCCTACAACGCGTCCTCCCATCGCCAGTACGTTGGCATCGTTGTGCAGGCGGGTTGCCTCTGCGCAGAAGCAGTCGGTGCAGAGTGCTGCACGGATTCCTTCCATTTTGTTTGCCGTGATAGAAATGCCGATTCCGGTTCCGCAGATCAGGATTCCCTTATCACACGTTCCGTTCTGGATCGCATGGCCTACTTTTCTGGCGTAAACCGGATAATCAACTGCCTCGTTGCTGTAGCATCCGAAGTCCTGATATTCCAGTCCCTGTTTGTCCAGATATGCTTTTACCTCCTGCATCAGCTCATATCCGCCGTGGTCGCATCCTAAAGCTATCATTGTTCTTCCTCCTCTTTCAGCCGCGCAAGAACACCTTCAATCAGGAATTCCAGCGCTTCATAACATTTTCCGTATTCGGTAAGCGGTTCCCCGTAAAGGCGGGGATGTCTCCTGCCAGCCGCAGAAATCCGGCGATCGTCTGCAGATGGGGCGCATCCGGGAAGTCCTCACGGATCTTTTCCCTCTGACTGTCCTCCATCACAAGAAGCAGCGTGTCGTCGTTGATGTCCTCCGCGGTAAGCGGTGTGGTGGTGTGGTCTTTGGCCGAAAGCCCGTTGCGCGCAAGCACTGCCTCTACCTTCTGGTTGACCGGCTGCGGAAACAGAACGACAAGCCCGCGGGAACCAATTTCCATCGGCCACGGAAGCTCTTTGCTCTGCAGAATCGCCTTCGCCATCGGTGCGCGCGCGGTATCGTCCGCGTCCACAAATAAAATCCTGCTGTAATGTTTCACTGTTATACCTCTGCTACTTTGTGGCCTGCGGCTTTTAACAGGCGGTTCATGATCGCCTGCCCCATACGCGGGGTGTCGAAAGCCTCGGAATAAATCACTTCCACGCCGTCCTCATCGAAGTCGCGCAGAATCGCAAACAGGTGATGCGCGATCGTCTCATCTTCGGCGCGCAGCCCGATGCTCTTGATATCTCCTGTGGTGTACTGCTCCCGTGTCTCATCGGTGCAGATTACGCCCACTTTCTTTCCTGCCTTTTCCTGTTCTGTGGCAAGGCGGTTGATTTCCGGAATCACCCGTTCCATCTCGCCCTGGATAATCGTAAGGTCTGCCTTCGGCGCATAATGTTTGTAGCGCATGCCCGGTGCCTTCGGACGCACATGGCTGTCCTCCGCAAGGATTCCCGGATCGACACGCACGGTTCCAAGCACTTTTTCCAGCATCTCTTTGTTGTAATAGCCCGGGCGGAGAATCGTCGGAATCTCCTCTGTAAAATCGACGATGGTGGATTCGAGGCCGATCTCGGCGTCTCCTCCGTCGATGATACAGTCAATTTTGTCCCCAAGGTCCTCGATCACATGCTCGGCTTTCGTCGGGCTCGGCCGGCCTGATGTATTGGCGCTCGGCGCTGCGATGAAGCCGCCTCCGGCTAAGATCAGTGCGTTTGCCACTTTGTTGCTCGGGTAGCGCACGGCTACGGAGGTAAGGCCTCCCGTCGTCTCGAGCGGAACGGCATTTGTTTTCTCAAAAATCATCGTCAGCGGTCCCGGCCAGCATGCGGCTGCCAGTTTGCGTGCACTCTCCGGCACGTTTGCCGCTACGGTTTCGAGGTCCTCCATTCTTCCGATGTGGACGATCAGCGGGTTGTCCGACGGACGGCCCTTTGCCGCATAAATTTTCTCGGAAGCTTTGGCATCCAGCGCATTTCCGCCAAGACCATATACGGTCTCGGTCGGGAATGCCGCCAGACCGCCGTTTTTCAGAATCTCTCCTGCTTTTTCGATCGCGCTCTGATCTATGTTATCTTCTGTCATCCTGGCAATCCATGCCCTCATATGTTTCTTCCTTCTTTCCATCTGTTCCAGCGCACAGTGTTTCCATCTGCGCACACTGTTTTGATTATACCATTTTCCGGCGCAGTTGAAAACCCTTGATTTAAAGAAGCTCTTTTAACTGAGCCGTGCGATACGCCTCGATCAGTTCCTTTAATTCACGGATGCGCTGCCGGATCTGCCGTCCCTGATCCGTATCGCCGACTAACTGGCGCTTCATGTTGTACCGCACCGCCACCTGGCGGGAGACAATATCCTTCTCCTCCTGGATTGCTTTTTCCGTCGATTCAAACGGCTCGTGCGCGGTGAGGCTGAGGCCGTACGAGTTGTAAATCAGCGTGTAACCCGCGATGCCGGTTTCTTTGTGGTACGCCCTGCAGAAGCCGCCGTCGATGATCAGCACCTTGCCGCCGCATTTGACCGGGCTTTCACCGGCACTCTGATGTACCGGGACGTGGCCGTTGATAATATGTACATTTTCACCGGCAAGCCCGAACTCCTGTAAGATCCGGTCCGCCGTCTCCTCTTTCTCGATCAGACGGTAATACGCGTTTTTCACCTCGGTCCAGGTCTCTTTTTCTGCGAGGAAATACCGCTCAAATGTTGTCATCTTGTCGCGGCCGTACAGCGGGGAATTCGGCGCGGTCCACAGATACCACAGCGTATTGCGGCCCTGCTCCCGTTTTTTCGGATCGCGGCTTACAAATGCGCGGCGCACGTTGTGCTCGAGGATATCGTACAGTGCTTTTCCCTTGTATTTCTTTCCGTCGACCTGTACCTCTTTTAAGGTGCCGTCCTCATTCATCGGCATGCAGCCGTGGTACAGCAGATTTCCATTGTAGACGCGGTAGAGGCTTCCTTTTTTGAGCAGGAAATCGACGTGCGCCTGCAGTTTTTCGCTGTTTCGGAAGGCGAAGATCAGCTTATCGAGCACTTCTGCCTCTTTTTCTGTCAGCTCATCCGGATGCGCCGGGTCGATCGTCGGAAAGCTCTTGTCGCGCAGAGCATACGTTTTCTCCCCAATCGTCACCGTTCCGTTCTGGTAATCGATCTTTTCCAGCAGACGGCGGTTTTCCATGCCGTACTCCGGGTTCTCACGGATCAGACGGTTCTCGAGCTTTAACTGCATTACGGTGATGGCCTTGTGCATGCGGCGCTCCAGCATCTGCTGGGAATTTCCGCTGTCCTCGCCGCCTTTTGCGGCAAAGCATTCGCACGGATCATCGCCGTACGTCTCGAGAGCAAAGGTGGCAAGCGGAAGCATATTGATGCCGTAGCCGTCCTCCAGCACATCGAGATTGCCGTAGTGGAGGCAGATGCGGATCGTGCTGGCCACGCACGCCGGCTGGCCGGTCGCAGCGCCCATCCAGAGCACATCGTGGTTGCCCCACTGGATATCAAGGGAATGGTAATTCATCAGGCAGTCCATGATTTTATACGGCTCCGGACCGCGGTCAAAGATGTCGCCGATGATGTGGAGATGATCAACAACGAGCCGCTGAATCAGCTCTGCCACGGCAATGATGAAGTTCTCGGCGCTTCCGATTTCGAGGATAGTCTGGATGATCGCCTCGTAGTATGCTTCTTTGTCGAGCACCTCCGGCTTTTCGGTGATCAGCTCCTCGATGATATAGCCATAATCCGCCGGCAGGGCTTTCCGCACTTTGGCACGGGTGTATTTGGAAGAAACGATTTTGCAGACGTCGATCAGGCGGTACAGCATGACCTTGTACCAGTCATCGATGTCCTCCTGCTGCTTTTTCTCCATCTCCAGGCGCTCTCTCGGGTAATAGATAAGGGTTGCAAGCGCACGTTTTTCCGAAATGCCGAGCGTGTGGCCGAAGACATCGTCAATCTTCTTTCGCACGGCACCGGAACCGTTGCGGAGTACATGAGAAAAGGCTTCGTATTCGCCATGAATATCCGAAAGGAAATGCTCCGTGCCTTTGGGAAGGTTAATAACGGACTGCAGATTGATGATTTCGGTCGCTGCTTTTTCGATGGTCGGGTACAATTCTGCGAGATATTCCAGATAATTTTTTTCGTTTTCCATGAGGACCTCCTGCCTGGGTTGTTTTTTCTTATTTTATAACGAACTCCCCTTCGGCACAACCCTTTTTCTTCTTTCGATACACCGGGTGCGTCCCCTCGTGGAAGATATAATAGCTCACATAGTCCGTAAGAAAAATCCCAACCACCGAGAGCAGATACCAGATCCCGAAAAACCACGGGCAGATCAGCCCATCGCAGAAGGAAAACGGCAGCGCACTGTAGTCCCACATACGGTAATGCAGCACCCGCAGGGAAAACATTCCCGAATACAGTTCGATGGCCGTGATCAGAACCGCAGATACCATCATCTGAAACGCCAGCGGAAAGCGGCGCAGCCCGGCGTCTTCCAGCATTCCGATTCCTGCAAGGGACAGTCCTCCGGCAATGCCCATCAGGCGGAAGCTGTAACCGCGGTAGGTGACTTCGATGGCAATATAAATGCAGTAGCCCAAAAGAAAAAACAGCAGATACTTCTTCGCTTTCATTCGTTTTTCTCCCATTCTAATTGAGAATCTTTTCTCTTATTCCCAGTATCTCTGTCTTCTCTCTTTTTATCCGCTTGCATTTTTTCTTTTCCATGTTACAATACTTTCATGTTTCAAAAGAAGTTTCAAATAGAAAGGACAGAAAAAAGAATGGCATTTAACCCAATGAAGTTAATGGAATTAAAAAATCTGAGAGACCGTTTCGCCCAAAACCACCCGAAGTTCGTAAAATTCATGAGCGATCTCGCATCCTCGCAGATCGAGGAGGGAACGATTCTCGAAGTCACGGTGAAAAAACCGGACGGCCGAACGATGGTTTCCAATATCAAGGTGACTGCTTCGGATCTTGAAATGCTGCAGGCAATCAAACAGATGTAACATATTTTTCGTGGCAAAAAGCCGCTTTCGACGAGCGGCAGGCTTTTGGACGCACGGTATTCCTCGAGATACTGCGTCACCGTCTTTCCCGTCATTTTCCGGAAGAGGCGGCAGCAGACCTCGCGGGACAGATGCACTTGCTCACCAAGCTTTTCGAGCGAAATCACGGATTCTTACCATTACTCCGATGCATTCCTGACGATCGAAGCGCCGTTCTACTTCCTGCTCGGCCTTCTCGCCGTCTACCGCACCTCGATTCAGAGTATGCAGAACGGACGCGCACCGTTTGCCTGGTTCGGTGCGGTTGCACTGCTGATTCCAGTCTACTATCGGATGATGATGAAGCCTGTAAAAACAGTGTAATCAAAATTGGTCCACCGGATATTGATATGCCTGGCAACGCAAAACCCGGAATCCTTTCGCTCCTCTTCTGAGGTCTTGAAAAGATTCCGGGTTTTTTATTTTGCTGTTTTCTCTTCCCAGATTGTCTCCAGATTTTTTCCATCAATCCAGATACAGCGGTACACCCGCTTCATCTGCTCATCCAGTTTCGCTTCCCGGTCCGTCTTTACAATCACATGGCCGATCCGGTCAGTTCCATCTGCCATGGCAGAAACTTCATGCCCCTCCGGATAATCCAGGACAAGCTCCAGCCCTTCCTGACGCAGACGTTCGACCTGATCCCGGTCGATTTGTGTGATGGTTCCGCTTACCGGACTCAGCAGCAGTTTTGCCATGCACGGGCAGCTTTCCGTCTGCTGAAAATCCGTTTCTTCCCCGAGGGCGCTTTTGATCATCTGCTCATAAAAATCAAATCCGTAATACGTTGAAATCAGTTCCGGAATGCAGGTTGCCCCGGTTCTTCCGCCCATTTCAATGATCCAGACCTTCTCTCCGTCCACAAAGACATCCGCATTGACGGAGCACTGATCGGCACCGGATGCGGTGACGGCCAGCTGCATCTGGCGGGCAATTTCTTCCCGCAGTGCCCCGCTGCATCCATACGGAAATGCGTGGCCGACCGGAACGGTCGTGTGTGCACCGCGGTATACAAATTTCGTGTGCGGTGCCAGAAAGACCAGTTTGTGGTTCTGCACAAATCCATCCACGCCGATCTCCGTTCCGCGGAGGAATTTTTCAACCAGCACATAATCTCTTGCCGAACCGTTTCTCGCATTTTCATACGCTTCTTCGATCTGTCCGGAATGCACCACCACGGTAATTCCGCGGCTTCCTGAACTGTCCACCCGTTTTACGACAACCGGGTATCCAAGCTGTTCTGCGGTTTTTTGTGCCTCCTCTGCGCTTCTTACCCGCATCCCGTCTGCCGCGGAAACGCCGCCCTGCCGGAATGCGTCTTTCATCTTTGCCTTATCGGTCAGAATTTCCGCCGCCTCATACGGAATGCCGGACAGATGCATCTTTTCACAGACATAGCCGATTGTGCTGACGGCCACATCGGTTCCCGATGTACAGATTCCGTCGATCTGTTCTTTTTCCGCCGCCGCAAGAATCGCTTCTTTATCCCGCGTATTCAGTTCATAAATTTTATCTGCAAGTGCAAACCCCGGATAATCGCCGGGAATACTCACTACGATCGTGTAAAGACCCATTCTGCGTGCAGTCCGTATCAGCGGCACCTGGTAAGTACTGGCACCTAAAATCATGATTTTTTTCACTTTTTTTCTTCCTCATCAGATACGTTAATGGTTTCCCGCACAATATACTGCGGCGTGCGGTTCAGAATCAGAATCATTTTTCCGAGATACTCTCCGATAATGCCGAGCACCATCAAAATCAGTCCGGAAAAAACAACAATCGTACAGATTGTGGAGGACCATCCAACCATCACATTCGGATCGATGAGCTTTCGGATTGCAATGATAATGGCTGCCAGAAAACCGCCCGCTGCGGAAATTCCACCGAGTACGGAAGACACCCGAAGGGGGATCACCGAATAGTTCCAGTAGGCGAGCCATAATTTGATCAGCTTCTTTAACGTATAGTTGGAGGTTCCCACCGCACGTTTGAAGTGCTCCACCTCCACATTCCCGATTTTGTGCGTTGTACGGTAAAAAATCCCATCAATATATGGATTAAAGCTGTCGTATTTGACCACTTCTTCCTTGATCTGACGGGTGATCATCCAGAAGTTGCTGGAAACAATATTTTTAGGGCGCCGAGAAGAATCCGTGATGAGACTTCGTTTAATTTACTTGTGATATTTTTCAGGAAGGAATTTTTTCGTTTCGGATAATATCCGTAAACCAGATCATATCCTTCTTCCATTTTATGGATCAGTTTGCTGATCTGCGATGGATGTGTCTGCATATCATCATCCATACCAAGAATAAAATCTCCCTCCGTGTAGTGGAGTGCGGCCATCAGCGCATTATGCTGGCCAAAATTGCGCAGCAGATTGATTCCTTTGACATTTTTATACTGTTCTCCCAGCTTTTTGATCTCTCCATACGTATCATCTTTTGGAGATCCATCGTTTACCAGGACAAATTCACAGTCATATCCGTCCATTTTTTTGAATTCTTCCATCACCATCTCTACAACCTTCCGAATCGTTGCTTCGGAATTGTAGCATGGGATGACAATTGAAATCCGTTTCATTTTATTCCTCCATCGGTATCGTTCAGAATGCAGTCATAGAACAGCGGCGTTCCTCCTGTGTGAATAAAAAGCACATCACAGTTTTGCAGGTCATGTTCCTCGATATACTGCTTCATTCCCCAGAATGCTTTTCCGGTATAGGTTGGATCCAGCGGAAGTCCGTTCCGGCAGAACTCTTCCCGGATCACCTGCGGAATACGCTCATCGTACTGACCGTATCCACCCTGGCGGTATCCCATTTCCAGGTGCAGTTCCTGCTCCCATCCTTCCGGCAGCAAAAGATGCTTCTTCTGAAAATAGTCCGAAATCCCGCTCTCCATAATACGGATCGCGCGGTCGTACTCACGGGATGAAATAGAAAGACCGATAATCTGCTCGCTTCCCTGTTCGATCAGTTTTCCGCTCACCAGACCACTCTGCGTGGAGCCGGTCCCGGATGCTGCAAAGATATGAGAAAAGGAAACGTTCTGTTCTCTCTCCCACTCCAAAATCTCACGGTAGCCATCCACATAAGCCTGCACCGGTGTTCCTTCATTTCCGTTTCCGAATTTGTCGCCGAAAATATAATACGGCTGATATCCCTGCTCCGTCAGACGTTGCATGGTCTTTTCGACCGTCTGCGCAATCTCTGTTTTTCTGCACGGAATGACTTCGGCTCCGAGCCATTTCATCAGACGGCTGTTGTTGGTTTCGATCGGGTGTTCTTCGTTTTCTTCAGAAGAACAGATCATATAGCATGGAATTTTCTCGGCACAGCACAGATTGGCCAGCACGCGGCAGAGGTTGGATCTGCTGTTTCCGTAGATGATCATGCAGTCTTTGTTTTTCTCCTGCATATCCTGGAAAAAAGCACGTCCGATGCGGACTTTGTTTCCGCCTAAGGAAAACGGAAGAAGATCCTCCCGCTTGCAGTACAGGCGGACGCCTCTGTCGTTTGGAAATTCCAGTTTCTGAATTGGTGTCTGTATCATTGTTTCTCCTCTTTTATTCTTGTTTCAACTCACAGTCGGTATTTTCACGGAGTCTGACATGCCGAAAATAGTTCGACTGTGACTTGCCTCATGTCAGTGGAGGATACCGATTTTTCTCCGCCCGCCACTGCCGTTATGTTTCTTTTAACAATTCATCCCACCGCTTTAGAAGCAGGGGACTTCTTGTCTACTGGTGTTAAAATCCGGCATGCACCGGAAGCTTTTCCCTATTATAGACTATTTTTCTCTGCGTGGCAAGCCGTGCCGGAAACAGGAAAAGCCCGCCGGTTTTTGTTTTCACATCTGCCGGCGGGCTTTGGGGATTTTTTACGTATTCTGTTTTTTCGTCCGGGACCTGTTCAGGCTTCCTGCGGTGCGGCAAGATTGGCCACAATCCGCGCCACCTGGCTATCTCCGGGATTTTTGTGTACTCGGCGCAGCTGTGTACCTGATTCATCGAGGTTGCGATGACAAGCCCTTCGATGCCGTGCTGTGCAAAGACGTTGTTGTCGCTGCCGCCGAAAGTTTTTTCGAATGCAGCGGTCAGGCCTTCTTCTGCAACGGCGCTCTCGTAATGCCTTGCGGCATCGCTTGTCAGCGGCGTCTCATACGCATGGATATTCAGTTTTTCTTCCCAGACCAGCTTCGCACCAATCTTCCCTGCTTCCTGCTGGAAGATTCTGTGATATGTTTCCAGAAGCTCCATGGCCGTCTCGTGGTTCAGGCTTCGAATTTCGCCTTCGATCACGCAGCTTTCCGAAACGATGTTGGTACCGGAGCCGCCGCCGATTTTTCCGATGTTGGCAGTGGTGCTTTCATCCACGTGGCCCTGCGGAAGCTGTGCGATTGCGCGGGCGGCCGCCTGGATGCTGTTGATGCCGTCCTCCGGGTGGAAACCGGCGTGGGCGGCTTTTCCCTGGATTTTCGCCGCGAAGGAAACGAGTGTTGGTGCCGCGTAGGCGGCTGCACCGATCGCGCCGCTTAAATCCAGAACGTATGCTTCTTTTGCCTGCACCTGGCTGTAGTCGAAGGCATTTGCGCCTTTGCAGTACAGCTCCTCACCAGTCGAGATCAGAATTTCGATCGGGCGGTGCGGTGTTTTGGTCTTGATGAGGTGGCGGACAGCTTCATAGATGGCTGTCACACCGGCGAGGTCGTCGGCGCCAAGAACTGTCGTGCCGTCGCTCGTTACGGTTCCATCCTCATGGGAGACGGCTTTTTTGCCTTTTGCAGGCTCAACAGTGTCCATGTGGGCCGCAAAGAGAACCGGGGCTCCTGCAAGGCTGCCCGGAATGCGCGCGGACAGATTGCCCGCATTGGAGCCGGTCTGCTCCTGCGTATGATCTTCTGTAAGCGTAACCCCGATTTCGGCGAATTTTATTTTTAAGGTGTCCGCCATCTCGCGCTCCTCTAAGGACGGCGAATCGATAGATACCAGCTCCGCAAAAAAATCAGCAATTCTTTTCTCATCTATCATAATCTTTTCTCCTACTCTTTGGCTGTGTCCGCAATTTAAATAACATACTCAGGCTGCGCCATAATATGCATCTTGCTGAAGAACTCCCGTGTTCTCTGATTCTGCGGATGCTCGAATACTTCTTTCGGTGTTCCGTCTTCTACTACGTGTCCTTTATCAAGGAAGATCACACGGTTCGACACATGGCGGATAAAGTTCATCTCATGGGAAACCAGAAGCATTGTATATCCCTGTGCCGCAACTTTTTTAATAACATCCAGAACCTCTCCAACCAGCTCCGGGTCAAGGGCTGAAGTCGGCTCGTCGAGCAGCAGAATCTGCGGTTTCATGGCGAGGGCTCTTGCGAGCGCCACCCTCTGCTGCTGTCCTCCGGACATATGTTTCGGATAGTGGTTTGCCCATTTCTCCATGCCGACCAGTTTCAGTTCTTCTAATGCAATGGCTCTGGCCTCGTCTTTTTTCATCTTCTTGACAACAATCAGGCCTTCCATCACATTTTCCAGTGCGGTTTTCTTCTCAAACAGATTGAACCGCTGGAACACCATTCCTGTGTTCTGTCTTAAATACAGAAGCTCTTTCGGTTTCCGCTCGGAAAGGCCGATCACCTTGTCCCCGATCGTCACCGTTCCCTTCTCCGGTGTCTCAAGGCGGTTGACGCAGCGCAGAAGCGTTGATTTTCCGGTTCCGGAAGGACCGATGATTCCCACAACATCGCCCTGTTTGATCTCGAGGCTGATGTCGTCGAGCACCACGTTGTCGTTATATTTTTTTGATAAATGATCAATTTTTATCATTTTTCTTACCCTCCCCGTTTGCGGACGCCAGCTCTACCTGGTCCGGAATCCGGATTTTATTTTCAATTACGCGGATAATCTGCTCGATCACCAGCGTTACCAGCCAGTAAATGATGGCCAGTGAAACGTAAACTTCAAAGTAGCGATACGTTCTTCCTCCAATAATCTGGCCCTGTGCGGTAATCTCGACAACGGCGCAGGTAAAGGCAAGAGACGTTCCTTTGATGATACTGATAAAAGAGTTTCCAAGGGTCGGAAGCGCAACCTCAAAGGCCTCCGGCAGAATGATGCGGCGCAGTGTCTGCGGATACGTCATGCCGAGTGCATGTGCTGCTTCGATCTGGCCCGGGTCAACGGACTGCAGGGCTGAACGGATAATCTCAGCCATAAAGCCCGACTGGTTCAGTCCCAGAGCGATCATCGCATAGACGAAACCGGAAATATTGGCAACCGCCAGATTCGTTCCGAACTGCTGGTTGATTGCCTTGAACATCATGGGAATACCAAAGAACGCAACGTACAGCTGTACGATGACCGGCGTGCCGCGGAGCAGTGAAATCAGAAGATTCGTAATCTGCGTCAGCACTCTGATTTTTTTCATTTTGATGATCGCCATCACAAGTCCCAGTCCCAGTCCGATCAGCATAGAAACCACGGCCAGTTCCAGCGTGATCGGCAGCTTTGTCAGCAATTCTGGTATGGATGAAAATACCAGTGAAACGTCAAATAATTTTCCCATGATTTTTGTCCTCTCTTACACGTATTTTTCTACCAGTACACAGGTAAAGCCAAGATTTTTCTTCGGCTTTTTCGGCTCTTCGTCTTTCTTCAGTGCATGGTGGTCGTATACCGACAGGTCAGCGTCCGGATTCAGTTTGTAGCCTAATTTCTCATAAAAGCCTGCGGCGCGGTCCTGGCTCGTGATGACGATGTGATCGACACCGTATTCTTTCAGCCATTTCTCAGCGGCTTCGACCAGTACGCGGCCGTATCCGCTTTTCTGTTTTTCTCTGACAACACAGACACGCTCGATTTTTCCTGTCTTTTCCGCCGGAAATGCGATGCGGCAGCCGGCTACCGGCTTGTGATCTTCTGTCACCAGAATCGCCTGCAGATCATCTTTGCTCTCGTCCTGTCCGAATTCCAGTTCAATCGGAATGTTCTGTCCGCAGCAGAACGCATCGGTTCTGACGTAATCATATGCTTTGTATTTCCACTCTTCGCTTCCCTTTTCTACCCGGTAAATTTCTGCCATGTTTTTCGCTCCTTTTAGAATCGGGAAACGGATGTTCTCGATCCGCTTCCCGTCTGTTTTGTAATCTCTTCTGTTTTTATTTCGAAAACGATATTCTAGTTTGGTGTCTCATCAAAGTATTTCTCGTCCGGGCTGGTGTCCACGCCGAGATACTCGGTTGTGATCTTGGAAAGAGTTCCGTCTTCTTTCATCTCTTTTAAGGCTTTGTCAACATCCTCGCGGAGTGCTGCGCCCTCTTCGTTCTTTCCAAACAGGAAGTAGGTATTGTTCTGCGGGAACAGGAAATCTTCGGTCTCCTCGTCGATCTCGTTTGCTTCCAGCTGACCTTCCAGTCCGAACTGCGGAAGCAGGTTGTCGATGATCGGTCCGTCGTCGATTGCCACATCAGCGGTTCCATCTACGATATGCTGGTAGCGGACCTGGAAGTTTGCATTGGAATATACGATATTGATCTGGTGATCCGGGTTGTCTGTATTCCATTTTTCCAGTGCATTTGCGGTAAGGCTTCCTGCACTCAGCTCAATTTTGTATCCGCGGTCTGCCAGATCGGTAAGAGAAGTCAGCGGCTCATCGCCGGTTCTCTGAATGTATTCGTTGAAGCTGGTTTTATATGGTAAAGAGAAGTAGTAGGATTCTGCTCTCTCATCGGTATATCCATAGTTGTTGACTGCGATGTCGTACTGACCGCTCAGCACACCCTGCAGTGCATCTGCCTGCTCAATTTTCAGTTCATACTGCGGAAGGCGGTTGAACACTTCTTTTACGATATCGATATCGACACCGGTCAGCTCGTTGTCATCATTTACGTAAAAGTACGGTGCCAGTGTGCCGCTTGTTACAGCTTTGATCACTTTTTTCTCACCGGAATCCGATGCGGAGCTGCCTTCTGCGGAAGATGATGCTGCGGAACCGCTGCTGCTTCCTGCATTTGCTGATGCATTGCTTCCGCATCCTGCAAAGCTTGCTGCCAAAAGGCCCGCCGCTGCCAATACTGCCCAGAATTTCTTTGTCTTTTTCATAATAAAATCCTCCTCATTTTCTCGTTCTTTTCAGTTCCGGCCGCACCCCGGCTGCCTGAGAGTGTTCCACCAGAGCGCTCCGGATTCTTCTGTCTTATCTCTTTATAAAAGTCCTTTCAGCGGATTAATCGATGCATCCACGGAAAGTACGCCGTTCTTCGGGTTTCTGTCTTCCCATTTCGGGCTGTTCCAGATGGTTTTTGAGATTTCTCCTGCGTAATCCTCGTAGGTCTCTCCCTCCGGATGGCGAAGGAATACTTCATCCGGTGTTTTGCTGAGTGTTCTTCTCGATCCATCGTCTGCCATCAGCTTCTCGAAATCTACTTTTGCAAGGATTCGTTCGTTGTATCCGCGGAAGAGAACCTCGCCTAATTTCTTTCCAGGTCTCGAAAGTGCCAACACCTGCGGATCGCTTCCGTGACGGAAGGCCGGGATCGCATACAGCTCTTTTAAGTAGCCCCAGATATTTTTGTAATCACGAATCGGTTTCTTCACCGGTCCTACGTTGTGGAAGTAGCTGACATCCCAACGGATCAGAGTGACGTAAGCGCGGACATCGCTGTCGGTGATGTAGTCGCCGAACAGGAAACGGTTCGTCTCCAGCCGTTTGTCCAGCTTATCGAGGGATTCATAGAAATCTTCGTATGCCTCATCGTATGCTTCCGGTGACTGGCAGAATGCCATGCGGTAATGGCCGTTGTTGATATGCGGGAAGAGCCAGTCGTTAAACTCATCGATCTCTTTCCGGAATTTTTTCGGGTACAGGTCCGGCGCATCTTTTGGCTGGAATGGACGGAACTGCACTTCGAGATAGTTCGTAAGGCGGTGATAATCGTTGTTCACAGCCTTTTTCTCTTTGACATCCACCAGAGTCGGTGTCGTTGCTCTTCCTTTGAAGTCCGGGTTTGCTCTTTTATAGAACTCACTTAAGAAGTAAGCGCCTGTCGCCGGATCCTTGAAATCCGGATACTGTCCGAATGCATGTCCGTAACGGTTTGTCTCGCCGGATGGAGAAACTCTCGTCTCCGAGATCACATCCTGCAGTCCTAAAAGCTCCCGCACGATGATCGGACGGTTGGACCAGTTGCATCCGGTTGCCCAGTAGATCCCGAAGCGGTTTGCTTCTGCTTTCAGGCCGCCTTCTTTATCGCCGAATGGCTGGATAAATGCATTTGGCTGACGGATGAAAGCGCCGCGCTCATCGATCTCTACAAGGGTTTCATTTGGTCTTGGGTCTACTCCGACTTCTGCTGCAAACTGTTCTGCCAGTGCATCTGTGTATTTGATTTCTTCGGTTTCTTTATTTTCAACTGGGGTGAAGCTGCATCCGCATCCGCTCATGTTTTTGTCCTCCATTTTCTATGTCTATTTATTATCTATTATTATGTTGTTCATTCACATTTCTTTTTAAAAAGGTTAAAAAAATAGCAGGCATTCGTTCCGGCCTGCCCGCACATGCAATTTCTGCTATGCTTTTTCTGCCTGCGAATGTTTCTTATTTTTCTTTATTCTGATTGGAGCTGCAGCAACAGCAACAACACATCTCCATCATTCTGTTCTCCTGCATTCGTCTGTTGTCTGTTTTTTTCATTTGCTGTTCTCCTTTCCTACTAAGTCGATATGTTTAATGTGTTTCTCGATTACATGGCATATTATAATGCATATTTTTTCTATGTGCAACCCCTAAAACGCCTTTTGGTAATTGTTATTTCGATGAATCGCTTATAGGTTTTTCCTATTGGTTAGTCATACCAGAAAGATATTATTTATCACACCTGTAGGCTGATTTTGCTTTTTCCCGGCCAACCGCCGCAACTTTTGCAATGTGCTCAACAATTCTTGCCATGGCTTTTTTCTTAAGAAACGATACAATAAAAAGCAAAGAACACCACTTGCAAAATACAATGTACTCTCGGAATCTTTCTGTGCTTGTTTTTGTGAGATGATTTTTTGTCAGTTGTGCCCAAATTTCTGAGGCGTACGCGGTGCGTACGTTGATGAAATTCGGGTGCAGCTGGCGGAAAATCAGCCACAAAGGCAAGTGCAGAAAGATTCCGAGAGTACATTACAAAATAAAGGAGAGTTTTTCTTATGGAAATGACATTTCGCTGGTATGGTTCCAAATTTGATACTGTTACCTTAGAGCAGATCCGCCAGATTCCGGGCGTAACCGGAGTCATCACAACCCTGTACGACACTACCCCGGGCGAGGTGTGGACACGCGAAGCGATTCACGCGTTAAAAGAAGAGGTTGAGGCCTCTGGACTTCACATCTCCGGCATCGAGAGCGTCAACATCCACGACGCCATCAAAATCGGCAGCCCGGACCGTGAGCAGTACATCGATAATTATATTGAAACGTTAAAGCACCTCGGCGAGGAAGACATTCACCTTGTCTGCTATAACTTCATGCCGGTCTTCGACTGGACCAGAACAGAACTCGCACGCGTCCGTCCGGACGGCTCGACCGTACTTGCCTACAAACAGTCCGCCGTAGACGCACTTGTTCCGGAAAAAATGTTTGAATCTATCGCAGGTGATGCAAACGGCGCAATTCTTCCTGGCTGGGAGCCGGAGCGCATGGCAAAAGTGAAAGAGCTCTTTGACGCTTACCGCGATGTGGATGATGAGAAACTGTTTGCCAACCTCAAATACTTCCTCGAACGCATCATGCCGGTCTGCAACGAGTACGACATTAGAATGGCCATTCACCCGGACGACCCGGCATGGAGTGTCTTCGGTCTTCCGAGAATCATCATTAATAAAGAAAACATTCTGCGCATGATGAAGATGGTCGATGACCCGCACAACGGCATGACCTTCTGCTCGGGCTCCTACGGAACGAATCTGGAGAACGATCTGCCGGATATGATCCGTTCCTTAAAGGGCCGCATCCACTTCGCTCACGTCCGCAATCTGAAATTCCACAGCCAGCAGGATTTCGAGGAGGCCGCACACCTTTCCTCTGACGGCAGCTTCGATATGTATGAGATCATGAAAGCGCTGTACGACATCGGCTTTGACGGCCCGATCCGCCCGGACCACGGACGTATGATCTGGGGCGAGAAGGCAATGCCGGGCTATGGACTGTATGACCGCGCACTCGGCGCGACTTATTTAAACGGACTCTGGGAAGCTATTGACAAGAGTCACAAACGTGGAATTTAAAGGAGGTTTTTACTGATGTCTCTTAACTTAACAGCTGCCGGACTGGCAGATCAAAAAGCGTGGGAAGCCGCAGGCTATGCGCTTCCATCCTATGACCGCGAAGCAATGATCACCCGCACGAAAGAATCTCCGTGCTGGGTGCATTTCGGAGCCGGAAATATTTTCCGTGCCTTCCAGGCAAATACAGCACAGGAACTGCTGAACAACGGTACCTTTGACCGCGGTGTCATCGTTGCGGAGGGCTTCGATACAGAAATCATCCGTGATATGTACCAGCCACACGATAATTTAAGCATTCTGGTGACCTTAAAAGCCGATGGTTCTGTCGAGAAAACCGTTGTTGGAAGCATCGCAGAATCGCTGGCTGCCGATACGGCGGATTCTCCGGATTTTGCCCGGTTAAAAGAAATCTTTACCAAGGATTCCCTGCAGATGGCGACGTTTACGATCACCGAAAAGGGATATTCTCTGAAAAACGGTGCGGGCGAACTGCTGCCGTCTGTTGCTGCCGATTTTGCTGCCGGACCTTCTTCCGTTACCAGCTATATGGGAAAAGTTGCTTCTCTTTTATATGAAAGATTTCTTGCAGGCGAAAAACCGTTTGCGATGGTCAGCACCGACAACTGCTCCCACAATGGCGAAAAACTTTCCCTTGCCCTGACAGCTACGCTTCGGCATGGGAAGAAAACAAGCTGGTACAGCCAGGCTTCCTCTCCTATCTGCAGAACCCGGAAAAAGTCAGCTTCCCGTGGACCATGATCGACAAGATCACCCCGCGGCCGGATGGTTCCATCGAAAAGATCCTCGAGGAGAACGGCCTCGCCGATGCACAGCCGATCGTCACCTCCCGCCACACCTACGTTGCTCCGTTCGTCAATGCAGAGGAATGCCAGTACCTCGTAGTCGAAGATCATTTCCCGAACGGACGGCCGCCGATGGAAAAGAGCGGATGGATCTTTACCGACCGGGAAACTGTCAACAAAACAGAGCGCATGAAGGTCTGCACCTGCCTGAACCCGCTGCACACCGCACTCGCTGTGTTCGGCTGCCTGCTGGACTACGAACTGATCAGTGAGGAGATGAAAAATCCGGTACTGAAAAAGCTCGTGGAGCGCATCGGATATATCGAAGGACTTCCGGTTGTCACCGATCCTGGTATTCTCTCTCCGAAGCAGTTTATCGATGAAGTGCTGAACATCCGCATCCCGAATCCGTTTATGCCGGATACGCCGCAGCGAATTGCAACCGATACGTCACAGAAGCTGTCGATCCGGTTCGGTGAGACGATCAAATCGTATCTTGCTTCTCCGGAGCTGTCACTCTCGGATCTCCAGGCAATTCCGGCTGTATTTGCGGGATGGCTGCGGTATCTGATGGGCGTGGATGACAACGGCGATGCATTTGAGCTGAGCCCGGATCCGCTGCTTGCCACGGTCCGCCCGTATGTGCAGGATCTGAAACTCAGCGCACCGGCTGACCGTAAGGCGCTTTCCAAAACGCTGGCTCCGCTGCTCTCCGATGCTTCGATTTTCGGTGTGGATCTGATTTCTGCCGGACTTTCTGACCGTGTACTGGATGCTTTTGTCTCGATGCTTCATGGACCTGGCGCTGTGGCAGATACGCTTGCTGCTCTGACCGCTCAATTCTAAAGGGGAGGTATTTCCATATGAAACCTTTTATGGACGCTGACTTTCTGCTGCAGACCGATACGGCGAAAACACTGTACCACGAGGCGGCTGAAAAATGCCCATTTTTGACTATCACAACCATCTGAATCCACAGGAGATTCTCGAAGACCGCCAGATGGAGAATCTGACACGCGTCTGGCTCGGCGGGGATCATTATAAATGGCGTGCCATGCGTGCGATGGGCTTTTCGGAGGATCTGATCACTGGAAACGCCGATGATTACGACAAATATCTGGCGTTTGCCGAGACGATTGAGAACGCGATCGGCAATCCTTTATACCACTGGACACATCTGGAGCTGCAGCGGTACTTCGGCATCACGACACCGCTCTCCCGCGCAACAGCGAAGGAGATCTGGGATGAGGCGAATGCAAAACTGCAGACGAAGGAGTTTACCGTGCGCAATCTGATTCTGAACCAGCATGTGTCGCATCTGTGCACCACCGACGATCCTGCAGATGATCTGCACTGCCATCTGGCATTACAAAAGGAATACTTTGCCTGCCGCGTTCTGCCGTCCTTCCGCCCGGACCGCGCCGTTCATCTCGAAAAGCCGGATTTCCCGGAATACGTGGAAAAGCTTGCCGCTGCCGCCGGCAGGACGATTGCATCCGCAGAGGATATGGTGCATGCCCTCTCCTGCCGCCTCGACTTCTTCCTCTCCGCCGGCTGCGTTGTCAGCGACCACAGCCTTGAGGACTGCTTCTATGTGCCATGCACGGCTGCTGAGGCGAATGATGTATTTGAAAATCGCATGAACGGCGGTGCTCTCACTGAAAAAGAGCTCGGCATGTACAAGGGCTTCCTTCTGACGAACCTCGGACGGCTGTATCATAAGCACAATATCGCCATGCAGCTTCATATCAAAGCACTCCGTAACAACTCGAAGCGGATGTTCCGTGCGCTCGGTGCCGATACCGGCTTTGACAGCATGAACGATTTCGCCTTTGCCCCGATGCTCGGCGCTTTCTTAAACGATATGGACGAGGACGACGCACTGCCGAAAACTGTGCTCTACTCTCTGAACCCGAGCGACAACCCGATGCTTGCAAGCATGGCTGGAAACTTTGCTGCGCCTGGCATCCGCTCGAAAGTGCAGTTCGGTACCGCATGGTGGTTCAACGATCACAAATACGGCATGGAATCCCAGCTTGCGACGCTTTCCAGCATCGGCATGCTCTCCACCTTCATCGGCATGCTGACCGACTCCCGCAGCTTCCTCTCCTTCCCGCGCCACGAATATTTCCGCCGGATTCTCTGCAATCAAATCGGAAACTGGGTGGAAAACGGGGAGTACCCGGCGAACCTGGAGTTTCTGAAAGAGATGGTGGAAAATATCAGCTACAACAATGCGGTTTCGTATTTCCTGTGATTTTCGCATGTCTTATTGACAATTATTCCCACATACCGTACAATAAAAGGGATTACTGATCAACGAAAGGATTACAGAAACATGGACGACTCAGGCAGTATGCCTCGACGATGCTTTATTTTCATCATTTGATAAACGGAGACATAATCTATCTTTGATTCCGCCAGATTTAAGATAGGTTATGTCTTTTTGTACATTTTTTGCATCGTGTCCCGGTTTCCTAAGAAAGGAAAAACAAATGAACAGCGACATTGTGTCACTCATCATCATTCTTATCTGCGTCATGCTCTCAGCCTACTTTTCGGCGACGGAGACTTCCTTCACCTCGCTGAACCGCATCCGCATGAAAAATATGGCAGAAAAAGGCGACAAGCGGGCGGAACTGGTGTTAAAGCTGCTGGAGAACTTTGACAAGCTGCTCTCCACGATTCTCGTCGGCAACAACATCGTCAACATCGGACTCAGCTCCCTTGCCACGGTGCTTTTTATCAAGCTTCTCGGCGGCGACTCCGGTGCGACGGTTTCCACGATCGTAACCACTATCGTGGTCCTGATCTTCGGCGAAGTTTCCCCGAAAAGCATTGCAAAAGAATCTCCGGAGACGATCGCCAAATTTTCCGCACCGTTTCTCCACATTCTGATGATCGTGCTGACCCCGGTGACGTTTTTCTTTTCCCAGTGGAAGAAGCTGCTCTCCCGCATCTTCAAATCCTCGGAAAACCACGGCATCACCGATGAGGAACTGATGACCATCGTCGAGGAGGCGACCCAGGAGGGCGACATCGACGACCAGGAAGGCGATCTGATTCAGAATGCAATCGGCTTCATGGAGATGGAGGCCGCAGAGATCTTTACTCCGCGTGTCAACGTCATCGGCATTCCGCTCGATGCGACGAAATCCGAGATCGCTAAGACTTTCTCCGACACCGGATTTTCCCGGCTGCCGGTGTATGATGATGATATCGACCACATTGTGGGAATTGTGTATCAGAAGGATTTCCACAACCACATTTACCACACCAACAAACCGCTAAGCAGCATCATCCGCCCGGCGCTCTTTGTAACCGAGAATACGAAGGTCGGCCCGCTGCTGAAAAAAATGCAGGCGAAGAAATCGCATATTGCCATTATCATTGATGAATTCGGCGGCACCGACGGTATCATCACCATGGAAGATATCCTCGAAGAGCTCGTCGGCGAAATCTGGGATGAGCATGATGCGGTTGTACAGGAAATCCAGAAAGTTTCCGAAAACGAATACCTCGTGACCGGAACGGCAAGCATCGACAAGGTGTATGAAGAGCTCGATATTGACAAAGAATTTGACGTCTTTACGGTCAGCGGATGGATCATGGGGATCCTCGAGCGCGTGCCAAAGGAAGGCGATCATTTCGTCTCGGATGGCCTCGACGTAACCGTACTGAAAATGGCAGACCGGAGAGTCGACAAGGTACGGATCGTGCGGCTGCCGAAGGATGAAAATGAACAGTAAGTAATTGATACGATTTACACGCAAAAAACGGATCGAAAATCTGGTTTTAAGTTCAGATTCTCGATCCGTTTTTCTTGTCCTATTGTATTTTCTTCTCCACCCGGTACTTCTTCGGCGATATTCCATAGCGCTCTTTGAAAATCCGATGAAAATAACTCATGTTCTCGTACCCGACCCGCTCGCCGATGTCTGCCACGGAAAGTCCTGTCGTTTCCAGCAGATACGCGGCCTGGGTGATGCGTTTGTTCTGGACAAGTTCAGTGTAGTTTTTCCCGGTCAGGCGGCGGATCATGCGGCTTAAGGTGTAAAAATCGTAGTGCAGTTCTTCCGCCAGTTCCGAAAGACTGCCCTCCCGGTAATGTTCCTCGATATAGCGGTATACGCCGAGCAGCATCTCCTGTTCAAAATACTGCTCTCCCACCTGCACGCGTTCGGTGTAGTTCATGAGCTGCAGGAATAAAAGGCCCATCGTAATCTGATTGATGCTCCGCTTATTGCTCTGGTGATGTAAGAGCGTCCAGACGAGATTTTCGATCAGATTCTGCACCGGAAGGACATCCGCAATTCTGTAATGCAGATAACAGAGCGGTACCTCCCCGCTTTTCAGACAGCCGACGATAAAATCCTTTAACTGATTCTCCTCTGCCCCGATCATTCGCAGCGTCTGGTCAAAAAACTCCGGCAGAATCAGAAAGTTGATCGCGATATCGTCACGCCCTGCCGGTTCAATTTCCTGCACTGCATTCTGATTCAGAATCAGCAGCTCACCCGTTTTCAGCTCGATCCGGTCCCCGTTGATGGTGTGCACGGTGCTTCCCTGGCACATGTAGATCATCTCGACATAATTGTGGCTGTGCGCCGGAAAACGAATAAACCGCGTGTGCGGCCGAATATCAATCAATTTTCCCCTCTCCAGCAGCTTTCCCGCATCCATCACAAACTTCTGCCCGCTCGAATACCGCTCCTTTTCCACTTCCGTCTTGCCGTCCAGAATCGCCTGTTCCTCCTCCGTAATCCGGGACAGGTCTGCTATAATTTCCTGTTTCACGATTATTCCTCACATTTTTCACGTTTTTTCTGCTTTCTATTATATTCCATTCTAGTGCAAATAAGCAATGTACTTTTTCTTCTCACTTTCTGATAAATATTCCTTTCCTACGCATCAAAACAGCAAGTGCTGCACTGCCAAGTGAAACGTAACGAAGATTCTCTCTTTACAATTTCACTTTCTTAAAGTATACTTTAAGAAGTTATTCTACTATTCAAACTCTATCGTTCAAGGAGGTTTTTCCATGGAACAGCAGACCTACACCATTCGTGAAATGTCCGAGCGTTTTGGACTTCCGGCCTCTACGCTTCGTTATTATGAGGAGATCGGACTTTTGACGGATGTCATTCATACCGAAAGTAAGAAACGAATTTACACCCAGCAGCACATTGACTGCATGACCGCAATTCTCTGCTTCAAACGCACCGGGCTTCCGATTGCGGGGATTCAGGAGTTTTTCCGGCTTGAGAACGATATCCCGGGAAATATTGACCAGATGGTTGCCATTCTCAAGGAACATGAGCAGAATACACGCGAGAAAATCGAGCGCATGGAATCTGATCTCGAGCATATTCAGCAGAAAGTGCGGTATTACAGCGCGGTTCGCGATGCGATTAAAAATGGGGATGAAATGCCGTCGTGGGATTCCTGTAGCTGTGAGGAGAAGACGCAGTAGATTTCTCTCCAGGCTTTTCCGCCGCAGACACACACAAGTTTCAAAAGAGCAGGTAAGAAAAGGGACCAACATCCACTTTTCTTACCTGCTCTTCTTATTTTTTCTATCACCTTTTCCCTTCATACCCGGAATTTTTTCTGCATTTCCCGCATAAAATCTTTTCCGCGGAAAAAAACAGCCCGATCAGATACAGCACACTGAGGCCCACGCAGATCACGGACGGCCAGGTAATGCGGACAGTTCCCGTCAGCCACAAAATCGCTGGAACGATTCCTGCTGCTCCGGACTGCATCAGATAAAAAAGATATTCACTGACCTCCATTTTGTACGCTCTTGCCAGAATCTGCATCGTCGCGCCATTCAGAAGAACGGCGAGCGGAATTGCGAAATCGACAGACCAGCCGATCCAGCCCGTCGCATAATCCCACAGAATCGCACCGATCATAATAAAGATCAATTGCCACATACTGTTTTTGAGTGGATTTTTCCGTTTCTGATATCCCACCCGGATCAGAAGCCAGGCGCAGAACACACCCGCTGTCGCATAACCTGCCCACCACATCTGCGGCGTTGCAAGGAAATTCATCATCCAGCAGAGTACGACAGCCGCGATGCAGGTGAAAGAAAAAATTTTCAATCCCAGTTTGGCCGTCCCGTGCGGCTGTTCTTTCTGTCCCGGAAAATCATTTTCCTCCTGTTCACAGGCGATGCCCTCTTTCTGCAGCAGATGCATCAGGTTCCGTTCAATATTGGAATCGGCGATTTTAGATGTGATTCCAAGCACCATGCTGTCACCGTAGGAACAGGAACACATCTGTACTTTGTCGGTGCTGGTGAAAAATCCGAACCGCTCAATATATGTTTCATACTCCGGCGGCATCTGAATCCGGCCGATATTGGAATAGACGGTCGTAATGCTTCGTCCGCCGAGCGTTGTGCCCGCCATCAGCGCCAGATTTTTGATTTCCAGCGGCACGGCGCGCAGCACCGGATTCCGCTCAATCCGCACCAGATCGTTCATACGTGTGGAAATCTCCTGCTTCAGCGCCTCTTTCTGCATCGCGGCTCCCGTGATCTGCAGGGCATCCTCAAACGATGCCTCCGGCCCAAGATCACAGGCAATCTCGATCCAGCTCCAGAAATTCGTCATCGATGCGGATGGGAAAAAGTTGCGGAGATTGGCTGGAACCATCAGAGAAACCGGCTTTTTCAGCCTGCTTTTCGGGATTTCTTCATATACCGCATATACCAGCGCCGCCGCAAGGTACGCCGTCACCGACACGCCATGTGCTTTTGCGCACTTATGAACTGCTTCCGCGGAAAGCAGAATCTCGGTAATTTCCATCTCCTCCTGCTCCAGATACTCGCCTTTGATCTGGTATGCCGGGCGGCTTTTTTCTTTTTCATTTTTCTTTCCGGTGTAATACTGGGAAAAGCTGTCCTCCTCGAAATCTGTCTCTGTCAGCATGTCTTCGCTGACCTTTGAAAAGATTTCCTCGGGATGACACAAGATCAGATAATTGCTCACCAGTTCTTTCAGAAACAGCATCGCACCGGTGCCGTCTGTCAGGGCATGGAATACTTCGAAATTGATTCGGGTTTTATAGTAAGAAACCTGGAAAAGAAGCGTTTTGTGGTCGGGTACGTAAATCTCACTGCACGGCGGACGCTTTTCCTCTTCTACTTTTGCTGGCAGATCGCGCTGCTCCAGATAAAACCAGAAAAGACCTTTCCGCAGTACCATGGAAAACACCGGGTAATGCTCCATTGTCTGCTCCAGCGCTTTCTGCAGCAGATCCGCCTGGATGTCCTCTTTCAGCTGGCAGTAAAACCGGAAGACTCTCGTATCCTTTTTTCCGGTAGCCGCTGGAAATGCCTGTGCCGCGTTGTCCAGCTTTCTCCAGCGCGAAGAATGTTCTTTCTTCATTTTCTATGCCTCCTTACGCCTTCCCGTGTGTCAATTGTTTCTTCACTGCTGCTATGTTTTCCAGTTCTTCGTCTGCATTTTTCTGCTGTTTTTCTTTTCTTAAAAATGCATTCATATACTGAAAACTTTCCTGCACATATAGGTGTTCAATGCCAAGCGCAAAATAGCCGTGCAATGCGCCCTTGATCCGATGATGTTCAACCAGATTGCCAGCCCTTTTCAGCTTTTTCGCATAATCCTCGCCCTCATCGCGCAGCGGATCGTACTGCGCCGTCAGTACCAGCGTGTCCGGCAGTCCCTGCAGATTTTCTGCCAGCACCGGTGCAAAGTACGGATTTTTGCGGTCTTCTTCGGTCCGCTGATACAGAATTACATAATCTTCCATTTTGACACTGGTCAGAAGGTATCCGGTTCCATTGGTTTTCACGGATTTGTACGGTGATTTCTCTGTGTAACAGGAATTCACCGCCGGATAAATCAAAATCTGTTTCCCCGGCAGCAGTTCTTTTTTGTCCCTCGCCATCAGGCAGACCGCAGCCGCAAGATTTCCTCCTGCGCTGTCGCCCATGATCGTGACATTTTCCGGCGTTACCTCCAGCAGAATCTCCCCGCGCAGCATTGCCTGGGCGGCGGCGTAGCAGTCTTCTAAGCCTGTCGGGAAACGATGCTCAGGTGCAAGACGGTATTCTACCGATACAACAATCTGCCCCGTCGACTGCGCCATGCGTGCGCAGACACGGTCGTATGTCTCCACACTCTCGGTTGTCCAGCCGCCGCCATGGAAGAACAGAATCGCTTCTTTTGCACCATGCTCCTCCATTTTTTCATCCGGGAAGAACAGCCGAATCGGAACCTTGTAGTCCCCATTATATATTTCCATATCCAATTTTCGCAGAAAAATACGGATCGGATCCAGCTTCTTGATATCGGCAAGCCGACGGGCGGATTCTACTTCAATTCCGCCGTAGGACAATACATTTAAAATGGCTTTGACTGCTTTTTTCATTCACTCTCTCCTCTGTTGCTATTTTTCTGCTTCTGTTTTTCGTCTAGTTGCAATGTACTGCTTCAAAAATTCATACATCTGCTCATCGGTCGGTGGGCAGCCTTTCAGATTGTATTTAAACCCTGAAGTACAACTTCCCACACCAAGCGCCCCGCTCTTTCCCCGGTATCCCTGCCCGATGCAGATTTTTTCGTGGAGTTCCTGCAGCAGTCCTTCCTCCCTCAGCCGGTCGAGCGCCGGGATCAGATAGCCGTAGCAGGCACTGCAGGACTCAACTTCCTCTACGGCATCCTGCAGTTCCACGATCTTCCGTTTTTCCGGAATCACTCTTTTTTCACCAATTTCGCCAATTTGGCGGATTGAAAGCCGTGTGAGATCAGCGCTGCCCACGCCCAACTCTTCTGCCATTTTGACATACGGGACATCTTCTGGCTTATAATGCAGTTCCGCGCAGACATATGCATCGATCAACACCGGATCTAACCCAGCGAAAAGGCGATTCATAATAAACGGATTACCGCCATCCTCAAAGTCAAGGTCTCCGCAGATATTATCCACCAAAATAAAATCCTGATGAATCCCAAGCCCCAGATGCGCAATTGGCCGATGAAGTCCCATGGCATGAAAATGACGTTTTTCTTTATTCGGCAAGAGACCTTTCATGTTTTTCAGTGCGCAGGTAATTTTAGTCTGGCAATGGCCTTTCATGACCGGGACATTGATCATAAAATCCACCTTTTTCGCACATTCGCAAATCTGAAGTTCCATATCACCACACTGCACCGGCATGCTTTTTTCCTTCTGCGCATCGATAAGCGGAACGCCGTACTGTTCCGAAAGCATACGGTATCCACAGACCTCAAACGATTCCTCCGTCTTATCTCCCACCCAGGAGCCTTCCATGATTTGAAGGTTAGTAAATCCGTTTTCCTGAAGATATTCGATGATCCCCGCAACCACCTCCGGATGTGTCGTCCCTCCAAACTCCGCCGGGACAGGTGCTACCAGATTTGGCTTAATACCGATGAGACTGACCTTCGAAGGAATGAGCGTAGCTAAGGCACATTCGTTCAAAAGCTGTTTTGTCATTTCTTTATATTCCATTCCCTGTATCTGGATAATTTCGTTTTTATTCATTTGGTATTGCGGCCCCTTTATTCTGATTTGATTTTTTCTGACATTCGATATTCTTTAGTATATAATAGTTACTGCTTTCTTTCAACTCATCCAAAAACAAAATCATTTCCTGTGAACTGTAACCATTCCCGTCAGCTCCAGCTTCATAGAAAATTAAGCACTGTATGCTTGTAAGATTTCCAATCGCATTGTATAATAAATGGAAAACGGTACACAGAAAAAGTACCTCATCAGAAAGGAACTGTCATGAGTTTTGAAGATGATTTAAAGGATGTCGGCGACAGTATTGGAAAGCTTGTGGATAACGCTGTAAATTCTCAGGATTTTCAGGAATTAAACCAGAAGATTTCAGACACCATCAACCAGTTTGTCTACCCAAACCGGAAGGGACCATTCCGTGCAAATGGCACACAGGAGCCGTCCCGCGGCTATTCCGCAGATACTTCCTACAGCAGCCAGCATTCTTCCCATAATAATACAGCGCAGCAGACCGGACCGCATCACTATTCCTACGGGCCGGGAGGCACGATGCCGGGTAAGAGCGCGAACCCGGTTCCCAAACCTTCCCATACCTGGCAGACCCCGCAGAATACGGAATGGAACAGCCGCATACAGGAACGTCGTGTACTGCGCGAGCGCTTTATGCCATCCACCGATCTTGCACTTGTCGGCGGATTTCAGACGGCTGCCGGCTGGGGTGTCACCGGACTGTTCGGCTGCTGCACAACGCTTAGTCTGTATTCCTTATTTGCAGGTCCAGACAACAGCGCGCTGATTCCTTCTCTTATTTTTGCCGCATTTACCATCGGCGGCGGCATTCTTCTGAAAAAGGGAAGTAAAAACCGGCGTCTGGTCCGCCATTTCCGCCAGATCTGTACGCTGATCGGCACAAAGGAATATATTTCCACGAAAGAACTCTGCGACAGTATGCACTGTGAGAAAGGTGAGCTTCTGACCGATATTACGACCATGATTGATAAATCCATGCTGCGCCAGGGCCACCTCGACGAGAATGGTACCTGTCTGATGGTGACAAATGACTGCTACGACCAGTACCGCGCAATGCTCGCCAGCCAGAAGGAACAGCAGATTGCTGAGCAGAAAGCACGTGAACAGCTGGAGGCCTCCGGTGTAACGCCGGAATACCAGCAGATGCTGGAAGAATGTGAATCGTATATTCAGAAGATCCATCAGTGCAACCTGGATCTGCCGGGTGAAGTCATCACAGCCAAGCTGAGTCGTCTCGAAACGGTTGTTACCCGGATTCTCGAGGAGGCAAAAAAGCGCCCAAAAGAAGCCGCCGCCCTGCGGAAATTTATGGATTACTATATGCCGACAACCTGGAAGCTGCTCGACGCTTACCGTTCCTTTGAGAACGAACCAATTCAAAGCGACAATATCCTCCGAACCAAGAAGGAAATCGAGGACACACTGGATACCATCAATGCCGCATTCGAAAAGCTGCTTGATGATCTGTTCCAGACAACGGCATGGGATATTTCTTCTGATATCTCTGTTCTGCAGACGATGCTGGCGCAGGAGGGACTGACAAATCAGGCAGGTCCGTCAACGCAGGATATTGAGCCGCTTCACATGTAACTATTCAAAGCTATACAATTGAAATCAAATCACCGGTTACGTTTCCGTACCGAAGAAAAGGAGAATAGAAAACATGAATGATTTTGTAAAGGACACCACTGAAATTCCAAGCTTAAGTTTCGGCACTCCGGAGCCGGAACCGGAACTTCCGGTACAGCAGCCGGAAGAAAAGAAAGAGGTCATGGATGATTCTGTTCTGTCCGACGAACAGAAAGCCATGGTGGATGCCTTTGTTTCCCAGATTGATCTTGCCAATACAAACGGCATTCTGCAGTACGGTGCCGGTGCACAGAAGAAAATGGCAGACTTCTCCGAGAAAACGCTGGAGAACGTCAGAAGCAAAGATCTCGGGGAAATCGGCGATCTGCTCACCTCTGTTGTGACAGAGCTGAAAACGTTTGACGCAGAAGAAGAAAAGGGACCATTCTCTTTCTTTAAGAAAAGCACGAACAAAATCAATGCAATGAAAGCGAAGTATGACAAGGCAGAGGTGAATGTCAATAAAATCTGTGACGTGCTCGACGGCCACCAGCGGCAGCTTCTGAAAGACATTGCCATTCTGGATCAGATGTATGCACAGAACCTGAATTATTTTAAAGAGCTGACCATGTACATTCTCGCTGGAAAGAAAAAGCTGGAGCTGGTACGTTCCACAGAACTCCGTGATCTGCAGAATAAAGCGCAGATGACCGGAAAGGCCGAAGATGCACAGGCTGCCAAGGATCTCGAAGATCTCTGCAACCGATTTGAGAAGAAACTGTATGATCTGGAACTGACCCGTATGGTTTCGATCCAGACAGCGCCGCAGATCCGCATGCTTCAGAACAGCGATTCTGTAATGGCCGAAAAGATCCAATCCACACTCGTCAACACCATTCCGCTCTGGAAAAACCAGATGATCATTGCACTCGGCGTTCATCACTCGACTGAGGCTGCCAAAGCACAGCGCCAGGTTTCGGATATGACAAATGAGCTTCTGAAAAAGAATGCGGAGAATCTGAAGATGGCAACGATCGAGACTGCAAAAGAATCTGAGCGCGGTATCGTCGATATGGAAACCTAAAACAGACGAACCAGAGCCTGATCTCTACCCTCGATGAAGTGATGAAGATTCAGGAGGACGGCCGCCAGAAACGTGCCGCCGCTGAAGTTGAGCTGGTACAGCTCGAAAATGATATTAAGAAAAAAATGCTGGAGCTTTCTGCAGGCGGACAGCACTGATACTTTTTGTATCCTATATAAAAAAAAACGGAGAAGCCGCTTTTTCTGTGGTTTCTCCGTTTTTTACGTCCTGTCTTACCCTTATCTCGGGCGTTCTGCCTTTTCATTCTTTCTTCGGTATTCCGTGAAATAAAATTCAATATCAAAGCAGGTCTGCTCATCGCCCTCTTCTACCATCTCCCAATCCGGTGATTCGTCAAGATCCTCAAAGAAGGTATCCGCCTGATACGTCATGTCAATTCGTGTGACGTATGCCGTATCACAGTATGGGAGAAGCTGACGGTAAATTTCTCCGCCGCCCGCAACATAAATATCGTCGTCCTCATACGGCTTTAACACTTCCATCAGCTCTTTGATACTGTGGACAACGGTTGCGCCGCGGACAGTCCATTCCGAATCACGGCTTAAGATAATATTCGTTCTGCCTTTTAAGGGCTGCCCTGCCGGGAGTGTAGCAAGTGTCTTTCTTCCCATCACGACAACGTGTCCCATCGTAGTTTCACGGAAGAATCGCAGATCAGACGGAATACTTACCAGCAGCCGTCCCTGATATCCCAGACCCCATTTGCGGTCCGCACTTAAAATTGCTTTCATTTTGTTTCCTCTTTCTGTGTTATTTTCTCATCCATACTGCCGGAACGGAACCCTTCCAGATCCATCGTCAGGTAAGAAAAGCCGAGCTTTTTCAGATATGCAATCATTTCTTCTCTCTTCTCAAGCACTTCCCCCATACGCTCCGGTGAGATTTCAAGACGCACCACATCGCCATGTACACGCAGGCGGAGATTCTCTTCCGCACCGAACAGCGTATGAAGCCATGCTTCGCCGTCCGCAATCCGATCCAGAACGTCATAGTTAATTTCTGCCCCGTAGGGAAGGCGTGTCGCCATACATGGAGTGGATGGACGGTGTGCTACGGAAACGCCGTACTTTGCAGCAAGTGCTTTTACCTCTGTTTTTGTCACATGACACGCTGCAAGCGGGCTGATGACACCATATTCTCTCAGCGCTTTTCGCCCCGGCCGGTAGACATGAAGGTCATCCTCATTTGTTCCGTCGAGTACCTGGGTGACACCGTGATCGCGGGCAAATTCCAGAAGTTTCCCAAATAGATAGTGCTTACAGAGATAGCAGCGGTTTTCCGGATTGTAACGGATTGCCTCCTGCTCCAGCTCATCAACAAAAAGGACCTCATGAACAGCGCCAACCTCCTTTGCTACTCTTGTCGCTGTCTCCAGGTCGCAGGGCGGATGCAGCCGTGTCTGAAAGGTTACTGCATAAACCTTTGTTCCATATTTTGCAGATGCATCCATGACAAGCTTCAGCAGCAGACTGCTGTCCACACCGCCGGAGAATGCCAGACAGAGATCCTGTTTTGCAATCTCGTCAAGTTGGGTAAGCAATGCCTTTTCCTTATTCTGCATATCTGTTTTCTGTTCTGTCCGGTTCTTTTTCTTTTCCTGTAATTCCATCGTATCTGTCTTCCTTTCCTGTAAAATGGCCGATGTCTTCTTATCAGAAAATCCATCGGCGGCACTGCTGCCCCGATGGATTTTCTCATACAGGTATTCCTGTTCTATTTTTTATCGATATGTCGGATCGCTTCCGAAAGCACCGCCTGTCCAGGTATAACGGGTCGGGTTTGTCAGCGGATAATCCAGATTGTCGCCAATGCGGACCGTTGTTCCGCTGCTGACGTTATCATAAATCCATTTTGCATCGATTGCAGTCAGTCTGACACAACCATGTGACATCGGTGATCCCAGGGAATTGAAGTCTACGGCAGAGATCATATTCAGATCCGGTGTGCTGCTTGCTACGCCATGGAAGTAAACAGCGTCATAAATCTGTGATACATATGGTGCCCAGCACACATAATCTTCACCTCTCATTTGCTTCTTTTTCAACTGCCAGCCGATTTTATATGTTCCTGCTGCAGTGTAACTGATTGGATTTCCTACGGAGCAGATCATTGATTTGATCGGGGTATCGTAAGAACCGGTTGCACTGTTATAGCCGTAAATGGTGACACGTCCGCGGGTTCTGTCTACTGTGATGTATTTGGATGACGGATTGAAGATGCTTGTCACATCCTCCATCAAAGAACCGTCTGCTTTGCGGTAACGGCGGTATTTTCCGATGTACTCCCATCCTTCCGTGATTCTGCGTCCGGAAGCATCGAATTTGTACTGTTTTCCATTGATCGTAGCGGTGCAGTTCTGATATCTTCCGCCCCAGCTGCGGAAATAATACTGAGAACCGTTCAGTGTCAGCCACTGATCATGGTACATGCCGCCCCAGCTCTTGAAGTAGTACCAGTTCTTATCATGAAGAATCCACTCGTCATGTGCCATGCCGCCCCAGCTCTTCATGTAATAATAGTTACCGTCATGGTAAACCCAGCCGGTCAGCATTTTTCCATCTTTATCCAGATAATAATAATTTTTATCATAGAGGAACCAGCCTTTTTGCGTCCGTTTGGTTCCATCTGCATTAAACCAGTACCAGGTATCGCCGGACTTGCCCCATTCGTTTTTATACATACCACCCCAGCTCTTGAAGTAGTATTTTCCATCGAGCCATTCATTGGCAAGCATGGTTCCATCGGATTTCAGATAATACTTATTTCCTTTGTAGGTCAGCCAGCCGCTGGTATATTTCTTTCCATTTCCGTCAAAATAATACCATACATTGTTGACTTTTGCCCATGCGTTTTTGTAGGCCGCACCCCAGCTGCGGAAGTAATAGGTGTTATCCAGCCACTCATTAAAAGCCATTTTTCCATCGGCTTTCAGATAATAGCTGTTTCCATTGTAATCCAGCCAGGAATTCGTCAGCAGTTTTCCGCCGTCTGCAGTTGCCCAGTACCAGATTGTCTGCGTGCTGGTTTTAATTTTTTTCCATCCTGTTGTCGTCGAAACGGCTCCGTCAGCACCAACGTAATAATAATTTCCATTATAGCTTCCAACATCGTTGACACACATGCCGCCCCAGCTCTTGAAGAGATACATGGTTCCGTTCACATTCAGCGCGTTGTCTTCCATATGACCGTCTTCATGGAGATAATATTTATTTCCATCGTAATTGAACCAGCCTGTCCGTACGCCGCCCCAGCTGCAGAAGCTGTACCATTTTCCATCAATCTGTGCCCAGCCGGATTTATTTTTCTGATTACCGGTTTCCATCTCGAAACTTCCATCTTTCAAATTTCCGTTTGCATCAAAGGAAGCTGGTTTCATATAGTAGATTGCTGTATCTACCTTTTGCCATCCTGAAAGAAGTTCCCCTGTTTCCGCATCCACTAAGTACCAGTTAGAGCCAACCGTCAACCAGCTTACCGTACGATCTCCCTGCTGATACGCATTGTGATTTCCAAGAGATACAGTGCTGTCTTCTGCATTCAGATAATAGGTATGCGTTACATTGTTTTCATCAACAACAGTCTGGAAACCTGCCTCTTTTACGCGGGTTCCATCATTGCCAAACAGATATGTTACATCTCCTACTTTCTGAGTTGTGCTCCAGACTGCATAGCCTTCTTCATCGGCATAGTAATCATCCACACTGCCATCCTCAAATTTGATGGTAACAAGTTCATTTTTTTTCAGTTCCGGTGCAAATACTTTTCCTTCACAAATACCCTGCTGTCTCGAACCAAGTTCATCTTTTGCAGGATCTTCCCCTTCTGTCTCAAAGTAGTAGATTCCGGTTTTTCCATCTTCATCCGTCAGCTCTACTTCACCGGTCAGCATATAGCCATTTTCGTCAAACGCATAATCGACGCCGTCGATTTCTATTGGTCCGGTAGCAGCTACCACCTTATTATTCTCATCCAGAACTCCGTACTGAAACTGTTTCTTTCCATCTTTTTCAACGCTGTTCCAGCCTTCCTTCAGATTACTTACTTCCGGAGCCGGAGTTGCGCTCGGCGTCGGTGTCTCGGAAGGGGTCTCAGTTGGTGTTGCGGTCGGTGCTTCGGTTGGAGCCGGAGTCTCACTCGGTGTAACCTCTGGGGTCTCAGTTGGCGCCGGAGTCGGAGTCGTTTCTTCGTCTTCGGCCTGAGCTACAGTATCACTTTCCGAATTTACCGGTAATGGACTGGTTTCTGTAGAAGCTGCATATGCACCGGCTGGTGTAACACTTACCATGACGCCAAGTACGGCTGCGGCCAGAAACTTTCTTTTCATTCTTATTCATCCTCCCATTTTTTTACTCTTATACAATTTATAGCTTACTACATTTTTCCATCTATTTCAAGTTATCCGCCGGTAAAATACCTTACAAATTTCTTATGGTTTTTTCCTGTTTTTCGGGCAGAAAAAACCTCCTGACCCCGGTTTTCTGACCGGAAACAGAAGGCTTTTTACTGTTCTTTTATTCGTTTACCGTGGTAGATCCATAGATCTCTGTCTGAAGTCTCGAGATGGTTGCTGCGAAGTCCGGAACAAGCATCTCACCCTTGCTGGAGTACAAGTCGTCGTACGGTACACGGCTCTGTACAATCTCGTAGGACAGAATTGTCGGCAGCTCTCCGATCAATGTCATCAATGTAGACTGATCAATGTTATGGGTAACACTTGGAAGAATGGTATCCGCCAGTGCACTCAGTTCTGTTACGCTTGACGATTTCATTTTCTGCATCATCTTGCTTAAAACCTCTCGCTGACGCTCCGTTCTCTGATAATCAGAATTTCCAACGTAACGGATTCTTGCATATGCAACTGCCTGATAGCCATCCACATGCTGCTCTCCGCCTGCTGTATACTGATGGGCGGAAGCATCCACATTACGGAGTCTGCACATTTCATCAACATATTGGTTCGCTACACGGATTTCATCATCGCTCGGCGAAAGCTCGATTCCGCCGATGGCATCGATAATGTCAATCATGGAATCGAAGTCAACACTTGCATAATTGTCAATCGGCAGTTTGTAGTTGTCCTCGATGGTTCGTACAACCAGCGGACCGCCGCCATATGCGCAGGCTGCATTCAGTTTTTTCACACCGACATCCGGGATATTTGCATACAGGTCACGCATAAAGGATGTCATGTGGATCTGTTTTGTATCTTTATTGATGGACATCAGAATCATGGAATCGGAGTTTCCATACCACGTTTTGTCACGACGGTCAACACCGATCAGCAGAATGTTGTACACGTTATTGTTGTTTGGAAGTTCAATGTCCTGTGTCTCATTTAAAATCTCAGACTGCAGGGCATCCGTCTCCTCATCAGTCAACCCGGTACTTTCGGTCTCAACCTCTGTGGATTTATTGATCGTGATTTTATCATCGCTTACGTAGTTACTCTTGCTGTAATAGTGATTGATTACAGCATAGACACCGACGAGCACAACCAGTACAACTACGAGAAGGATGGTGAGCACATTAACCCAGCCGAATTTCTTCTTTTTCTTTCCTGAGGAATGGCGTCTTTCCGGGATTTCATCCTCGTCATCATATTCTTTTCTCATAACGACCTCTTTCATTTTCTTATTTTCCGGTATTTTCCAGCCGGATATCGTTTATAATATAGTCAAAAAACGGACTGCTGTCAAGTGTGCAGTCCGTTTTGATTGATTTCCGTTTGCAGTTCTTTTTCCTGCCGCTGCATTTTCTCCCACTGGTTCAGTGCAGCCTCAATGACTTTGTCCATATCGTAATACTTGTATTCTCCAAGTCTTCCGCCAAAGATAACCTTCTCTTCTTTTTCCGCAAGTGCGGCATATTTCTGATAAAGTTCCTGGTTTCTGGTATCATTCACCGGGTAGTACGGCTCCATCCCCTCTTTCCAGTCGGTGGAATACTCTCTGGAAATGACGGTCTTTTTCTGGGTTCCGAATTCGAAATGCTTGTGTTCGATCACACGCGTATACGGTGTCTCCCGATCGGTGTAGTTTACTACAGCCACGCCCTGATAATTGTCGGTATCCAGCACTTCTGTTTCAAAGCGCACCGTACGGTATTCCAGCTTACCAAGTGCATAATCGTAAAACGCATCAATCGCTCCGGTGTAAATCACTGTCTCACCCATCGCCAGGTACTTTTCTTTATCTTCCAGAAAATCAACACCTGTCTGTACATCCGCTTTTTCAAAAAGCCGCTCTGTCAGAACGTTATAGCCGCCAATTGGAATTCCCTGATAAAGGTCATTGAAATAGTTGTTGTCATACGTAAAGCGCACCGGAAGCCGTTTGATGATAAAGCTCGGCAGCTCACTGCAGTCTCTTCCCCACTGCTTTTCTGTATAACCCTTAACCAGCTTTTCATAAATATCTTTTCCAACCAGTTTGATCGCCTGCTCTTCCAGATTTTTCGGCTCTCCCGGAACAGCTTTTCTCTGCTCTTCGATGATTGTTTTCGCCTCTTCCGGTGTGCGGATTCCCCACATTTTACTGAAGGTATTCATATTGAACGGCATATTATAAATTTCGCCTTTGTAGTTGGCAATCGGCGAGTTTGTATAACGGTTGAATTCTGCCAGCGAATTGACAAACTGCCACACCTCTTTATTCGAAGTATGGAAAATATGCGCTCCATACTTGTGTACATGAATTCCCTCGATTTCTTCGCAGTAAATATTTCCGCCTGTATGATCTCTTCGTTCCAGTACAAGACAGCTTTTCCCTGCCTGACCAGCAAGATAAGCAATCACTCCGGAATACAGACCGGCGCCAACCAGAACATAATCATATTTCTTCATTGTTCTTTCTCCTTACAGTTCTTCCCCAAGTCCCGTCCGGATGGAATTGACAAGGAACTGCAGAGCTTCCTCCTCGTCCTCTCCCTCGCAGAACAGCTCAATTTCGTCTCCGCATTTGACGCATGCGCCAAGGACGCTTAAGACGCTCTTTGCATTTGCTGTATTTCCATCTCCGTAGTGGAATGTAATAGATGATTTAAACTGCATTGCCTGTTTGCACAGGGTTCCGGCCGGGCGAAGATGAAGGCCGGTTGGATTTTTCACGGTCACTTTTCCGCTTACCATTGGTTTCCCTCCTAATTTGTTCCTGTCGTTTTATTTGCTACTGCTTTTTCTTTGATATGAATCGTTGTCTTGACACTGTCTACGAGCTCATAGCCATCCGGCAGTGTGATTTTTACCGGTACCTCGTAATCCCCGACACCCATTCCATTCAGATCTATGGATGCGTTGATCTGGGAAGTATCTAATTTGGCCAGATTTTTGTCCGATGCTTTAATGCGGATTGCAAGCTGTGTCTGATCATACAGAACGGTATAAGTGGACTGAAGATTGCCCGTCTCGATCTGATCGACATCAAGTTCAAATTCCCTGCTCTCATTCGGCATAACCGTTACGTGAACGGTAACGGATGCAGACGAACTGGAAGATACTTTCAGATCTGTCACATCGGCGAGAACATCGCTTAAGTCAACCGTCGTCTCCACATCGGAGCGCTGTCCTGCAACGGAGGTATAGTCTTCCGGAATTTCAATCGTATTGCCTTCATCCGCCAGCTTTGCAAGTGCCTCCTCGGATCCGGCAACGGTGATTTCCTCCGGTGTGGTATAGATATTTTTAATCTGATAGCCGTCTGCCGGAGTTCCGCTGTACAGTGCACTCAGCTTAATACCGGATACACGGCGCCACAGTTCAATATCCACATCCACCTGCGGGGAGCCGCTGTCGAAATTCAAAAATTCCATCTGGGATTCCGGCATCTCATCCTGGTTTTTATCAATAATCATCAGATCCGCCGTGACGGTTCCGGAATTCCGCATATTGGTTACATCTACTTTTGCCACCACACTGCTGATCTTATTGATCAGGGACGTCGGGCCGGAAATGGTGATGCTCTCCGGATCGGAAGTCATCGTTCCCACTTCGTAATCTTTTGCCGGTTTCGTATTTCCTGCGTCAATTGTGATCGGGAATTTTTCGCTGTCCACATCCTCGATTTCCACAGGGATCGTTGCTGTCACTGTGCTCAGTTTTTCCTGTTTTACCATGGAGCACGCTGCCTTGATCGGCACATAAACCGGGTTTGTATCCATCGTCACAATCTGGGTCAGATCGGCCGTGACGGTGATATCCGATGCCTTCAGCCGGCTGACAACCGAGTTGTTGTCCGTGACAGTAACCGTGACCGTCTGGTATTCCTCCGCAATCTGGTATGTTTTCTTTCCGGCTGCGATGTAGGCTTCATTGGTCACCTGCACGGGGACATCAAAGCGCTCTTTCACAATCGGGTCATTCACACTGACCACAACGTACCAGATTACAATGGCAATCAGGATAGAAAGAATTTTCAAAGGGAGATTGTTCAGAAGCTTTTTCAGAATTTTCTTTTTCATTTCTTCTCTCCCTCCACTTTCTGACGCATTCCGCGGATATGCCATCCTTTCTTCTCTTCCGGTTTTTTCGCGAGCTTCTGGATTTTGTGAAGCTGCTCCCGAAGGTCGCTCGGTGTTACTGCCGTGTGGAGTTCTCCGCCGGAAGCATACGACACATTTCCGGTTTCCTCGGAGACAATAATCGTAAAGGAATCCGTCACCTCACTGATGCCGACACCTGCACGGTGGCGTGTTCCAAGATTCTTGTTCAGATCCATGTTGTCGGACAGCGGCAGGTAACATGTTGCTGCCGTGACACGGTTGTTCCGTACAATCACGGCTCCGTCGTGCAGCGGCGTATTGTGTTCGAAAATATTGATCAGCAGCTGGCTGGTCAGAACGCCGTCAATCGGGATTCCGGTCTTTTCATATTCCTCCAGGGTGATGGTCTTTTCGATGACGATCAGCGCTCCGGTCTTTACTTCTCCCATTTCAAAACTGGCCCTTACCAGTTCATTGATGGTTTTGTCACTGAACCGTTCATTTTCCTCCTGGCCGCTCGCAAAAGAAATGGCAGACAGCGGATTCTTTTCTCCAATCTGCTCGACCACTCTTCGAAGCTCCGGCTGAAAGATAATTACAACCGCTGTGATCGCCGCCCCGCCGATGTTTCCGAACAGCCACAGAATCGTCTGCATTTTCAGCACGTTTGCAATGATGACAAAGACACCAATCAGAAAAATACCTTTCATCAGCGTATAGGCCTTTGTATTCTGCAGCCAGCGGATCAGGTGATAGACGAAAAATGCAATGAGCAGAATCTGCACAATATCAATCAGTTCAATTTGTTTTGGCAGCCCGTAGTCTGCCGTTCTTGTGACAATCCAGTTCCACACGCCACGCACACTGTCACTTCCTTTCTTTTCCCCCGGCCGGTTTTCTTCTGATTTTCAAAATTCTTTTAAAGATCCTTTAAGGTGTCCTCCAGCATGCTCTTATAATCCACATCCTGATAATCGCCCTCGTCCAGCGGCGGAATTTCTTCTTCCTGAATTTCTTCTGTTTCGTTTATTTCTTCTGTTTCGTTTATTTCTTCTATTTCTTCTTTTTCCTCGATCTCATCAAGATCCCTGCTGTTCCCGGATTCTTCTGTATGTCCAAGATTTGCCAGAGCATCGAGTTCCTCGTCTGTCAGATCCGGTTCTTTTTTCTTTTCATTCCGAATATAAGTCACACGGCGCTGTGCCTTTGTCACATTGAATTTTGGAACGGCTTTTACGTAGTAATAATAATCGTCGTCATCATATTCCAGGTATTCTGTCCGGGTGTAGTCTGCACCGAACAGGAAAAACTCCAGAACAAATCCAACCAGACAGCCGGCCGCCGCCCCGATCAGAACCATCGGGAGTGCAATCTGTACATCCAGTGCCAGGCTTCCGGCAATCATAATAACCGCATAGGCAACCGAACCTGCCACAATGGAAATCTGCCATGCATAGTCCGCACTGCTGTGGCGGATTGCATTGACAAGAAGTACGGTCAGTGCGCAGGCGATCAGAACCAGCAGCATTTCCTCATTGCGGAAGAGGCCGTTGAAAAATTCCTGTACGACTGCCGTGATCTCCGGTGCTTCCGCCGCATGAAGCAGCGGCTCCATTTTTCCGTGAATCATGTCGCACATATAGTAGACAACGACACCGCAGGCTGCTGAAAATGCAGAGAGCGGCGTGCCGGCAAGACCATAGGCAACCGGAACGGCAGATGGCACGTGAAGCCAGAATGCGAGCGGTGTCAAAAGGAGTGCCGGCGCATCCTTCGGCACAAAGCGAAGATATAGAAACCAGAGCACCAGCAGAACCAGCGCCGCAAGACCCGCGACTACCATGTGAAGTGCAAAGCAGTGGCCGATGATCACCAGCATTGCAAGGAAAACCATTCCATTCAATGGCAGGATGGCGCAGATCAGTGACAGAATCAATACCACATACATGCTGTTCAGCATCTTCAGATAACCGAGATTGGAATTAATACCACGAAATACAGCAAGAGCGAGCAGAAATTTCACAATCGGAAGTACGATTCCGCTGCAGGAGCCGTAAAACTCTTTTAATTTTTCTTTCAGTTCAATCAATACTGTCATGTTTCCTTCCTCCTGCGCCCGGATTTCTTCCCGCTTTTCTCCTGTTCCTCATACATGTTCTGCAGGTCATCCAGCTCTTTTCCATACCATTTCAGCTTTTTCTGTGCTCCCTGGTAACGGATCGTGCTGATCACATACACGGCAATGGAATAGACTGCCAGAAAACACAGATAGGACGCGATCAGACACCCTGCTGCAAACTGCAGGTCGATTGTGTCTATCTCGTCCACCAACCATTCAATATGATATAAGACTGCAACCGCAAGTACCAGAATGTATCCGATGGAAGCCAGAAAAAAATTTTTCAGAAGCTCTTTTCCGATGTAATCACTCCGAAAATAGCGGCCGATTCGTAAGGCATTTTTTTCTTCTTTTTTTCAAAAAAAGCCAGTTTTGTCATCTGACGAATCCTTTTTTCGTCCAACATGCCTCTTGGTCTCCTCTTCCCGTTCTAAATTATGTTTATTTTACCATATGTTTCCGATATTGGAAAGCTATTCTCAAAATATTCACACACTATTTTACAATTGCCGCACAAACAAAATCCACCTGTTCTGCTCCATTCACTTTCAACAGTGACGCAATGGCATCAACCGTGCTTCCCGTTGTGTAAATGTCATCTACCAGAAGAATCCGGCAGTATTTCATCTGTCCCGGCTTTGCCAATGCAAAAGCTCCCTCCAGGTTTTTCCGCCGCTCGGCGGGACTAAGCTCTTTCTGGCGTTTTGTTTTTTTCACACGGCGGATCAGGCGGGCATTCATGGGAAGTTCCATTTCTTCTGCCAGCTTTTCTGCAAATACCTCCGCCTGATTGTAGCCGCGCTGCCGCTGTCTCGCCGGATGAAGCGGCACCGGAACGAGCACCTCCGGATTTCTTCTCTGGATCTGCTTTCCCACATAGAAAAACGCCGCGTGAGCATAAAATCCAGCGTATTCCTGCCGTTCATGATATTTGAACCGCATCAGGGAAGCCTCAAGTTCCCCGTGGTAACCGTACGGCGCAAAACCGCGGTCGAAGCTGTGTCTCGTTCTGCTGCAGTCCCGGCAGAACTCTTCCTCACTGCCCACGGGTTTCCCGCATTTTTTGCACCGCGCACCCAGAATCGGATGGATCTTTTCCACACAATTCCGGCATAGATACAGTTCCTCACGTGACAGCAGTCCGTCACAGATGGGACATCGTCTCGGATAAACTGCGTTTAAAAGCCAGTTTCCTGTTTTATTTTTTTCTTTCATGTAACCTGCGCTTTCCCTTATCCACTCTGCCGGATGCAGCCGCATCCATGCCCCGGAAAAACGTGTTTACGCGTTTTCTTCCTGCATTTCCCAGATTCTTCTGGCGAGCGTTGTATACCGGTTCGCCTCGATATGATTTCCGATCATTGCCTGGAATGTCACATCACTTCCAACGATGGTGACGCACTTTCTGGCTCTCGTCACGGCCGTATACAGAAGATTCCGCGTCATCAGCATGCGCGGGCCGCCGAGCAGCGGAATCACAACCGCCGGGTACTCGCTTCCCTGCGCTTTATGTATCGTTGTGGCGTAGGCGAGCTCCAGCTCGTCCGCCTGTTTGAACGTATAGTCTGCGAATTTTCCTTCCTCAAACTCCACGGTGATCACCTCGGTATACGGGTTGATACTCCGGATCATGCCGAGGTCTCCGTTGAATACACCCATACCGCGCTCCGCCACGATTCCGTTGATGCCGCGGATTTCCCACTCCATCTGGTAATTGTTGCGGATCTGCATGACCTTGTCGCCCTCGCGGAGGATATTACCTCCATTTTCCCGCTCGGCTTTGTCCGGTGCGGGCGGGTTCAGGTATTTCTGCAGAATCTGATTCAGATTTTCCACGCCGAGTGCACCTTTCCGCATCGGAGTCAGAATCTGGATATCCTGCGGGCGGGCATCCACATAACGCGGCAGTTTCTGGGACACCAGCGTCACCAGCACTTTCCAGATCACGTTGACATCGTACCGTTTCAAAAAGAAGAAATCTTTGCTCTTATTGTCCAGTATAACCTCTTCCCCATTATGGATCTTATGTGCATTGACAACAATATCGCTCTGAGATGCCTGCCGGAAAATGTGCGTCAGGCAGACAATCGGAAAGCATTCCGAACGGATCAGATCCCGGAGGACACTGCCCGGGCCGACACTTGGAAGCTGGTTCTGGTCTCCCACCAGGATCAGCCTTGTTCCCGGCACAATCGCGGAAAGAAGGGCATGCATCAGGTGGATATCAACCATCGACATCTCATCAATGATGATGACATCCGCGTCGAGCGGATTATCTGCGTTCCGCTCAAAATGCACATTTGCCGAGGAGTCATCCACATTTCCCGTCAGTTCCAGAAGACGATGGATCGTGCATGCCTCACAGCCAGTTGCCTCTGTCATTCGTTTCGCCGCTCTTCCGGTCGGCGCTGCCAGGAAAATGTCGAGGCCTTCTGCCTCAAAATAATGGATCATCGCATTGATGGTCGTCGTTTTTCCGGTTCCGGGACCTCCGGTCAGGATCATAAGACCGCTGTATGCCGCCTCAACGACTGCCGTCTTCTGCATCTCATCCAGCTCGATCTGATATTTTTTCTCGATCTTTCCGATCCGCTTTTCGATTGCCTCACGGTCTTCCTCGCATGTAATATTCAGCTCATGCAGCATGCGCGCCGTACTCAGTTCCAGATAATAATACTGGCTGGCGTACACAATCCGCAGCGGCTCATCCCCTTCCCGTTCGGCCGGGAGCTCGCGGATGACCGCTTTTTTGTCGATTGCCATATCCTGCAGAGATTTCTGCATCCGCTCCGGTTCTACGCCGAGAAGTTCCTGCCCTCTCCGAAGCAGCACCGGTTCCGGCAGATAGACATGGCCTTCTGCCGTCGCCTGATTCAGCACATACGAAAGACCGCTCTTGATGCGGAATTCGCTGTCCACGGCAATCCCGATTTTTCCGGCAATCTCATCCGCCGTCCGAAATCCCACGCCTGCGATATCTTCCGCCATTTTATACGGGTTTTCCTTTAAAATCCGGTACACATTGTCCCCGTACTGCTGATAAATCTTTGCACCGAGATTCAGTGCAATGCCATATCCCGAGAGGAAAATCATCGCATTCTGCATTTCGGCTTTTTCTGCCACCTGCTGTGCAATTTCACGCGCTTTCCGCTCGCTGATTCCCTTTACCTCCGCGAGGCGCTCCGGCTCTTCCTCGATGATCCGAAGCGTATCGTCACCGAAGCGGCGCACAATTCTTGCCGCCAGCGCCGCACCGACTCCTTTGATCGCACCGGAACCGAGATACCGCTCCAATGCAACAGAATCCTGTGGAACTTTCGTCTCATAGGATTCAATGCGGAACTGCTTTCCATAGGCAGCATGTTCAATATAATCTCCGGAAGCCTCGATCAGCTCGCCCTCTCCGATCATCGGAAGCGTGCCGACGCATGTCAGCGCGCGCCCCTTCATGCTCAGATTCAGGACGGTATAGCCGTTCTCCTCATTTCGGAAAATAATGTGTTCTACGTAGCCTTCTACTTTTTCTTTTTCACTCATCTTTTATCAAAACTGGCTTTCAAATTCATTCATCACTTCGCGGTACTGGCCGGTTCCAAGGGCAACGACGCTCGCCGGATTTTCTGCTGTCACGGTATTGATGCCGGTCCGCTCCTGGATCAGCTCGTCCATTCCGGCAAGGAGACTGCCGCCTCCGGTCAGGATAATGCCGCGGTCGGAAACATCGGATGCCAGTTCCGGCGGCGTTTTTTCCAGCACGGCACAGATCGCGTCCGCAATCTGGTTTGTCGTCTGGACAAGGGCACCTCGGATTTCGTCGGAGGAAACCGTAATCGTCGCCGGAAGTCCGGTGATGACGTTTCTTCCCTTGATCTCCATCGTTTTCTCCTCGGCCCGCGGATAAGCGGAACCAATCCGGATTTTCACTGCCTCTGCGGTCTGTTCTCCGATAAATACGTTGTATGTTTTCCGTACATAGCGGATGATATCCTGGTCAAATGTCTCACTGGAAATCTTGACCGAATTGGAAACAACGGTTCCCGCAAGCGAGATCACAGCGATATCCGTCGTGCCTCCGCCGATGTCCACGATCATATTTCCGCATGGTTTCGTAATGTCAATTCCGGATCCGATTGCCGCTGCCACCGGCTCCGGCACGATCAGCACTTCCCGGGCTCCCGCCTGGTACGTTGCCTCCTCCACAGCCTTCCGCTCTACTTCCGTCACACCGGACGGCACACAGATGCTGATTCTCGGTTTCCGGAATGCTCTTCTTCCCATTGCCTTCTGGATAAAGTAGCGCAGCATGCGCTCGGTGATCAGAAAGTCCGTGATCACGCCCTGCCGCATGGGCCGGACCGCCATAATATTGCCCGGTGTCCGTCCAATCATCTGACGCGCTTCTTCTCCAATTGCCCGTACTTTATCTGCATCTTTATCATACGCAACTACGGACGGCTCCTTTAATACAATGCCTTTTCCCTTGGCATAGACCAGGATGCTGGACGTCCCCAGATCAATTCCGATATCGGTCGTTGCAGCCATAGTAATCCCCTTTCCTGTTCTCTTTTATTTTTCTTTATTTTAATCTGTTTGAAATTTGTATAGAATAAGTTCGGGTTCAAAACACCCGAAACCCAAAAGGATCGAATGTGCTCTGAACCCAACCCGCTTCTTATTATATACAATCCCTTTTAAAATGGAAAGGATTTTTTAGAGATATTTTTCGACATATTTTCCGGTGTAGGATACCGGGCTCTTGGCCACTTCCTCCGGCGTTCCGCACGCAATCACGGTTCCGCCGCCGTCTCCGCCCTCCGGTCCGATATCAATAATATAGTCCGCCGTCTTGATGACATCCAGATTGTGTTCGATGACAACGACGGTATTTCCGCCCTCGGACAGGCGGTGCAGAATCTCCACCAGTTTGTGGACATCCGCAAAATGAAGTCCCGTCGTCGGCTCGTCGAGAATGTAGATCGTTTTTCCCGTGCCGCGGCGGCTCAGCTCTGCTGCGAGCTTGATACGCTGCGCTTCTCCGCCGGACAGCGTGGTGGACGGCTGGCCGAGGCGGATGTAGGAAAGGCCGACATCGTACAGGGTCTGTAATTTCCGGAAAATCGACGGTACCGGCCTGAAGAATTCCAGTGCCTCCTCGACCGTCATATTCAGCACATCGTAGATGCTCTTTCCTTTGTATTTGACTTCCAGTGTCTCACGGTTGTACCGTTTTCCATGGCAGACCTCACACGGCACATAGACATCCGGCAGGAAGTGCATTTCGATCTTCAGGATACCGTCGCCGCCGCAGGCCTCGCATCGGCCGCCCTTCACATTAAAACTGAATCTTCCCTTCTTGTAGCCGCGCGCCTTGGCATCCTGCGTTGCCGCAAACAGGTCGCGGATCTGATCGAACAGACCTGTGTACGTTGCCGGATTGGAACGCGGTGTTCTTCCGATCGGGGACTGGTCGATGTCGATGACCTTATCGAGCTGTTCCATACCGATGATGTCTTTGTGTGCACCCGGAATCGTCCGCGCACGGTTCAGATCTCTTGCCAGCCGTTTGTACAGAATTTCATTGACAAGGGAACTCTTTCCCGATCCGGAGACTCCGGTCACGCAGGTCATGACACCGAGCGGGAAATTCACGTTGATATTTTTCAGATTGTGCTCTTTTGCTCCGACTACCTTCAGCCAGCCCGTCGGCTTTCTGCGCTCGGACGGAACCGGAATTTTCAGCTCTCCGCTTAAGTATTTTCCGGTGATGGAATTCGGATTTTTCATCAGATCTTCCGCCGTTCCGATCGCCACCAGCTCTCCGCCGTGCTCACCGGCTCCCGGGCCGATATCGACAACGCAGTCAGCGGCGCGCATCGTATCCTCGTCGTGCTCCACGACGATCAGGCTGTTTCCGAGGTCACGCAGATGTTTCAGCGTCGCGAGAAGTTTGTCGTTGTCTCTCTGGTGAAGACCGATGCTCGGCTCGTCGAGAATATAGGCGACACCGACAAGGCCGGAGCCGATCTGCGTTGCCAGACGGATTCTCTGCGCCTCACCGCCGGACAGCGATGCCGTTCCGCGCGCCAGGGTCAGATAGTTTAATCCGACATCCGCAAGGAAGCTCACACGCGCACGGATCTCTTTTAAAATCTGCTTTCCGATCAGCAGCTGCTGTTCGGAGAGTTCGAGGTTCTGCATAAACTTCTGCAGATTGTCGATGGAAAGGGATGTTACTTCAAAAATATTTTTATCTCCGACCGTCACACCAAGCGACGTCGGTTTCAGACGCTGGCCATGGCACGCCTGGCACGGGGTCACACGCATGAAGGTTTCGTATTCCTGTTTTGTAGAATCCGATCCGGTCTCACGGTAGCGGCGCTCTACATTTTTGATCAGCCCCTCAAAAGCCACATCGTACACACCGACGCCGCGCTGACCGCGGTAATGCACCTTGACGGATTTTCCGTTCGTTCCGTAAATCAGGATATCGTGGATTTTTTTCGGATATTCACAGAACGGAGTGGAAAGGGAAAAATCGTACTCCTCTGCGAGCGCATCGAGAATGGCTCTCGTATAGCTCGATTTGTCCGTGCAGGACTGCCAGCCGAGCACGGTGATGGCTCCGTCTGCGATGGATACGGTCTTGTCCGGAATCATCAGATCCTCGTCGAACTCCATCTTGTAGCCAAGGCCGGCACAGCTCGGGCAGGCGCCGAACGGGTTGTTGAAGGAAAAGCTTCTCGGCTCAATCTCCTCCATGCTGATGCCGCAGTCCGGGCAGGAAAAGCTCTGGCTGAAGTTGAGCTGATTTCCGTCCATCGTGTCGACCACCAGAAGGCCGTCCGCCAGATCCAGTACGTTCTCGACGGAATCCGTCAGACGTTTCTCAATGTCCGGTTTGACTACAAGACGGTCCACAATAATGGAAATGTTGTGTTTCAGGTTCTTATCCAGCGTGATCTCCTCGGACAGCTCATACTGGCTGCCGTCGATCATCACGCGGACATAGCCGCTGCGTTTTGCCTGTTCGAGCACCTTTTCGTGTCTTCCCTTGCGGCCGCGCACAACCGGCGCGAGAAGCTGGATTTTCGTCCGCTCCGGGAGTGCCATGATCTGATCGACCATCTGGTCCACCGACTGGCGGCTGATGACTTTTCCGCACTTCGGACAGTGCGGAATACCGATTCTCGCGTACAGAAGACGGAAGTAATCGTAAATCTCCGTCACGGTTCCGACGGTGGAACGCGGGTTCCGGTTCGTCGATTTCTGATCGATCGAAATAGCAGGCGGCAGGCCTTCGATGCTGTCCACATTCGGTTTTTCCATCTGTCCTAAGAACTGGCGCGCGTAGGAGGAAAGGCTCTCCATGTACCGCCGCTGGCCCTCCGCATAGATCGTGTCAAACGCAAGCGAACTCTTTCCTGAACCGCTGAGGCCCGTAAATACAACAAACTGGTTTCTGGGGATATCGACATTCAGTGCTTTCAGGTTGTTCTCCCTGGCTCCCCGTATTCTGATAAACTCTTTTTTCTCTGCCATAACTGTTCCTCTTATTAATTGGAATCCCTGTCCGGACAGGGACAGGAATCTTGTCTCGTTTTCTACCATTATAGCACACCGCCGTGCGTTATGCAAACATTTGTTCTATTTCTTTATCATCTTTTTACAGCAGAAAATCTGCCAGAATCACATTGCTGACGGAAATCCCATCGCGTGTCAGAGCCAGACGCCCGCTGTGTTCCTGTAAAAGATGCATCGCTTCGTATTTCTTCAGAACCCCGCCGTATACGGCATGGATCTCCTTTCCAAACTGCTCCTCAAACTCCGCCGTCGAGATCCCTTGTGTCATTCGAAGGCCGAGAAACATAAATTCTTCCATGGCATCCTGCCGGGAAAGAATTTCCTCATCCTCACGGATCTTTTCCAGTGCTCCGCACGCTTTCAGATACAAAGATCGATCTGCCGTGTTCGTCCACCGGCGGTTTCCGAATAACGATGCCGCGGAAGGCCCGAACCCCAGATAATCCGTCCTTTTCCAGTAGCCGATATTGTGGCGGCATGCGAAGCCCGGCTTTGCATAATTGGAAATCTCATACTGGAAAAAGCCGTATTCTGCGAGGATTTCCGCCGTTCTGGCATACATTTCGCGTTCTGTGTCCTCATCCGGCAGATCCAGTTTCTGCTCCGCAAACGGGGTTCCCGGCTCCACGATCAGGCTGTAGGCGGAAATGTGCTCCGGAGAAAGCTCCGCGATCGTCCGAAGACTCTCTTCCCATTTCTTTTCACTCTGCTCCGGCAGACCTGACATCAGATCCACGTTGATATTCGCAAACCCGGCATCCCGTGCCAGTGCAAAACTCTCCTGAAATTCCGCAAACGTGTGGATTCTTCCCAGCCGTTTCAGCTCCTCATCGTGAACCGACTGACAGCCGATACTGATCCGGTTGAAGCCGCTCTTCCTGTAACATTTCAGTTTTTCCGCATCCAGCGTTCCCGGATTGGCCTCCAGCGTAATCTCAGCATCCTCTGAAAAAATGTACTTGCTCCGCAGTTTTTCCATCACACGGGCGAGCATTCCGGCATCCACTGCGGATGGTGTTCCGCCGCCGAAAAAGGCGGAAATCACTTCACTTTCTGCCGTCTCTTCCGCTACATCGATTTCTGCCAGCAGAGCCTCTTCATACTCCTTCTGCATTGCTTTCGTGCCCGGTCCCGAGACAAAATCACAGTAGGCGCATTTCCGGATGCAGAACGGGATATGCACATAGAGTTCCAGTGGTTTTCTTTTTTTATTCATTCTGCTTTTCCTCCGTACGATCGAAAGACCGGCCCCTGCGCTCCCGCAACAGCAGGCGGCGCCGACAGGCCGGTCTCATTTTTATTTCTTAATTTTCATCCAGTTTCAGCACGCTCATAAAGGCTTTCTGCGGAATCTCCACGTTTCCTACCTGGCGCATCCGCTTCTTACCTTCCTTCTGCTTCTCCAGCAGCTTCTTCTTTCGGGAAATATCGCCGCCGTAGCACTTGGCGAGGACGTCTTTGCGCATCGCGCGGACGGTTTCTCTGGCGATAATCTTTGATCCGACAGCCGCCTGGATCGGGATTTCGAAGAGCTGCCGCGGAATCTCTTCTTTGAGCTTCTCGCACATCTTTCTTCCGCGCTCGTAGGCAGATCCCTCGAATACGATGAAGGACAGCGCATCCACTTCTTCTTTATTGACGAGGATATCGAGTTTTACAAGCTCGCTTCTCTCATAGCCGAGCAGCTCGTAGTCGAATGACGCGTAACCTTTGGAGCGGGATTTTAAAGCATCAAAGAAATCGTAGATAATCTCATTCAGCGGGAGATGGTAATGAAGCATCGCACGCGTCGTCTCCATGTATTCCATTCCATGATACTGGCCTCGCCTCTGCTGGCAGAGCTCCATGATCGGTCCGATGTAGTCGGTCGTCACCATAATCTCTGCTTTTACCAGCGGCTCTTCCATATAATCAATCTCGGACGGGTCCGGCAGATTCGACGGGTTGGTCAGGTCAATGACGGTTCCGTCGGTTTTGTGAACCTTATAGATAACGCTCGGTGCGGTCGTCACGAGATCCAGATTGTACTCACGCTCCAGGCGCTCCTGAATAATTTCCAGGTGAAGCAGTCCAAGGAAACCGCAGCGGAAGCCAAAGCCCAGTGCTGCCGATGTCTCCGGCTCGTAGAAGAGGGATGCATCGTTTAACTGCAGTTTTTCCAGCGCGTCGCGCAGATCGCCGTACTGTGCGCCGTCGGCCGGGTACATGCCGCAGTATACCATCGGGTTGACTTTTTTGTAGCCCGGCAGTGCTTCTGCACACGGACGGTCGGCATCGGTCACGGTATCACCCACGCGGGTGTCGCGCACGTTTTTGATGCTGGCGGTGATATAGCCTACCATTCCGGCGGAGAGCTCGTCGCACGGGATCAGACGGCCTGCGCCGAAGTAGCCGACCTCGACAACTTCCTCGACAGCGCCTGTCGCCATCATGCGGATTCTCGTTCCTTTTTTCACGCTTCCTTCCATTACACGGCAGGAAATGATGACGCCGCGGTATGCATCGTAAACAGAGTCGAAAATCAGTGCTTTTAACGGTTCCGTCGGATCACCTTCCGGTGCCGGAATTTTCTGTACGATCTGTTCGAGCACCTCGTCCACGTTCAGGCCGGTTTTTGCGGAAATCCGCGGAGCATCCTGCGCTTCCAGTCCGATGACATCCTCGATCTCTGCAATTACACGGTCCGGCTCGGCGCTTGGAAGGTCTACTTTGTTGATGACCGGGAACACATCCAGGTCATGGTCAAGGGCGAGATAGACGTTGGCAAGGGTCTGCGCCTCGATACCCTGCGATGCATCGACAACGAGCAGCGCGCCGTCGCATGCGGCAAGGCTTCTGGAAACCTCATAGTTGAAGTCAACATGGCCCGGGGTGTCAATCATGTTTAAAATGTACTCCTCGCCGTCGGCCGCTTTGTATACGGTACGGACCGCCTGTGCCTTGATCGTGATGCCGCGCTCACGCTCCAGATCCATATTGTCCAGCACCTGATCCTGCATCTCACGCTCGGTCAAAAGGCCTGTTTTCTGAATAATACGGTCCGCAAGGGTTGATTTTCCATGGTCGATATGGGCAATAATACAAAAATTACGAATTTTACTCTGATCTATTCCTGACAAGTTTTTTCCTCCTGCTTTTTCACGGGTTAAATATCAATTTTATCTCATGTCTATTTTGTATGATACGAAATTCCACTCAAAAAAGCAAGATAAATTTATCCGCCTGATGCCGGACTTTTGCCCGACAGAACCTTATGCAGGATATCCGCAAACGGCCCCATTGCATTTTTCACCTCCTCGACCGTATTCGTCTGCGCACCAACCTCGAGAAGAACAGATCTCGGGCGGAGATGGAGGTTGTAGCGGTAGCCTTTTAAATAGATACAGCGTGAAAAGCCGGGATAATACTGTTTTGCCTCATACTCCATCTGAAAGGAAAATGCAAGGTTTTCCGCCTGATACGGATTGGGCAGGCTTGTCAGTTCGCCGCTTTCTTTCGTGCGGGAAAGGCCGTTGAAAAACATGATCTGCGCGGTCGGCTTTCCGTTGATTTCTGTCACAAGACGTTTTGAACCATTGACCCCGTCCCGGTGCAGGTCGATCACGACCTGAATGGACGGGTGTTCTTCCAGCGCCGCTGCGATGACCGGCTCCGCGTAGTTGTAGGCGCGGCTCCGCTCGAGACAGCCTTCTTTCATGTCAAATGCCTCTGTAATATGAAGCACTTCGTATCCGTACTGCTTTTCCAGAAGCTCCTGCAGATCATCACCGAGGCCGATTACCGTGTCCGCTCTTTCTCCCGGACGGGAATCGGCGAAGGTTTCCTGCGAATGGGTATGATAGATCAGAATCTGCGGGCCTCGGCATTTTCCGGCAGGGTCAGGTCTTTTCCGAGCAGGGTGCTGCCGTCGATCTCGCCCGGCAGGACCGAAGTGTTGGGATCGACAACGAAGAAGCGGTTCAGGAGCGCCTGCGGGTCAGCAAGAAGGTCAGGGGAAATTGTCTCCTGAATCGTGTCGGCCTCCGGATAGAGAATCTCACGCGGTGCGCCGCCGGTTTCGATGGTCTCCTCCGGGACAGACTGCGGCGCTTCGGGTTCTGCCGTTGATGCCGACTCTCCGGCCGCCGGTTCTGTGATTCCTGTTTCCGTCTGCTCCGGCTCCGTGATTTCCATTCCATCTTTTTGAGTTTCATCTTTTTGAGTTCCATCCTTTTGATCTTCCTCAGTTCCCTGCTCCTTCGATTCTGTCTGCCCTCTTTCTGCTCCCGGTCCCGGATTCGAATCCTGCTTCGCCGTATCCGTTTCCGCTGCTTCTGTCCCGGCAGACAGCGTATTTTCTGCCGTGCTTCCCTCCCGAAGCGCCGGTATCTGATCCCGCACTGCCGCGAGGAGATTTTCCATCCATCCCCTTCCGTCCTCTTTTCCGTCATAAAAAAGAAGCGGCATCATCACATCCACGGATAACTGCTCCGCCTGTGCTGCCGCCCGCTGCAGCAGAACTTTCCCCTCTGAGAAATGATTTTTCCGGAGAACCGCTGCACTGCGGAACAGCAGTATACTGCAGGACAGGAAAAGACATCCCCATCCGAACCATCGTCCATTTCGCCTGGCATTCCACATATTATCACCATATTCATGATATGTTACAGTTCCCCGGAAAATGCCTGATTCATACCTGCCGCAAGAACCCCGGCCAGGCGGCGGACCATCTCGTCGATCTCTTTTGTCGTCACGTAAAGGCTTTCGAGCGCCGGTGAAATGACTTCTCCCAGAAATTCATCCATCTCGGACTCCTCCAGCGATTCCAGAACGCCTGCGACGGCATCGTGGACGATCGTTCCTGCCCCTACAACGGTCGGCACACCGATTCCGATGACCGGCACGCCGAGCGTCTCCTGATTTAAGGCATTGCGGTGGTTTCCGACGCCCGAGCCCGGCCAGATTCCGGTGTCGGCAAGCTGGATCGTACAGTTCAGCCGGTGAATACTGCATGCGGCAAGGGCATCCACGGCGAGAATCACATCTGGATGGGTCTGTTCTGCCGTTCCGCGCAGGATTTCCACTGCCTCCATGCCCGTCTGTGCCATAACGCCGGGAGCAAGGGCACTCACTTCCCAGCCCTTCTTTCCGTAGGTGCGCACCAGATGGCGCGTAACGTTAAGCTGCTCCACCGTCTCCGGCCCGAGCGCATCCGGCGTGATGCCGCGGTTGCCGAGGCCGGCCACAAGAACGGATCCGCACGCTTCCGGCACCATTTCCATCAGACAGTTGGAAAACTCCTCCGCCGCTTTCCGGCTCTCCTCCTCGTCTGCCGTCAAAAGCAGCGGCGCTTCGATCGTCACATACGTCCCTTTCGGCTTTCCCATCATTTTTGCACCCTGCTCCGATGTGATTTTCACAATGGTTGTCTGAATTTCCGCCTTTCTTTTCTTCTTCTCAATCTCGACCCCGGAGATCTCCACATGGTCCCTCTCAAATTTTTCCTGATTCTCCATCGCCAGGTCTGTCCGCATCCTATACTTTCCTATCATACTTTTCTCCTTCTCCTGTATTTTTGTTGTAGTTTTTGCAATTTTTTCAAAAATATGTATTGACAAAACATGCGAAATATTATAGGATAATAAAGCATGTTTCAGTGGAGCGCCCGTGTCTGTTCCATTGAATAACATCCCTTAAATCACATTAATTTTAAAAATATTGGAGGTGTACAGTTTGGCTAACATTAAATCCGCAAAGAAAAGAATCCTGGTAAATCAGACAAAGGCAGACCGCAACAAAGCAATCCGTTCTGCAGTTAAGACTTCTATGAAAAAAGTAGATGCTGCTGTTGCTGCAAACGATAAAGAGGCTGCTGCTGCTGCATTAGTAAATGCGATCTCTACCATCGACAAGGCTGCTTCTAAAGGCGTTTATCATAAAAACAACGCTGCCAGAAAAGTATCCAATCTGAGCAAAGCTGTAAACTCAATCGCATAATAAAGATATAAACCAAAGAGAACTTAGTCATACCGTCATGTGGCTGGGTTCTTTTTTTATGCTTACCAAAAGAGTGCGCCGCGACAGATCTTTTGATAAACACAGAACAAGGCGTACCGGTACAGGAAAACTGGCCGATACGCCTTGTTCTTTTTAGAAAACTCTGCTCTTACGCCGCCCTGCTGTATTTCGTAATCAGCAGCTCCACGCTCAGCAGATCGGAAATTTTTCCCGTCTTCACGTCCTCTTCCATCTGCACGCAGTCATTGACCGCCGCTTTTAATTCCTCCGCCGCATACTGGCGCGACATGGGAATATAGTTCCGCACAACGAAGCTCTGCAGTCCCGTCCGTTTTGCGATCGTCGCCTGATCGCAGTGCTCTGCCAGCAGCTCTTTGACCTGCAGTAGCAGATTGAACTGGCGTGCCAGCAGAAAGAGAATCCGCATCGGCGGCTCCTTTAAAGCCAGCAGATCCTGATACAGATCGAGCGCTTTCCGCTGCTTCTTCTCCGTTACCGCGCGGATCATCTCGAAAATCCGGTTCGTAATCTGCGTTGTGCAGACTGCCTCGATATCCGCCCGCGTGATCACATCTCTTCCCATCGTATAGCTGAGCAGTTTTTCCAGCTCCTGCGAGATATTTCCCATATCCGCGCCCGTCTTTTCCAGAAAATCTTCCATATCCTGGCGCGTGATCTTTTTTCCCTCTTTTTTCATCATGCCGAGTACCCAGGTCATCAGCGTCTTTTCGTCCTGACGAGCAAATTCCACTGCTCTTCCCTGCTTCTGCACCGCCTTGTACATACGGTTCCGCTTATCGACTTCCTCCTCCACGAAGATCAGCACCAGATAATCCGGCAGGGATCCCATGTAGTCTGCCAGCGCGTCGGCTTTGTTTTTGAAAAATCCTGTATTTTCCAGCAGAATCACACGGCGGTCCGCAAAAAACGGCATCGTCTCCGCAAGGTCAATCACTTTGGGAATCTCGGTTCCTTTTCCCTCAAAGCGGGAGAAATTCATCGTGTCGTCCTCCGGCAGCAGTGCGTTTTTCAGCTTGTTTTTATACTGATGCTTCAGATAGGCTTCTTCTCCGTAGAGCAGGTAGGCCTGCTTAAAATTCTGCGTTTTGATATCTTCTAAAATGCTTTTCATTCCATCCTCTTTCTTTCGTTCCGGCAGAAGCACGTTTGCGCAGTGCCGCAGCAGCCGGAGCTTTTGACCATTCAGGAGACGGGAAATTCCACATCCGACCGGTATCCGTGAACCGCCAGGCGGTCACGCTTCAGCTGTACTGTCACGGCTCCATCCACCGGTGTTCCGTAGATATGGCTTTTGCAGGCACGAAGCCGCTCCAGCAGCTCCCGGTGCGGATGGCCGTACCGTCCCGGCCACGCGCAGGAAATCAGGCTGATCTGCGGCTGTATGCGGTTCAGAAATGCCTCGCTCGTTGAATTTCTCGAGCCGTGGTGCGCCACCTTTAAAATCTGGCACCGCTCTGCCGCTCCCAGGACCTCTTCTTCTCCGCTTCCCTCCAGATCTCCCGTCAGAAGTGCGCGGCAGGCACCGCAGGAAAGCTGTAATACAACACTTCCGGCGTTTTCCTCTCCCGTATAGTCTTCGCCCGCTCCCGGATGAAGTACCGATACGGTGAGTTCTCCTGCACGGATCTCGTCTCCCTTTTTTAGATATTCTACCATAATTCCCGCTTTTTGTGCGGCTAAAATAAAAGGATTTTCTTTTTCGCTTCCTTTCATCCACACAGGCAGGAACAGATGGCGGATGCGAAGCGCCGTTTTCTGCTCCCTGATCAGCTCCAGCAGTTCGAGGATTCCGTTCGTGTGATCTGCGTCCGGGTGCGTGACAACAACGGCATCAAGAGCGGCAATGCCGCGCTGTTTCAGATATGGGAGAATCCTTTTTTCCCCGACCGCAGACGCACTGCTGCTCCCGCCGTCATTCAGCATCACAAAACGGCCGCTCTCCACCACCAGCGAATCGCCCTGGCCGACGTCCAGCGCTGTAATGGAAAACGTTTCCCGGGGACGGTAAAAAAGCAGAACACAGGCAAAAAACATGGTAATACCAAAGAGCATCCGCTCCCGCTTTCGTGCCTGCGCACCTTTTCGTTTTGCCCCATCCGGATTCATCTCCCGTTTTCGTTTTCGCACATACAGTATCACCAGCAGACCGGTCAGAATGATTCCATATCCTGCCATCTGCCATTTTTCCGGCTGACCGCAGATCCACACATTTCCCGGAATCTGTGCGACCGCCGCTGTCATCTGCCGCAGAAGTGTGAGCAGGAACCGCGTCGGAAGCAGAACAACACTTCCCGCTTTCACGCTTGCCAGTCCCGCCAGAAGCCCCGCAGCACCCGTCAGCAGCACCGCCGTCATGACAGCTCCTGCAAACAGATTCGGCAGAAACGCAAAGAGCGGAATCTCATAAAAATACCACGCCTGCAGCGGGATCATGACAAGCTGCAGGGAAAGGTACACCATCGCAGCCTCTTTTCCTTTCGCCGCAAGCTTTTCCAACCCCGTTTTTTCCCCGCGTCTCTTCCGTTCCGCCTTCTCCCCCGCCAGAACCGGATAAACCCCGGAAATGGCTGTTACTGCTCCAAACGAAAGCCAGAACCCGCTCTGCTCCAGATACGAGGGGTTTTCTGCCAGCATCAGAATTGCCGCAAGAGAGAGCGCACTTAAGGAATCATACGTCCTTCCCACTGCGACAGCTCCCATCCGCACCGCAAACATCACCACTGCACGCACGGTCGCCGTTCCACTGCCGGTAAACATGCCATACAGCACCATACCGGCGGCCGCTGCCAGAGACGCGGAAGTTTTCGGCAGATGCAGCGCCATCAGCAGCCGTCGGAGTGCCATGCCGAGCAGCATCAGATGCATGCCGGAAACGGAAATCAGGTGCAGCAGACCGCTCTGCTGATACGCCAGATACGTCTCCTCCGTGAGTTCCGACCGTTCCCCGAGCAGCATCGCAGAAAGCACACCTGCCTCCTCCTCCGGCATCATTTCTTTTAAAACGGCACAGCACCGCTCCCGCTCCAGCCGGAGCGCTTCGCCGAGATTCCACCGCCCGGCATCCACAACTTCCTCCCGCTCCGAAATCACGTAAAACGCACAGCCTTTTCCCTCATAATATGTTTTCTCATCAAACATCCCCGGATTGCGCGGGCTTTCCGGCTTTTTTACAGTTCCGTACACCCGCACAGCGGCTCCGACCGGCAGATCTCCCCGCTTTGCGAGCAGATAAATTTTCCCTTTGCTTCCCTCCCCACGCAGCACATACCCGTTGTTGCTGCTCTTTTTCTCATACGTTTCAATTGTCCCTGCAATCCACACCTTCCTGCCCTGCTGCGCTTTGTTTTCGTATTTGGGGTCAGAAAAAGGCGTGCCAAGAGGCACGCCCGCAATCCGCAGCAGCACAAGCACCAGCATGAATCCAAGACACGCCAGGCACATGGGCCGTTTTCTCATGTATCTTTTTCCTCCAGATAAGACAGGTCTTCCTCGTAGAACTGATTGAGTTTCATCGTTTCACGGAAGGTTACATCGCTCTCTCCGTTGATGGAAAACTGCACCTTATCCACCTTACAGTTCGCCGTGATGGAATCCACCACCGCGTAAATCGGAATCTGCTCCGCCACACTCGAAAGCGCAGAATCCTTAAAAGATTTGTCAAAATTCACATAGGCAATCCGATCGGATGTCGTGACACTTAAGACATTCATCGTATCCGGCAGCACTGCATAGTGGCCGTCTCCTTTCGGTCCCTTCATCAGCTGCTCCACCACGACACGTTCCAGCGGAATGTTCGTGCTGTACGGCACCCGCCGCGTCTCTTTCACAAGATGATCGCCTGCTTCATTTGCAAAATACAGTGTCAGCGTCGCATACTGATACTGATAAATTTCCCTTCCGGAATTTTCCAGAAAGCTGTCCGCCGTCATCGTTCCGATCTCGCGTCCTTTGGAATCCTTTAACGGATCCCCGTCAATCAGAAGCGTCACGCGCTCCACCTCCGGAACCTGCACAAAGGTACGCACCAGTCCTGCACGCACCAAAACCTCCTGCGGCCGCGCAAGCTCTCCGTACTCTCCACTTAAGTTCAGCGTAAGGAGCCCGTTCTCCAGCGTATACGTCTTGATGGAAATCCCATTGGAAAGAAGTGCCTGGTTTCCGTCCTTGGCAGGTTTCTCCTGCAGCGCGTCAACCAGCTCCTTGATCAGTTTCTGATCCGTTCCTTCTTTTGGTTCATACGGCTCCTGCACCAGTGTTGTGCCGGTTTTGTCCAGGCAGTACAGGTGATACGCCGACTCCTTCTGGCTCTTCTGCCACTGCCCGCAGCCGCTAAGAAGCAGCACGCCGGCCAGCAGTACGCCAAGTATCCGTTTCATGTGCGCCACCTCCTACATCACGTAATTCAGAGGAATCCGCACGGAAAATGTCGTTCCCTCGTTTTCTTTGCTGTATACACGGATCGCTCCCCGGTGCATGACAATCGCGCTCCGCGCAATCGCAAGGCCAAGGCCGGTTCCGCCGATTTCCCGCGAGTGGGACTTGTCCACGCGGTAGAAACGCTCGAAGATATGCGCAATCGACTCCTCCGGGATGCCGATGCCGGAGTCTGCCACCGTCACGTAGAAATATTTGTGATCCGCATTTAAGGATACACGCACCCATCCATTCTCGTTGTTGTATTTGATGCCGTTTTCGATCAGGTTCGAGAACGCCAGCGAGAGCTTCGTCGCATCCACCTCCGCATTGACCGGGCGGAAGCTGTCGAGAATGAGCTCCACATTTTTCTGTGCGGCAATCGGATGAAGCCGCTTCAGCAGCTGCTCTAACAGCTCGTTGATATTGACCTGGGTGATATTGAGGTCTGCCACCTTTTTATCCATCTTGACCAGCGACAAAAGGTCGGTAATAATCTGGTTTTCGCGGTCGATCTCCGAGGTAATATCCTGCATGAACTCCTGATAAAGTTCCACCGGAACGCCCTCCTGCCCGTTCAGCGAATCCGCCAGAACCTTCATGGACGCAAGCGGCGTCTTTAACTCATGCGAGACGTTCGAAACAAATTCCTGGCGGGAATCGTCGAGCGTGCGGACGCGGGTCAGCATCTTGTTGAATGCGTCCGTGATCAGCTCTGTCTCGAGGTAATCCGGAACAGAAATGCTTTCGTCGAGATAGCCGTCGGTGATGTCCTCGATGGAACGGGTGACCTTCTGGAACGGCTTCATCAGAATGCCCGCGAGCAGATAGCCAAAAACCAGCACGAGAAGCGCAATGATCGAAAGAATCGTCATTCCCTTCGTCTCCAGAATTTTCATATTCGCACGGATCTCATCCGTCGAAATGCTGACGAGCATAACGCCGAGCGTCTCCTTCGTCTCGGTATTCTGAATCCGCACCGTCATTTCCAGATAGCTGTTTTTCCGGTCGTACTGGCTCGTCTCCTTGCCCTGAAAGCTCTGGATGACCTCCTGCGAGATAATCGTCTTTCCGCGGTCCATATCGTACGTATCTTTGATGACGCGGAAATCCTGGTCGATAATCAGGATTCTGCCGCCGTAGATATTTGTCAGCATACTGAGCTGTCCGTTGATGACATCCGATCCAGGATCTTCCATGTAATTCTGCTGGATGAGCTGGTTGCAGATAATATCGCACTGATTTTTTACGGTAATGCTGCGCACCGATACCGCACGGTCCTCATAGCTGTTTACGATGCTCTTCTCAAGGATCACACACGGTACAATGCCGATGATCACAAGAATCACCGTGATGCGGAAGCGCAGACTCCGCAGAAACTTCCATTTTTCTTTGTTTTTAAGCCTGGAAATAGTAACCAACTCCCCACTTTGTGTGAACGTACTTCGGTTCACTTGGATTTTTCTCAATCTTTTCGCGCAGACGGCGGATATGTACATCTACGGTGCGCACGTCGCCCGGGTACTCATAGCCCCAGACAATATTCAGCAGGTTCTCTCTGCTGTACACCTTGTTCGGATTGAAGACGAGAAGCTCGAGCACATCGAACTCCTTCGCAGTCAGATTGATCTCGCGGTCTCCGATGAAGACTCTTCTGCTCTCGCAGTCGATCCGCAGGTCTTTCACCTGTACGACTTTTGCTTTCTCTTCTTTTGGCTCCTGGCGGGCCGCACGGCGCATGATGGCTTGATGCGTGCTTTTACTTCCAGAATGTTGAACGGCTTTGTGATGTAATCATCTGCGCCGTATTCCAGTCCCAGGATTTTGTCCATGTCCTCGCCCTTTGCGGTCAGCATGACGATCGGAACGTTGGAAAATTCACGGATCTGCTGGCAGACGGACAATCCGTCCAGCTTTGGCAGCATCAGATCCAGAAGGATCATATCGTATTCTTTTTCTTTTGCCATGGAGAGTGCTTCCTCGCCGTCGTATGCGCAGTCAACCTCCATGCCGTCCTGCTCCAGGCTGAAGCGGATTCCTTTTACGATCAGTTTTTCATCATCAACTACAAGAACTTTCTTTGCCATTTCTTCTCCTTCTTGTTCTAAACCTCGATAGAACCCCTTATCTTTTCAAACATCTTTCCCTTGATGCCCTCAATGTTCATAATCTCCTCAATCGAACCAAACGGGCCGTTTGCTTCGCGGTAGGCGATGATGGCATCCGCACGGCTCTCTCCGATGCCGGAGAGTGTCATCAGTTCTTCTTTTCCGGCCGTGTTCAGGTTGACTTTGCCGGAACCGGAAGCCTGCTCCGTGCCGCCCGTATTCTGCTGCGGCGTTTCCGTGATTTCCATGTTTTCTGCCTCCTCGCGCGTCCAGACGGTGATCTGCTCTCCGTCTTCGATTTTCCGTGCAAGATTGAGGATTTTTTCTTCAGCATCCGGCAGAAATCCGCCTGCCGCTTCCACAGCCTGCACTACGCGGCTTCCGCCCGGCAGCGTGTAGACACCGGGGGAAGCGACCGCACCGCAGATATAAACCTGCACCGTTTCTTCCGGTGCTGCCTCCTGTGCCTCACGTTTTTCCGGAATGCCTGTGGTTTCTCCGGCGCTTTTTCCGGAAACCGTCTGCTCCTCATCCACTTCCTTCTGATTCCCGAAAACGGTTTCCGCCGTACTCCCGCCTGTGCTATCTGACAGTTTGTATTCTGTATCCCTGTGGTTGCATCCGCAGAGCAAAAAAACCAGCATCGCCGCCAGTATTTTTGCATGTTTTCTGCCTCTGTTCTGCTGTTTTTTCAATTTCATGCTGTGTACTCCCTTCCGCTTCGCATCTGACGCGCAAGGGTCCCTTGTGTACGCATAACTACGTTTCTATTGTATCGAAGAAACCATAAAAATACAAGTAGAAATCTTAATCGTTATTCCCACTGAAACACTACAATTCCCACAACTGCCACTGCCATGCCGAGCAGCTTGCGCACGGTGAAATCTGTTTTTTCCATGCCGAAAAGTCCGAACAGTTCAATCAGCCACGCCGCCGCAAGCTGGGAAATGACGATCAGCATCGCCGCCTTCGCCGGGCCGAGCCCTGCCATACTCCAGATAACCGTGATCGTGATAAACGCGCCAATTGCCCCGCCGAGCAGCAGATACCACGGCTTTACGCGGAACAGATCCCCGATCGGCTCCCTCCCGGTGATGCACCATGCCGCAAGACAGACGGCAAACGCACTAATCTGCACCCAGCCGGCCGCCAGCCATGTACTCGTCTGTTTCGTCACCTCTGTGTTGAAAACGCCCTGAATACTCATCAGTGCGCCGGAAAGCAGCGCTGTTAAAATTCCCGCCATTGATTTTTCCTCCTGCTGTTTTTTTATGTACTCTCGGAGTCTTTCTGCGCTTGATTTTACGAGAAGATTTTTTGTCAGCTGCACCCAAATTTCTGAGGCGTACGCGGTGCGTACGTTGATGAAATTTGGGTGCAGCTGGCGGAAAATCGGCCGTAAAAGCAAGTGCAGAAAGGCCCCGAGAGTACATTTTATACTATTCCTTTTTTCCCCGTTTTTATACAGAACTCAGGGACAGCAGGAAAACAGCCGCCCGGTCTCCTGCCTAGGAAACCAGACGGCTGTCTATTCCACATTACTGTAATGCTTTCTCCAGTTTTTCAATCATCTCATCGATGTCATCTTTCGTAATCACAAGCGGCGGTACCATACGAAGAACGTCGCTTCCGGCGGAAATCACAAGAAGTCCGTTCTCAATCGCGCGGTTGATGACTTCTCCGACCGGACGGCCCGTTACGACAAGGCCCTGCATAAAGCCTTTTCCACGGCGTGCTGCGAGGCAGTCATATTTTTCCACCAGTTCGTCCAGCTTTTTCTCCAGATACGGAGCCGTCTCTGCTACATGCTCTACGACATGCTGTTTCTCATAGCATTCAAATACAGCATTGACAGCCGCGCAGGCCAGCGGGTTTCCGCCGTATGTCGTTCCGTGGTCTCCCGGAACGAGCGAATGCTCTGCCGTCTTTTTATTCAGCACGAAGGCGCCGACCGGAACGCCGCAGCCAAGTGCTTTTGCACACGTCATGACATCCGGCTGTACGCCGTAATCCTGCCATGCGAACAGCTTTCCTGTTCTTCCCATGCCGCACTGGATCTCATCGAGGATCAGCAGAATGTCGTGCTCGTCACACAGATCGCGCACGCCCTGTAAAAATTCTTTCGTTGCCGGATAGATACCGCCCTCGCCCTGTACAGTCTCCATGATGATCGCACATGTCTTGTCGGTAATCTGTGCCTTTACGCTCTCCAGATCATTAAAATCCGCAAATTTAATGCCGCCGATCAGCGGTTTGAACGGATCCTGATAATGCGTATTTCCTGTTACAGAAAGCGCTCCAAGGCTTCTTCCATGGAAGAATGGTTCATCGCGATGATCTCGTGATCGTTGCTGCCGTCTTTTAAGTAAGCGTATTTTCTCGCTACTTTGATGGCTCCCTCGATCGACTCCGTACCGCTGTTCGTAAAGAATACTTTATCCATGCCGGATGCCTTCGCCAGCTTTTCTGCCGCGGAGCCCATCGGAACATTGTAGAACAGGTTGGAAACATGGATGACTTTGTCCACCTGGTCTTTCACTGCTTTTTTATAATCGTCATTGCTGTAACCAAGCGCATACACCGCGATGCCGGCTGCAAAGTCCAGATATGCTTTTCCGTCGATGTCATACAGATGAACGCCCTCCCCGTGGTCGATCACAAGCGGGAAACGGTTATACGTGTGGAGCACATACTGCTCGGTCTGTTCCATATATTCATTTGTCTTCATGATTGAATTTCTCCTTGTTTTCCCCTAAAATCGCCGTACCAATTCCTTTGTTCGTAAAGATCTCAAGCAGCAGGCAGTGCTGGATTCTTCCGTCCATGATGTGGACTCTTGAAACACCGTTCTCAATCGCGTCGATACAGCCCTGGAGCTTTGGAATCATACCGCCGCCGACATTTCCGTTGGTGATGAGATCTCTTGCTTCCTGTACGTGGAGCTCGGAAATCAGGCTCTCCGGGTCCTTCGGATCTTTGTATACACCCTCGATATCGGTCAGGAATGCCAGTTTTTCTGCATTTAACGCCTCTGCGATCGCGCAGGCTGCGTCGTCTGCGTTAATGTTGTAGGTGTTGAAATCATCGTCCATGCCAACCGGGCAGACAACCGGCAGGAAGTCGTTGTCCAGAAGATCGTACAGCACCTTCGGATTTACATTTTTGATATTTCCAACGAAGCCGATGTCCTCTCCCTTGGACAGCTTTTTCTCTACGTTTAAGAGACCGCCGTCTTTTCCGCTGATGCCGACTGCGTTGACACCGAGCGACTGAATCATGGTGACAAGCTCTTTGTTGACCTTATTCAGCACCATCTCTGCCACTTCCATCGTATCCGCATCCGTTACACGAAGGCCGTTGACAAACTTCGGTTCCATGCCGACCTTTCCGACCCAGCGGCTGATTTCCTTTCCGCCGCCGTGTACGATGATTGGTTTGAATCCAACCAGCTTCAGAAGAACAACGTCCTGAATAACGTTTCTCTTCAGCTCTTCATCCACCATCGCGCTTCCGCCGTATTTGATGACAATGATTTTGCGGTTGAACCGCTGAATATAAGGAAGTGCCTCGATCAGCACATTTGCTTTGTCCAGATACATCTGATTTACCATGATTTTTTCCTCGCTCTCCTCTTTTGATTCCTGGTTCTGCTGTACCGGAAACACGATTTCCCGGCACGTTTTCGTTGTATTCCCTCAGAATTTCATCCGAATGTTTTTTAAGAACGGTAATCCGCATTAATTTTTACATAGTCATAGGTCAGGTCGCAGCCCCATGCCGTTGCTGTCGCCTCTCCCAGGTGGATGTCGGCGATCGCAGTTACTTTCGGCTCGGAGAGGATCTTCGTTGCCTCCTCCTCGCTGTAGTCAACGGCAACACCTTTCGTGATAATCTGCAGTTTTCCGGCTGCGCTCTCAAAGTAGAGATCTACATTTTCCGGATCGAATTTTGCTCCGGAGTAACCCATCGCGCAGAGGATTCTTCCCCAGTTGGCGTCATGGCCGAAGATTGCCGCTTTCGTCAGACTCGATGTGATGACGGATTTTGCCAGTGTCACGGCCTGCTCTTTGCTCTCGGCTCCCTGAATCGTCACTTCGAACAGTGCGGTTGCGCCCTCGCCGTCGCCTGCGATGTGCATCGCCTGTGTTTTATTGACTTCAAAGAGTGCTTCTTTGAAAATCTTGTAATCCTCGTTTTCTTCCGTAATTTCCGGGTTTCCGGCAAGACCGTTTGCCAGAAGTAGAACGGTATCGTTTGTGGAAGTATCACCGTCTACGGAAACCATGTTGTAGGTGTCCGGTACGACTTCGCTCAGTGCTTTCTGCAGCATCTCTTTCGAAATATTGGCATCGGTTGCCACAAAGCTCAGCATGGTGCACATATTCGGATGGATCATGCCGGAGCCCTTGCACATGCTGCCGATCGTTACGGTTTTTCCGCCGATTTCGATCTGAACAGCAACTTCCTTCGGATCGGTGTCGGTTGTCATGATCGCCTGTGCTGCTGTAGCTGCGGCTTCTCTTGTAGCTGCAAGCTGCGGTTTCAGCATTTCCACGCCGGCTGCGATCTTATCGATCGGAATCTGTTTTCCGATAACACCGGTCGATGCAACGAGAACGGAGTCCTCTGGAATGGAAAGTGCAGCCGATGCTGCCTCTGCGGTTTTTCTGCAGTAGCCATAGCCCTCCTCGCCGGTGCATGCATTGGCGATTCCGCTGTTGCAGACGATTGCCTGTGCGGTTGGATGGTTGTATACAATCTCCTGGTCCCATTTGACCGGAGCTGCTTTTACGATGTTTGTAGTAAAGGTTCCTGCTGCTACGCACGGTACCTCGCTGTAGACAAGTGCCATATCCTTTACGCCCTGTTTTTTAATTCCTGCTGCGCCGCCTGCTGCCTGAAAACCTTTTGCAGCAGTGATGCCTCCTTCAATCTTTTTCATTCTTTTATCCTCACTTTTCGTAAATTCCGTCTGTTGTCTGCTTCTGTCTTTTTTACGGGAACATCGGCGGCATGCACAGGCCTCGTTTTCCGGCAGGCCGAACATCAGGTTCATATTCTGTACCGCCTGTCCTGCTGCGCCTTTGACCAGGTTGTCCATCGCACCCATCATGATGATTCGTTTCGTTCTCGGATCGATCTTGAAGTTGACATCCACATAGTTGCTTCCCTCGACCCATTTCGTCTGCGGGCAGACATCCTTATCGAGAACACGTACAAACTGCTCGTTGGCATAATACTTATCATAAACGGCTTTAACCTCTTCGTAAGTCACATCTTTTTTCAGGGATGCATATGCCGTTACGAGAATGCCGCGGTTCATCGGAACAAGATGCGGGGTGAAGTTCAGGGTGATCGGGTAGCCGGCTGCATAGGAAAGCTGCTCCTCGATCTCCGGTGTGTGGCGGTGGCCGGCAACGCCGTATGCCTTGATATTTTCATTAACCTCGCAGTAGAGGTTGTCCACTTTCGCTCCTCTTCCTGCTCCGGAAGTTCCGGATTTTGCATCGATGATGATGGTGTTGCCATCAATGAGATCTTCCTTTAATAAAGGATAAATCGAAAGAGTTGAGCAGGTCGGATAGCATCCCGGGTTTGCCACGATGCGCGCCTGTTTTACTTTCTCACGGTTGATCTCGCACAGTCCGTAAACTGCCTCGTCGATATACTGCGGGGATTTATGCTCGATCTTGTACCACTCTTCATACGTTTTTACATCTTTAATACGGAAATCGGCGCTCAGGTCGATGACCTTTACTTTCGAAAGAATTTCATCATTTACCAGGGAAGCACAGAGTCCCTGCGGAGTTGCTGTAAAAATGACGTCTACTTCCTTTGCAAGCTGCTCCATGTTGTCGTCCTTGCAGACATCGTCTACTAACTGAAACATATTCTGGTAAACCGACGCATATTTCTTATCGATATAGCTTCTGGAACCATACCATTTAATCTCCACATCTTTGTGTCCCAGGAGAATACGCACCAGCTCGCCTCCTGCATATCCTGTAGAACCGATAATTCCTGCTCTGATCATACCTTTTTCTCCTTTTTTCTTTCGCCCGTTTTCTTGTCTTGCCGGACATTTTTTCTTTTCTCTTTATGATAGCTCAATTATTTTCTTTTTTCAATGAAAAATCTTTGTTTTCTGCTGTCATATACTGTCGATTGCATAAGTATACACCTCGAATGTATATTATGCAAGTTTTTTTGAATTTCTGAAAAAAAGCTTGCATAATCCTGTCGTATGATGTATATTTTAGTCATTGACGATGCACCGCGCATATAGGTGCACGAGAAATCCAAGGAGGATCTTACATTATGAAAGAAAAAGTTGTACTTGCCTATTCCGGCGGACTTGATACTACTGCCATTATTCCGTGGCTGAAAGAGACCTTTGACTACGAAGTAATCTGCTGCTGCATCGACTGCGGCCAGGGAAACGAGCTGGTTGGCCTCGATGAGAGAGCAAAACTTTCCGGCGCTTCCAAATTATATATCGAAAACGTTATCGACGAGTTCAGTGAAGACTTCATCATGCCATGCGTAAAAGCAGGCGCTGTTTATGAGAACAAATACCTGCTCGGTACTTCCATGGCACGTCCGGTTATCGCAAAGAAACTCGTTGAGATCGCAAGAAAAGAAGGTGCTGTTGCCATCTGCCACGGCGCTACCGGTAAAGGAAATGACCAGATCCGTTTCGAGCTCGGCATCAAAGCCCTTGCTCCGGATATCAAAGTAATCGCTCCTTGGAGAATGACCGATGTATGGACCATGCAGTCCCGTGAAGACGAGCTGGCTTACTGTAAAGCACACGGCATCGACCTTCCGTTTGATGCAAACCACAGCTACAGTCGTGACCGTAACCTGTGGCACATCAGCCATGAGGGACTTGAGCTTGAGGATCCGTCCAACGAGCCGAACTACGACGATCTTCTCGTACTGACCACTCCTCCGGAAAAAGCTCCGGACGAAGGCGAGTACGTAACCATGACCTTTGAGGCCGGCGTTCCGAAGACCTTAAACGGAAAAGAAATGAAAGTTTCTGAAATCATCACCGAGCTGAACAAGCTGGGCGGAAAACACGGCATCGGTATTGTTGATATCGTTGAGAACCGTGTTGTCGGCATGAAATCCCGCGGTGTTTATGAGACTCCTGGCGGAACCATCCTGATGGCTGCACATGAGCAGTTAGAGGAGCTGATTCTCGACCGTGAGACCCTGAAAACAAAGAAAGATCTCGGAAACCTGCTTGCTGAGGTTGTTTACGAAGGAAAATGGTACACTCCTCTGCGCGAGGCAATCCAGGCATTCGTTGATGTAACCCAGAAATATGTAACAGGCGAAGTAAAATTCAAACTGTTCAAAGGCAACATCATCAAAGCCGGCGAGTCTTCTCCGTACAGCCTGTACAATGAGTCTCTTGCTTCCTTCACCACCGGCGATCTCTACGATCACCACGATGCAGACGGATTCATCACACTGTTCGGTCTGCCGCTGAAGGTTCGTGCGATGAAAATGCAGGAGCTGGAGAAAAACAACAACAAATAAGATCTGATCCTATGGATTCCCAAAAGAAAGCGGACTCGCTCCGCTTTCTTTTTTTGCATGCAAAAAGGACCCGCCCATTTCAGACAGGTCCCTTTGTTTATTCGTAATATGCGTCGATTCCGTCCGCAATTCCCTGTGCCATCTTGTTTCGGTAATCCTCGGTTGCCATCAAACGGTCCTCGGAAGGATTGCTCATGAAGCCAAGCTCAATGATCGTGACCGGAATGGTACTCCAGTTGATGCCGCTCATGGAATCGGTGTAAATCACATCGCGGTTCTTCGCACCGGTGTCTTTGCAGAATGCTGCGATCATCTTCTGGGAGAGCTTCTGGCTCTTGCTGACCACATCACCGGAAAGATACGTATTTCTGCTGCTCGGTGCCATCGTGAGTGCTCCGTAAACCGACTGGTTCGAATCTCCGTTCGCGTGTACACGCACGAGAATGTCTGCTCCGTTCTGCACGGCAAGTTTTGCACGCTCGGAGTTGCTGATATTGACGTCGTGCGTCTCGCGGATCATGTAAACATCGTAGCCGCGCTCCTCAAGGATATCGCGTACCTTTAAAGATACCGCAAGGTTCAGCTCATACTCATTGATGCCGGTTGCCACACCGCATGTTCCGGAAGCAACCTTCGCCTTATAGGTCGATGATCCCGGTCCGATCGGCTCTTTCTCGCTGTTTCCTCTTCTCTGGTGTCCTGCGTCGATTGCCACGCAGATATTTTTGCTGTTCCGGCGGACACCGTTTTTATCAACGTAATAGCCGTCGATGTAGGTATCCTTATAGATGCCGCCCCAGCTTCGGAAGTAATACGTTTTTCCGTCCACTTCCTGCCAGCCGTTCTTGTAAATACCGCCCCAGCTCCGGAAGTAATACGTTGCGCCTTTGATCGTTACCCATTGGCTCTTATACATGCCGCCCCAGCTCTGCAGGTAATACCAGTTATTATCATACCACAGCCATTCACTGTGCATCATTTTGCCGTCCTGCCTCAGATAATACCAGTTCTTGTCATACAGCAGCCAGCCTTCCCCTTTTGGGGTTCCGTTGCTGTCCATGTAATACCAGTCACTGCCCTTGGCCGCCCAGGCGTTCACGCGCATGCCGCCCCAGCTTTCAAAGTAATAATCAACGCCGTCAATCGTCTGCCAGCCGGTACTCATCACACCGTCTGCGTCTACATGGTACGTTCTTTTATCATGCACAAACCACTGATTCGTTCTGAGGCTTCCGTCCTCATTCAGATAGTACCATGTTCCGCCGACTTTTTTCCAGCCCTGGAATCCGGCTCCGCCCCAGCTCTCGAAGTAGTAGAGCGTTCCGTCAATCTTCTGCAGTCCGGTGCTCATCACACCGTTTTCATCTACATGGTATGTTCTCTTGTCGTGAACGAACCATTCATTCGTTTTGACGCTTCCGTCCTCGTTCAGATAGTACCATGCCCCGCCGACTTTTTTCCAGCCTTTGTATCCGGCTCCGCCCCAGCTCTCAAAATAATAGAGCTTTCCGTTGACCATCGAAAGACCCGTGCACATGATTTCGTCTGCATTCAGATAATATCTCCGGTTCAGATGGGTGATCCACTCGCTGGCGGCCATCGTGCCGTCCTCTTTTCTGTATTTCCAGCTTCCGTCCTCCTGTTTCACCCAGCCGGCAGGAAGTTTCTCTTCCGGCTCCTGTTCGTTGTCCTCACCTGGAATCGTAACAGCCGGCGTCTCGTTTTCCGAAGTACCGCTCTGCTCCTGCGCTGCCGCTTCCTCATCCGATTCTGCTCGGAACTTTCCGTCTCATCCTGCTGCCAGGTTACGGCCGTGCCGTCATTTTCTGCTGCGCTTACCCTTGCCGGAAGCGCCCAGCCTCCCGCCGCAACGGCCGCTGCGATCAGCAGTGCTGCGATTTTCTTTTTTGCCATCTGTTTTTCCTCCTTTTATCGCGCCATCTGGTAAATCTCATATACTTCCTGTGCGCCCAGCTTGCGGATGCGGGACAGTTTTACAGTGTCCTGCTGTGTTGCATCCATGGAAAGGGCACGCAGATCCTCATCCGACGGGTTCAGAATATCAAGCTCATGCAGGGAGGTCGGCATGCCGAGCGAATGGAAGAACGCTACTGTGCGCTCAATGCCTTCCGTTGCCCGTTTGTGATCGCTTCCCTCTGTGATGCCCCAGACTTTTTCTGCAAACCGTGCAAACCGCCAGAGAACCGTCTCCTCATCGTACTGGTATTTCGCCCAGGCACCCCAGACTGCCGCCAGGGATGCGCCGTGTGCTACACCATATTTTGCACTTAACGCATGGCCAAATTTATGTACCGAAAAATCTTTGCCGCGTCCGCACTCCGTCAGTCCATTGTGTGACAGGCTTCCGCACCACATGATTTCCGCCATCGCATTGTAATCGGATGGGTTTTCCAGAACCTTCGGTCCGTTTTTGATTACGGTACGGAGGAGTCCCTCTGCAATCTCGTCCGTCATCTCGCACTGGCTCTCCGGAATGAAATAGCGCTCCATCGTGTGCATCATGATGTCGGTTACTCCGCAGGCAATCTGGTATTTCGGCAGGGTTGCTGCCAGCTCCGGATTCATGATGGCAAATTTGCAGCGGTTGAACGGCGTGTTGATGCCTGCCTTTTTGCCGATTGCCTCGTTTGTCAGAACGGCGGAATCACTCATCTCGCTTCCGGCTGCCGGTATCGTCAGAACCGCTCCTACCGGGAGAGATTTTGTCAACGGTACTTTTTTCGTCCAGATATCCCAGAGTGCCTCCTCCGGATTTGCAGCTCCGTGTGCAACGGCTTTTGCGGTGTCAATCGAGCTTCCGCCGCCGACGGCAAGAATAAAGTCTGCCTGCATTTCCACTGCTTTTTTCACACCCTCCTCGGCAAGGGCAAGTCTCGGGTTTGGTTTTACGCCGCCAAGCTCTTCAAAGGCAAGGCCTTCTTTTGCAAGAGATGCTTTCACTCGGTCCAGAAGACCGCTCCGTTTCGCACTTCCGCCTCCGTAAACGACGAGCACCTTTGTGCCGCCCCATTTCTTTACCTCAGCGCCTGCCTGGTTTTCAGTCTCTTTTCCGAACACGACTTCCGTCGGGGTATACTGTATAAACTGATCCATCTTCTTATTTCCTCCCTGCATTTTTATTCTTCATAAATCCGTACGTTTCCCGAGCTTACACGGTAAAGATCGTCTCTCCTGTTTTCCAGAGACGGGATTTCATTTCTTGTCCGCTCCAGCACTTCCGGATCCAGCTCTGCGATGAGTACCTGCGGGGTATCATCTGCCTCCGCAAGAATTTCGCCGTCCGGCGCAATGATCATGGAATGGCCGTACGCCTCAAACCGCGCTTTCTGGCCGCACTGGTTGGCGGCGAGCACGTAGCATCCGTTTTCAATGGCGCGCGTGCGCAGCAGTGCTTCCCAGTGGCGCTCTCCCGTTGCTTTCGTAAAATCCGCCGCTATCAGAAATGCATCTGCTCCGGAGGATGCCATCAGCCGGTACTGTTCCGGAAAGCGGATATCGTAGCAGATGCTCATGCCGAACAGGCCAAGCGCCGTGTCCGCAAGAACAATTTCATTTCCCGGGCAGATCTCGTGTGATTCTTCGTAGGAGACACTGCCCGGAATATTTACATCAAACATATGTATTTTGCTGTATTCTGCAATCGTTTCTCCATCTGGTCCGAACAGAAACGACGTGTTGGACGGACGCCCCGGATGGCGCCGTACCGTCATGCTGCCGCAGTGCAGATAGACACCGTACCGTTTGGCAAGGCTGGAAACCGGCGGCTGACGTAGCCCGGCACTGCACTTGCGTGCCCCGGCATGTCTGCTCCCGTGTATTCTGCGGTCTCCGGGAAAAGAATCAGCTTCGCTCCCTGTTCCGCCGCCTCCCGCACATACTGCTCGGCCATGCGCATATTTTCATTCATATCCGGCCCAGAATCCATCTGCACCAGGCCTGCAATTATTTTTTCCATCTTTTTGTCCCCTCGTTTCACATGTTAGCTTGTGATTTTTCCGCTTATATTCTCGTTTATTATATCGCATATTCCCCGAAACAGCTACCCAAATTCGCAATTTTCATACCTTTTGCAGCTTTTATTTTTTAATTTTTGAAAATAACAATTGACAAATCCAGAAAACAGGAGTAGCTTAGAACCATAAGCTGTCGTGTTCGATCAGATGCGGCAGAAAAAATCACGAAAGGAGAACACCACTTATGATCAATCTTATTTATGCATCCAGCGTAAAACAGAATAAACTTCGTATGGCGATCAAACCAGGTGGCTGCCCTTCTTTCGAAATTCTTTGTAAGCATTAACTCTGCATAACAAATCTCTATGCATTCTTTATGCCTGCTATTTCGCACAGAAGGCGCGGTACGTCGATACTGCGGCTTTTTTTATTGCTATAAACAGTACGAAACCGTTCTTTCCGGCTTCGCTCCGTTTCCGGCAGGCAGATTCCGCGGTCTTCTTACCGCATCGATTCCCTTCTTTTATATACAAACGCAGCCTTCGCTTTCGTTTCCCGTTGTTCCGTTCCCACACTTACGGAGCTTTTGAAAGCCTATGTTCTGCCAGACACCCAAACGACATCAATGAGGAGGTTTTAACATTCATGAAGAAAAATCCAATCGGTAAGTACCTGCTCCAGAACTGGTACTACTACGTTTTCGCTTTTGGTTCCATGGCCTTAAGTGTCTTTCTCGATATGCTCGCGCCGCTTGTCACGCTGCACATCGTGGATGACGTGCTGGTCAGTCACAAAATGGAACTGCTCTGGAAATACCTTGCCGCCTTTCTTCTGATCGGTGCCGCAAAAGCCCTGTTTCAGTACATCAAAGAATTTTTATTCGATGTCAGCAGCGTCCGCGTCGCCAGCCAGATGAGGGACAACCTGTTCCGCCACGTCCAGCGGCTTTCGGTGGAATACTTTGACAAAAACAATACCGGCGAACTCCTCGCCCGCGTGCGCGATGACGTCGACCGGATCTGGGATATCCTCGGCTTTGCCGGCATGCTGATCTTAGAAGGCCTGATCTGTATCATGATGGCAATGGTCAGTATGGTCAAACTGGATCTGCCGCTGACACTCGTCTCCGTGGCGATCCTTCCTTTCGTCGCAGGCATCGCAATCCGCCTCGAAAAAGAACTCGACCGTGTCTACGATGCGATCAGCGAGGAAAACGCCGTCATGAATACCGTTGCACAGGAAAATCTCGCCGGTGTCCGCACCGTCAAATCCTTTGCACGGGAACCGTATGAGATCAAAAAATTCCGGAAACACAATCAGAAATACTGCGATCTCAACATGGATCAGGCGCGCGTCCTGATGAAATACGATCCCGCCATCTCGTTTCTTACGAAGCTGATGCGCGTGCTCGTCCTTCTCGCGGGCGGCTACGGTGTCATCCACGGACGCATTACGCTCGGTGTTTTAACGGCCTTTATGGAGTACACCTCCAAGATCACCTGGCCGATCGAAAACGTCGGCTGGCTCGGCAACTGCTTCGCTTCTGCGATTGCTTCCAACAAGAAGCTGAACAAAATTCTCGCAGAGGAGCCGCAGATAGCAGAACCGGAAAATCCGGTGGAGCTTTCAAAACTTCCGGGTGACCTGGAATTCCATCACGTCGATTTCTCCCTGCATGACACACCGATTCTGCAGGATATCGACTTTACCTTAAAGCAGGGCCACACACTCGGCATCATGGGTATGACGGGTTCCGGAAAAACAACCATCGTCAATCTGCTTGAGCGTTTTTACGATGTCACCGACGGTTCCATCTGTCTCGACGGCCACGACATCCGCACCCTGCCGCTGCGCACCGTGCGCGATACTTCTTCCGTCGTCATGCAGGACGTCTTCCTGTTCTCAGACACGATTTCTGAGAATGTCCGCCTCGGCAGCCGCAGCACAATGAAATCCGAAGAGGTACATAACGCCGTCTCCGCTGCGTGTGCTTCCGAGTTCGTCGATCACCTTTCCGATCAGTACGAAACGGTCATCGGCGAGCGCGGCATGGGACTTTCCGGCGGTCAGAAGCAGCGTCTTTCCATCGCACGCGCCCTGGCAAAACAGGCTCCGATCCTCGTACTGGATGATTCCACCTCGGCGCTCGATATGGAGACCGAATACGAAATCCAGAGCCATCTCGCCGAGAAAAAAGATGTTTCCAAGATCATCATTGCCCACCGCATTTCTTCGGTGCAGAATGCCGATGAGATCCTGTATCTCGATCACGGACGCATCGCCGAGCGCGGCACGCATGAGAGTCTGATGGCACAGAAAGGCCTGTACTACTCCACCTGGGAGGCTCAGTACGGTGATTACCATAAAGCAAAGGCAGCCCTCGAGCAGGCACTTCCTGCCAATGCTTAATTCAATTTAATCTGTTACCCGACAACTTCTGTATTTACTTACCCGTTAAGAGAGGAACAATACGATTATGGCTATCAATTCCAGTAAAGTAGATGAAGAGCAGAAAGAGGTCTTAAAGAGCGCGACCATCCGCCGCCTCTTCTCCTACTTAAAAAATTATAAACGCCAGGTTGCCGTCGTTCTCGTGGTTCTCGCCGTTACCATCGCGATTTCCACTGTGAACCCGCTGCTCCTGGAGTACGCCATCGACGTCAATATTGCGCAGAAAGACTGGCGTGGGCTTGTTGCCCTCTGCGTATTCATGGTTGTGATCAACCTGGTTTACGCGGCCGGTGTCCGCCTGCGGATGCTTCTGATGGCGCGTATTACCAACAACATTCTTCTGGAAATCCGTGACGAGCTCTACACGCATATCCAGACCTTAAGCTTCAGCTTTTTCGATACCCGCCCGGCCGGAAAGATCCTGGCGCGCATCATCGGCGATGTCAACTCGTTAAAGGATGTGCTGAACGACGGTGTCACAAAGCTGATTCCAAACATTCTCACGATCATCGCCATTCTGGTGATCATGATGATCAAAAACATCTGGCTCTCCTTAAGTGCGATTCTCGTGCTGCCGCTGATCGCTATCGGCATGTATTTTATTCAGATCGTCGCACACAAGAGATGGCAGACGTTCCGAAAAAAATCTTCCAATGTTACGGCGTATATCCACGAGGACTTCTCCGGTATCCGCATCATCAAGAGCTTTACCGCAGAGCAGGAATCGCAGGGCGAGTTTGACCGGCTTCTTCTTGAGCATCAGAACTCCTTTATCCATGCGGTCCGCCTGGCGGATGGTTTTTCCGCTGTGATCGAGGTGACCTGGGGCATCGGAACGTTTCTTCTGTATTTTATCGGTATTTCCGTGCTCGGCGTGGATGCCGTTCCGATCGGTACGTTCACGGCGTTTGCGATGTATCTGACGATGTTCTGGGATCCGATCCAGAACCTGGCCGGTTTTTACAACAAGCTGATCACGAACCTTTCCGCTGCGGAGCGAATCTTTGAGATCCTCGACACACCGGCGGAGGTTGCCGACAAGCCTGGCGTCACAGAACTGCCGCCGATCAAAGGAGAAGTAACGTTCGACCACGTCAGCTTTGCCTACTCCGATGATCCGGACACGCTGGTTTTAAAGGATGTCAGCTTTACAGCGGCTCCCGGTGAGACGATCGCACTCGTCGGCCCGACCGGCGCTGGAAAGACGACCATTGTCAATCTGATCAGCCGTTTCTACAACATTACCTCGGGAACGGTCCGCGTCGACGGCCACAGCCTGACAGATGTCTCCATCAACAGTCTGCGTGCGCAGATGGGCGTTATGACCCAGGACAACTTCCTCTTCTCCGGCACGATCCGCGACAACATTGCCTACGGAAAGCTCGATGCCACAGAGGAAGAGATTATTGCCGCTGCAAAAGCGGTGCATGCCCATGACTTTATCATGGAACTGCCGGACGGCTACGACACCGAAATCAGCGAGCGCGGCGCCCGTCTTTCCAACGGCCAGCGCCAGCTTCTCGCGTTTGCAAGAACCATGGTGTCCGACCCGCGTATTCTGATCCTCGACGAGGCGACATCCAGCATCGACACGCAGACAGAAATTCAGGTGCAGCAGGGTATTGAGAGCCTTTTAAAAGGCCGTACTTCTTTTATCATTGCACACCGTCTTTCTACTATTAAAAATGCCGACCGGATTTTCGTGATTGACCACGGAAAGATTTTCGAGCAAGGAACCCACGACGAACTGATGGCAAAGCAGGGCGCGTACTACCAGCTCTACCAGGCACAGTTCCGCCGGGTATCCTAAAATCAAGAAATTTTCTCAAAACTGCCTTTCTTTTTTACAGGGAAAGGCAGTTTTTTTCCCTCTTTTCTATAACTGGTTTTCCTTTCCTTGACAAATGAATCCTCCCTGCTATATGATGATAACTGATCTTTTTTCGGGGACATTTGTTCCCGTCTGCCGCTTCCCACTCCTGCGGCATTTGTCACGAAACAGTCTGATACGGAGCTTTTTCGAATGCCTCCGTGTTTTCTTTCAGAAAGGAGTATCATGACATTTTTTTCAAAAAAAACGTTACGCCTTCTCCTCCTTCCTGCCCTCCTTCTTCTGACGGGCTGTGCGGGATCCTCAAAAGAGACGGCGGATTCCCAGGAGAACACGAAACTCTCCGCCGTGGCGACCATTTTTCCGCAGTATGATTTTCTGCGCGCCATCGGCGGCGATCACCTCGATCTCCACATGCTGCTTTCCCCGGGTGCGGAAAGTCACTCGTTTGAACCGACACCGGGCGATATGATTACGGTTTCCGAATGTGATCTCTTCGTCTACGTCGGCGGCGATTCCGATGCCTGGGTCGAGACAATCCTTGATTCTGTCGATACCTCGAACAAAGAGGTAGTGACGCTGATGGACTGCGTTGACACCGTTGCCGAGGAAACCGTCGAGGGAATGGAGACCCACGGCCACGCACACGATCATGAGGACGAGGATGCGCACGACCATGAGGACGAAGATGCAGATCACGAGGATGTACACGACCATGAGGACGAGGATACACACGACGAATCTTCCCATGATCATGCGCACGAATCCCACGGCGAACAGGACGAGCACGTCTGGACCTCGCCGAAAAATGCAATGCGGATTGTCCAGAAGCTCTGTGATTCCCTCTGCCGCCTCGACCCGGAGCATGCGGATGAATACCAGGCAAACACCGCCTCGTATCTTGCTTCGCTTGCCTCCCTCGATGAGGAATTTTCCGATGTCACCGCAACTGCAAGCCGCCATACCATTGTTTTCGGCGACCGTTTCCCGTTCCGCTACTTTGCGGACACCTACGGCCTCGACTACTACGCGGCGTTTCCCGGCTGCTCCTCGGAATCCGAGGCAAGTGCCAAAACCCTTTCTTTTTTAATTGATAAAATCAAGGAAGAACAGATTCCCGTCGTTTTCCACACCGAGCTGTCCAATGAACAAATGACGGACTCCATCTGTGAGGCGACCGGCGCGAAAAAGCTGCTGCTTCATTCCTGTCACAATGTATCCAAAGATGATTTCGAAAGCGGCGCTACGTATCTCTCCCTCATGGAACAGAACGTTTCCGCATTAAAGGAGGCTTTAAACTAAATGGCTCTACTTACCTGCAGTGATGTCACCTTCTCCTACGAGGGCATCCCGGTCCTGACCGATGTCAACTTTGCCCTGGAAGCCGGCTCCTACCTCTGTATTGTGGGCGAGAACGGTTCCGGAAAAAGTACTCTGATCAAGGGACTGCTTCACTTAAAAAATCCGTCCACCGGCTCGATCACAACCGGCGACGGGCTTCATCCAAGCGAGATCGGCTATCTGCCGCAGCAGACCGCCGCACAAAAGGATTTCCCGGCGAGCGTCTGGGAAGTCGTGCTGTCCGGCCGGCAGAACCACCCGCATTTCCCGCCGTTTTACACAAAGGCAGACAAAGAGGACGCGCTCCGCAATATGGAGCTTCTCGACCTCCTTCCATTAAAGAAACGATGCTACCGTGATCTCTCCGGCGGCCAGCAGCAGCGTGTGCTTCTCGCTCGTGCGCTTTGCGCCACAAAGAAACTGCTGCTCCTCGACGAGCCGGTCACTGGCCTTGACCCGGTCATGACAAACGAAATGTACCAGCTCATCCGCCGCATCAACCGCGAGCAGAACGTTACGATCATCATGGTTTCCCACGATATTCGCAATATTCTGCCGGACGCAACGCACATTCTCCAGCTCGACCAGAAGCAGGTCTTCTTCGGTCCGACGAACGAGTATCTGAAAACCGAGGCTGGAAAACAGTTTTTAGGAGGTGCCGACTTATGATTTCGAATCTGCTGAAAATGCTTTCTTATCCGTTTATGCAGCGTGCCCTTGTGGTCGGTATTCTCGTCTCGTTGTGCGCCGCACTGCTTGGCGTCAGCCTCGTGTTAAAGCGCTACTCCATGATCGGCGACGGCCTCTCCCATGTCGGATTCGGCTCTCTTGCGATTGCAACGGCACTCGGTTTTGCTCCGCTTGCCTTCACAATCCCTGTCGTCGTGCTTGCCGCCTTTCTGCTGCTCCGCATGAACGAATCCAGCAAGATCAAAGGCGACGCCGCCATCGGCCTGATTTCAAGCTCTGCGCTTGCGATCGGTGTCATCACGGTTTCGTGGTCGAGCGGCATGAACACCGATGTCAACAACTACATGTTCGGAAGCATCCTTGCGATGAGTGATGAGGACGTTGTTCTCTCCGTGGTGCTCTCCATCGTCGTGCTGATCCTGTTCGTCCTGTATTACAACCGTATTTTTGCCGTCACTTTCGACGAGACATTTGCCAAAGCAACCGGTGTCCGCGCAGAGGTTTACAACATGCTGCTGGCATTCTTAACCGCCATCACCACCGTCCTCGGCATGCGCATGATGGGCGCGCTTCTGATCTCCAGCCTGCTGATTTTCCCGGCACTGACCTCGATGCGTCTCTGCCATACCTTCCAGAGCGTGGTGATCTGCTCCGCGGTTCTCTCGGTGGTGTGCTTCCTTCTTGGCATGTCCCTCTCATTTTTCCTGTCCTCCCCTGCCGGAGCGACGGTCGTAATCGTGAACCTGCTGGCATTCCTGATCTTTTCTGCGATTGCCGGAATCCGCGAGCATACCGCATAAAAAGTTTCCGATCTGACCTGCTTTGTTTTACTGGAGGTATTTTATGAATCGAATTGTAATTGCACTGTTAAAACCGTTTTCCTTCATCCCGGCGATTCTGATGATGTCGATGATTTTCTCCTTCTCTTCCCAGAACGGAACGGAATCCTCACAGCTCAGTGAAAAAGTGGCGCGCGGCATTTTCATCACAATCGACCACGTCATGGACCGCGGATGGGATGATGAGAAGATCCAGGAACTGGCTGACGAGTATCAGTACCCGGTGCGGAAGCTGGCTCATATGACAGAGTACTGTCTGCTTGCAATCTGTGTTTCGCTTCCGCTCTACGTCTACGGCCTGCGCGGCTTCGCGCTCACATTTCTTGCCGGCATCCTCTGTGTCGCCTTTGCCGCGAGCGATGAGTTCCACCAGACGATGGTCGCCAACCGCGGCCCGTCGGTAAAGGACGTCGGCATCGACAGCATCGGCGTTCTCTTCGGCATCACGTTTGTACGGCTGTTCTGCTGGATTGCACTCGGCGGAAATACAAAAAAAAGAAAGCGGCGCAGACGGCGTTACTATTACTAAAAATATTGGATAACAGAAAAATCCCCGTTGGAAAAATCATTTCTCCTGAAACTGATTTTCCCAACGGGGATTTTTTCATTTTTCTTAAAAACAGCTCTTAGGAAAGTGAATCCGCATACGCCTGAATATCTGCCTTCATCTGAATCCAGGCATCCTCATGCTCCACGTAGTACAGAGGGCAGAGCTTTTCGGTTACATCATAGTGACGGATCACATCGTCCGAAGTCAGATTGAACCGCTTGCATAAGAAACCGGCGAGCTGGACCACAGAATTGTATGTCTCATCGGTAAATTCACCGCTGTCATCCGGGTGGCAGCATTCAATCGAGATCGTATCGAAATTACGCTGGTTCGATGCATACGACCATTCACTCGTCGGGATACACTGAACGACTTCTCCCTCGATGCCGACGACGAAATGGCTGCTGGCCTGCGCCTCCTGCGTCTCAGGCAGGTTTTCAAAGTAATCACGGTTCTGCATCGCCGTGCTTCCCGGGTTTGCCGTGTAGTGAATAACGATGCCGTCCACCTTTTTCAGCCTCGTCTGCGGTCTGGACCAGCTGTTCGGCGTCAGAAGCTCCACATCAATCGGCGGAGCGCCGGTCCAGTCGGTGATATCGTTGTCCTCATAATCAGAACCGGAATAGTCAACGGCCGTGATATCACTTGCCGTTTTTGCCACACGGCGGATGCCGCTGTAAATGCCGACGCAGATCAGCACCACCAGAACTCCCGTCAGAAACATTCTGCGGTGAAGCTGGCGCTGCCTCTGTTTTCTTGTCATTTTTCCCCGTCTCTTCTGTGCCATATGTTCTCTCCCCGCTGCAAATAAGCGCCCCCTCATTTGAAAAGGCAGAAGCTGAAAAGTTTCTGCCCTTTCCCCCTTCTGCCTTTTGCGACTTTTTATTCTTATTTATCGTCCACGCTGTAGTTCGGAGCCTCTTTGGTGATGTGAATATCATGCGGATGGGACTCTTTTAAGGATGCTGCGGAAATCTTCACAAATTTTCCGGTCTCCTTTAAGGTCTCAACATCTTTCGCTCCGCAGTAGCCCATACCGGAACGAAGTCCGCCGATCAGCTGGAATACAGTGTCCTCTACGAGGCCTTTGTATGCTACACGGCCTTCCACACCTTCCGGAACCAGTTTCTTGGCGCCGGTCTGGAAGTAACGGTCTTTACTTCCGTTCTCCATCGCTGCGATGGATCCCATTCCACGGTATACTTTGTATTTTCTTCCCTGGAACAGTTCGAAATCTCCCGGGCTCTCATCGCATCCTGCGAAGATGCTTCCCATCATGCAGACATTGGCACCGGCTGCGATTGCTTTTGTCATATCTCCGGAGTACTTGATACCTCCATCGGCGATGATCGGAGTTCCGGTCTTCTTTGCTTCCTCATAGCAGTCCATAACGGCTGTGACCTGCGGTACACCGATACCTGCAACGACACGGGTCGTACAGATAGAACCAGGTCCGATACCGACTTTAACAGCGTCTGCTCCGGCTGCGATCAGGTCTCTTGTTGCCTCTGCGGTTGCCACGTTTCCGGCGATTACCTGCAGATCCGGATAATGCTCTTTGATGAGACGAAGTGTTTTGAAGATATTTGCGGAATGTCCGTGAGCGGAGTCGATGACGATCACGTCTACGTGTGCTTTTACCAGCGCATCGACACGATCGAGCACGTTTGCCGTGATGCCGACTGCGGCACCGCAGAGCAGACGTCCCTGCTCATCCTTGGCGGACAATGGGTACTTGATGGTTTTCTCGATATCTTTGATGGTGATCAGACCTTTGAGGTTGAAATCGTCATCGACAATCGGAAGTTTTTCTTTTCTGGATTTTGCAAGGATTGCTTTTGCCTCGTCCAGCGTAACGCCTACTTTTGCAGTGATCAGGTTTTCGCTGGTCATGGACTCTTTGATTTTCTTGGTGAAATCAGTTTCAAACTTCAGATCACGGTTTGTAATAATACCAACCAGTTTTCCGTTCTCGGTAATCGGGACACCGGAAATACGGAATTTTGCCATCAGATTATTGGCATCTTCCAGGGTGTGCTCCGGAGACAGATAGAACGGATCGGTGATAACACCGTTCTCAGAACGTTTTACTTTGTCTACTTCTTCTGCCTGCTGCTCAATCGACATATTCTTGTGAATAATACCGATTCCTCCCTGACGTGCCATGCAATTGCCATACGGTGTTCTGTAACCGTATCCATGCCGGCGCTCATCATCGGGATGTTCAGCTTGATCTTCTTGGTCAGATGCGTAGTCAGATCTACCATGTTTGGGGTTACTTCAGAATACTGCGGAACCAGAAGCACATCATCGAAGGTAATACCATCACCAATAATTGTACCCATTTTCATTTCTTCCTTTCTTCTTAAGTCTTTTTGATTTATCACCTAATTTAACATAAAACAAAAAAGCTGTCAATCCATAAATACTTTTCTTGGTGCACGGTTGCGGATATCTTTTAACATCACTTCGTCCGGCTCGAAGATCACCATCTGCATGGCATTGTCCTTGGAGATGACGAATGCGTACGGTTTGTGGCCCTGTCCTTCGATGCCGGAGGAATAGTTGTAACGTTTGATACTCTGGTTGTTTTTGTAGGAATCAAGCTGATGGGACTGGTACGGAGCCAGGATTTCCATGTTGGAAAGTTCATAGCTTGCGGCTCTTTTTCTTCTTGACTGCGAATAGATACGGTCGATATCGAGCTCGCCGTTGACGTACAGATACTCAAACTCTACCGAAAGCTTCGGGATAAAAATATAGTCTACGATTCCAAGTACCAGCGCAAGAAGCAGAATCAGCGGATTCATCATAATTCCTGCGGCTGCAAAAAGAACGGTAAAGAAGATCAGAACTCCTTTGATCGCCTTGTCTTTTCCTGTCTGCTGTTTTTTCACCAGCACTTCTGTGTACAGATCACTCATTTACTCCATCCTCCTCAAGATATTCGATCAGTTTTGCTGCATTGTCCGTGTTCTTGGAGTTGACCACAACGGTCAGGTAACACGGCTCATAGTACGTAAGGCCCATATCCTGGTATTTCTTCAGCTTGGAAATATCGAGGCAGGTATCTCCCGCCTTTATCCCGTACTTCTCACACGTCGCTTCGTCAAACAGTGTGGACAGATCCAGAAAATAATCGTCTTTGCTGTAGTTGTCGTACACGGCCTGTGAACAGATCAGAACATCCATGCTCTGTGCGGCAATCACGGCTGTGAATTTCATCAGCGTGTTGTAATCCGCGTTTTCCAGGTTTTCACCGAAGCTGTAGCTCGTATCGATGCTTACCTTTTCGTACTTATCTCCGGTTCCGAGCGCTTCTTTTAGGTCCTCCTCGATCGGACTTACATCCTGCAGTCCTGCGTAATCCACTACGGCAATGCTCACGAGGTCATAATACTTCGCATTTTCATGGATATTCACAATCGTGCCGATGATGAAGATAACAGCGATGATGCCGAAAATGACAGCCTTGTAGTATTCCCAGATATAGGCCAGTTTCTCTTTAAAATTCATTTTCGACAGCTTCTCTTTTTCGAGCTGCATCTTCTCCTTCCTTGTCATGTCGGATTCATAACGACTTGCCATGTGTGTTTCTTCTCCTTTGTTGTATTTCCCCCAACATCCTACAAATCAGTATAGCATAAAACGCCGGAAGCGTCCATATACGCCGCCCGGCGAAAGCATGAAAACTTTCTGAAATTTTTTGTAACGATTCAGAGCCATGCGAAATGGAAGAAAAACTTTCCACTAAAAAACCGGCCGGCAAAGACAGGACTTCGGAACCCATGTTCCGCTACGGTCTTTGCCAGCCGGTTTTCTTATTTTGTTTTACCAGACATTTTTATCCCGGAAATTACATCATTCCCATTCCACCGTCTGCGCCTGCCGGCATAGCCGGAGCCGGCTCTTTGATGGTTGAAACAACGGATTCTGTGGTCAGCAGGGTTGCGGAAACGCTGGTAGCGTTCTGCAGTGCGCTTCTGGTAACCTTAACCGGATCAAGGATACCAGCCTGGATCATGTCTACATACTCTTCGTTGTATGCATCAAATCCAACACCTACTTTGGACTCTTTTACTTTGTTGATCACAACAGCGCCTTCCAGACCTGCGTTTGTTACGATGTGGAACAGAGGAGCCTCGAGTGCTTTCTGTACGATTCTTGCACCGATCTTCTCGTCGCCGTCCAGGCTGTCAATCAGCTCTGTAAGCTGTGTTGTTACATGGATGTATGCAGAACCGCCGCCTGCGATGATACCCTCTTCTACGGCTGCTCTCGTTGCATTTAAAGCATCCTCCATACGGAGTTTTTCTTCTTTCATCTCGGTCTCGGTTGCTGCACCTACACGGATAACAGCTACGCCGCCTGCCATTTTTGCCAGTCTCTCCTGCAGTTTCTCTTTATCGAACTCAGAAGTGGTCTCCTCGATCTGGGATCTGATCTGGCCGATTCTTGCTGCGATGGCATCTTTTGCGCCGGCACCGTCAACGATAACGGTGTTCTCTTTCTGAACTTTAACAGATTTTGCACGTCCGAGCATTTCCAGAGTAGCGTCTTTTAATTCCAGACCAACTTCCTCGGAGATCACCTGGCCGCCGGTCAGGATTGCGATATCCTCGAGCATTGCTTTTCTTCTGTCGCCGTATCCCGGTGCTTTGACAGCTACTACGTTGAAGGTTCCGCGCAGTTTGTTGATCACGAGTGTCTGGAGAGCCTCGCCCTCTACGTCCTCAGCGATGATCAGCAGTCTTGCGCCGCTCTGTACGATCTGCTCCAGCAGCGGAAGAACTTCCTGAATGTTGGACAGTTTCTTATCGGTAATCAGGATATATGGATTGTCGAGAACGGCTTCCATTTTCTCCATATCGGTGCACATATAAGCGGAGATATATCCACGGTCGAACTGCATACCTTCTACCAGCTCCAGCTCGTTCTGCATGGTCTTGGACTCCTCGATGGTGATAACGCCGTCTTTGGAAACTTTTTCCATAGCGTCAGCTACCATCTGGCCTACTTCTTCGCTTCCGGAAGAAACAGCTGCAACTTTTGCAATCTGCTCTTTGCCTGCTACCGGCTGGCTCATCTCTGCAAGGATCTGAACAGCTTTATCGGTTGCTTTCTTCATTCCCTTACGAAGAACGATCGGGTTCGCACCTGCTGCCAGGTTTTTCATTCCTTCGTTTACCATAGCCTGTGCCAGAACGGTTGCGGTTGTGGTGCCATCACCTGCTACGTCGTTGGTCTTTGCAGCAACTTCTTTGATGAGCTGTGCGCCCATGTTTTCAAAGCCGTCTGCCAGCTCGATCTCTTTTGCAATCGTAACACCATCGTTTGTGATGAGCGGAGCGCCGTACTGTTTGTCCAGAACAACGTTTCTTCCTTTCGGTCCAAGGGTTACACGTACGGTATCTGCAAGCTGGTTTACACCATTCTGAAGAGCGTTTCTTGCCTCTGCTCCATATTTAATCTCTTTTGCCATGATTGTCATGCCTCCTGATTTTTACTTGATTATTCTTTATTTTACAACTGCCAGAATGTCATCCTGTTTTACGATGATGTACTCTTCGTCTTCCAGTTTGACGTTGGTTCCTGCATATTTGGAATAGATTACCTGATCTCCGACTGCAACTTCCATTTTTACTTCTTTGCCGTCTTCTACTTTTCCAGGTCCTACTGCGATAACCTCAGCCTGCTGCGGTTTCTCCTGTGCCTGTCCCGGAAGTACGATACCGGATTTTGTGGTTTCCTCTGCTTTTAACTCTTTTAATACAACTCTGTCACCTAAAGGTACTAACTTCATTTATGTTTCCTCCTTCAAGATTTCATTCAGTTTTATTTATTAGCACTCAGTTCATTCGAGTGCTACTTGATGGTTCTTACTATAGTGTTTTCCACCTCATTTCGCAAATGCATGAATTTTGTAATTCTCTTTTTTTCTCTCGTGATAGCTCTTAATTTCTCTTATTTCCTCGTTTTTTCTTATTTTGGCAATTTTTTCATATTTTATACTCTCTTTAGAATCTAATTATAGTTTATTCCTAAAAACGGGAATGATACCATTTTTTCCGCTCCCCGAATGCTTTTTTGCACAAAAAGAAACGGCGCCATTCTTAAACGGCTCCGATTCTTTTCTACATTCCACTTTTTTATTTTTTCGCCTCGTCCGGATGGGCATCGCCCTTTCCTTTCAGGTTCTTTCTTGCTTTGATCTCGTCGAGTTCATCAAAGATATAATCATTTAATACCTTGATATACGTTCCCTTCATACCGCTGGAACGGGACTCGATGACGCCTGCGCTCTCGAATTTGCGGAGGGCATTTACGATGACGGATCTTGTGATGCCGACGCGGTCTGCAATTTTGCTTGCAACCAGAATGCCCTCATCCCCGTTCAGTTCATCAAAGATATGGATGATGGCTTCCAGTTCGGAGAAGGACAGCGTGTTGAATGCGGATTTAACCACCTGACCTTACGGTTTTCCTCCACATTTTCCTCGTTGACGGAACGCATCATTTCCAGTCCGACAACGGTTGTGCCGTACTCACTGACGATGATATCGTCGATATCGTACTGCGGGGTGCAGCGGTACATAAATACGGTACCAAGGCGTTCTCCGGCGATCTCGATCGGGCAGATAATTGCGGTGTAGCGCTCTACACCAGGCCGCTCAAAGCCGAGGGTCTGTAAATTGACGTTCTCTTTTGTGGAGAGTACGCCGAGGAGACGCTCGTTTAATGCGGCATCGACATAACCGCCCACCTTATCCTCGATCAGCTCTGTAATTTCTTCCACGCCCGGGCAAAGGCTGATGCCCAGCACTTTTCCTTTTTTACTGATCACCAGGATATTGGAACTTAACGTTTCCATCAGGACTTCACAGATATCGTTGAACACGACCTTCGTGGAGTGATTGTTATGAAGCAGTTTGTTGATTTTTCTGGTTTTATCCAGCAGTTGTACGCTCATGTTCTTCTCCTTTCTTTATTTTCTGCATTTTTTTGGCGTATCCGCCGAAAAAAATGCACACTGATGCCTTTTTCAGACAACCCTTAAAACTAAGCTCATTCTATCATGTAGTTTTCCGGAAATCAATATATTTTTCAGAAAACTATAAATTTTATAAAAATTCATGCTAAATTTTTTCGGATCTTCCTGTTTTTCCGCCGCGATAAGCAAAAAAACGGCCTGCACCAGTTTTTCACCAGTACAGACCGCTTTGTCATTCTCAGTCTTCGTCTTTCTTTTCGCGTGCTTCTACATAGCCGCACTGCTCGTCCGCGCAGACCAGCTTATTGCCTTTTTCCAGCATATAGCCGCCGCACTGCGGGCATTTCTTGGCAGACGGTTTCTGCCAGGACATGAAATCGCATTCCGGATTGTTTTCGCATCCATAATATTTCCGTCCTTTTTTCGTCTTGCGCAGGATCACTTCTTTTCCGCACTTCGGACACGGAACACCGATCTTTTCCAGATACGGCTTCGTGTTCTTGCAGTCCGGGAATCCCGGGCAGGCGAGGAATTTTCCGTGCGGGCCGTATTTGACCACCATGTTGCGGCCGCAGTTCTCGCAGATGACATCCGTCACCTCATCCTCTACCTTAACTTCTTCGAGGTTCTTTTCTGCCTCTGTGACCGCCTCATAGAGATCCGGCCAGAAGTTCTCGACTACTGTCTTCCACGGAACACTTCCATCTCCAACCCTGTCGAGCAGAGCTCCATCGTTGCCGTAAAGTTGACATCCACGATGCTCGGGAATGCCTCTTTCATCATGTTGTTGACCACCTCGCCGAGCTCTGTCATGTAAAGGTTCTTGTTCTCCTTTGCCACGTAACGGCGGTTGATGATCGTTGTGATGGTCGGCGCATACGTACTTGGACGGCCGATGCCGAGTTCCTCAAGCATTTTGACAAGGGATGCCTCGGTGTAGTGTGCCGGCGGCTGTGTGAAGTGCTGCTGCGGATCCATCTTTTCCAGTGCCAGCTCCGTTCCTGCCTCCAGACTCCGGACAGCGGCGTTTTTCTCTTTCTTTTCCTCATCCGGATCGGTGTAAACGGACATGAAACCATCAAATGCCAGACGGGAGGAAGCTGCTGTAAAGAGATACTCTCCTGCATTGATCCGTGCGGAAATTGTCTCATAGACGGCCGGCTGCATGCGGCTTGCCACAAAGCGTTTCCAGATCAGCTGATACAGGCGGAACAGATCTCTTGGCAGGGATTCTTTTACCATTACCGGTGTATTCGTCACATCGGTCGGACGGATGGCCTCGTGCGCATCCTGTGCCTTGCTGTTTTTATTCTCCGTCGTGTCCCCGCTTGCGGTATATTTTGTGCCGTACTGCTCCTGGATAAAGGAACGTGCTGCCGCATCGGCCTCCTCGCTGATTCGTGTAGAATCGGTACGCAGATAGGAAATCAGAGCGATCGTTCCCTTTCCTTTTACTTCCACGCCCTCGTAGAGCTGCTGCGCCAGACGCATCGTCTTCTGCGTGGAGAAGTTCAGCACCTTCGATGCTTCCTGCTGCAGGGTACTCGTGGTGAACGGAAGCGGCGCTTTCTTGGAACGCTCTCCTTTTTTCACTTCGGATACGGTAAAGGTCTCATTTTCCAGTCCCTTTAAGATTTCATCGAGCTGCTCTTTCGTCTCGATCGCCATCTTTTCACTGCCTTTTCCGTGGAATTTTGCGACGAGCGGTTTCTTCTCGCCTGGAATTTTCAGATCTGCTTCCAGTGTCCAGTATTCTTTCGGAATGAACGCATTGATCTCATCCTCGCGGTCGCCGATGATGCGCAGTGCAACGGACTGCACACGGCCGGCGGAAAGTCCGCGTTTGATTTTCTTCCATAACAATGGGCTGATTTCATAACCTACCATACGGTCGAGGCAGCGGCGCGCCTGCTGCTCGTCCACCAGGTTCATATCGATGTCGCGTGCCTGTTTGATCGACGCTTTGACTGCTGATTTTGTGATCTCGTTGAAGGTGATGCGGCGCATCTTGTTCTCATCGAGATTCAGCGCAATCGACAGATGCCAGGAAATTGCCTCTCCCTCGCGGTCAGGGTCAGTTGCGAGATAAACTTTATCTGCTTTTTTTGCGGCTTTTCGAAGAGATGCCAGAAGCTCTCCTTTTCCGCGGATGGTGATATATTTTGGTTCAAAGTCATGTTCTACATCAATTCCAAGCCGGCTTTTCGGCAGATCGCGCACATGGCCCATAGATGCTGCAACTTCGTAATTTGCCCCGAGATACTTTTTCACCGTCTTGACTTTTGCCGGTGATTCCACTATTACAAGATATTTTGCCACCTCTGATGCCTCCTGAATACATATTTTTATAACTGTCCAGATCTATATTGCGTTTTTCATATCGCATAGTTCTGCATCATTACAAATTCCAGAATAATTCCTAAATTAGTCGTAACTTCCACTGACTATACACCAAAAAGTTTTTTCTTGCAAGTGTTTTCCATTTTTAAAATGTACCATTTTTCGATGTTTCCCGACAAAATAACAGGATTTTTTCTATTTTTTAACGATTTTTCCTGATTTTTTTCTTTTCTTTTTCCTTTTTCAGACATGCACGCGGCGCAGAAGAGCCCCCTTTTTTCTTTTTCTTCTATTATAATTGTACACCGGGCGGAATATCACAAAACCTTTCTTTTCCTCGTCCCTTTTACGATAACGCCATGTACACGCCCGGCGGATTTTCCGCAATAACGCCGTCAATTTCGAGTGCCAGCAGAATGCCGGTCAGCTCCTGCAGCGGGATTCCGGTGCTGCCGGCAAGCTGTGCAAGATTCTGCGGTTCTGCCGCGAGTGTTTTCAGAACCATTTCCGCCTCTTTTCCATAGCGCGGACGCGGTGCGGCTCTTTTTGTCCCGGCCTTTTTCACGCCCAGCTCCTCGAGAATCGTTTCGGGTGAAATCGCAATTTCCGCTCCCTGCGCGATCAGGCGGTTGCAGCCGCGGCTTGTCGCATCCGTTGTCCGTCCGGGCAGGGCAAATACCGTTTTTCCCTGCTCCAGCGCGTAGTCCGCCGTAATGAGCGAGCCGCTCTTCTCTTTTGCCTCAATTACCAGAACGACATCTGCCAGCGCACTGATCACGCGGTTGCGGATCGGGAAATGCCACGGAAGCGGCTCTGCGCCCGGCGGAAATTCGCTTAAGACACCGCCTCCGTTTTCCAGCATCCGCCGCATCAGCGGGTAATTCTGTTTCGGATAGCAGATATCCACGCCGCAGCCAAGCACGGCAAACGTCTTTCCCTTTCCGCGCAGTGCCCCCTCGTGCGCCGCCGCGTCGATTCCGCACGCCAGTCCGCTGATCACCGCCACGCCGTTTGCCGCCAGCACCTGCGCGAAAAAGGCCGCCTGGCTCTTTCCGTACGCCGTACATATCCGCGCGCCCACAATCGCCGCTGTTTTCTGCTCATCCGCCGGCAGCGCGCCCCGCACGAAAAGGCGGGACGGCATGTCCGCGAACGGCATAAGCCGCTCCGGATAGCCCTCCTGCCCGCGGCCGACTGTAAAAATTTCCATCGCCATACGTCAGATCCTCCATATACTTTTGTCGGCACTCCGAAAGCAGATCGCCTCGCTGATATGCGGCACGCCGATTTTGACCGCCCCGTCCAGATCCGCAATTGTCCGCGCGGTGCGGATAATCCCGTGGTAGGAACGCGCGCTGAGGCGCAGGCGGCGGAAGGCATCCTCTAAAAGCTCTTCCGCTGCCTTTTCCAGGATACAGTATTTCTCGATCTGGCCTGCTTTCAGTTCGCTATTGAAATGAATCGACTCCTGCCGGTAGCGCGCCGCCTGAATTTGCGCCGCTGCCGTCGCTTTTTCCCGCATTCTGGCCGAGGATTCGCACCGCTCCTCGCCGTGCAGATCCTCGTAGGAAAGTGCTTCCACCTGCACGCAGAGATCCATGCGGTCGAGGAACGGCTGGCTGACTCTCGAGAGATACCGGCTGATGTCGCCGGGTGCGCAGGTACAGCGCGATAAGTCGGGGTAAAAGCCGCAGGGGCAGGGGTTCATTGCCGCCACCATCAGAAATGACGCCGGGAACACATAGTTTCCGCTGACACGGGAAATCACAATCCGGTGCTCCTCGAGCGGCTGGCGCAGGATCTCAATGGTTGTGCGCGTCATCTCCGGGAGTTCATCAAGGAAGAGAACACCGCGGTGTGCCAGCGTAATTTCGCCCGGGGACGGCTGTTTTCCGCCGCCTGCAAGAGCCTGCGGCGACATCGTGTGATGCGGAGCACGGAAGGGCCGCTCCCGGCGGACACCCTCTCCTTTGGCAAGCATTCCGGCGATGCTGTAGATCCGCGTTACTTCCATCTGCTCCTCCTCAGACATCGGAGGCATGATCGTCGGAATCCGCCTTGCAATCATGGATTTTCCGCTGCCCGGCGGCCCCAGCATCAGCAGATTGTGAAATCCGGCCGCAGCGATGAGCGCCGCCCGCCGCGCCGCCGTCTGGCCCTGCACTTCGGAAAAGTCCGGCTCTTTTCCGTCCTCCTTCTTTTGATTTTCTATAGACGGAAGCGACGGCATTTTCCCTTCACAGCAGTAATTCAAAAGCTCCTGTAAATTCTGGATTCCAACGACGTGAAGCCCGCCGACCAGACCCCCTTCCGCGGCATTTCCGGCCGGAACAAGAAGCGTTGTGCATCCAAGCTCCCGCGCCTTCGCCGCTGCCGGAAATACACCGCTGATCTCCTGCACATGGCCGTCAAGGCCGAGTTCGCCGAGCACCATCGTTTTCCGGAGTGACCCGGGCGGAATCCGGCCGAGCGTCATCAGAACGCCCGCTGCAATCGGAAGATCGAAACGCGATCCTTCTTTTCGGACGTCCGCCGGGGATAAATTAATCGTAATTCGTTTCGGCGGCAGGGAAATTCCCATGTTTTTGAGGCTGTCCGCACGCGGTCCTGCGCCTCCTTTACCTGGCACTCACGTAGCCGACCATCGTAAACTGCGGCATGCCGTCACTGACATCCGCCTCCACCTGCACCGGAATCATCTCCATGCCCGAGACGGTGGCTGATAATACACTGCAATACAAAGAAAACCTCCTTTTCTTTCAGTAGCAGGTCGTATAGTTCCTATTTATTTTTCATTTTGGGAAAATGTCCGGCAAGAACACCGGGAAGATATTATCTTTGATTTTTGTTCGAAAAAGTAAGGATAAGGAAACCTTTTCTGCACCTGATTTCCTTACCCTTTATTATAGAAGCAGTCCGTTTGAAATGTCAAGCATTTACGAAGCGGCAAACCGTAACCGCAACTTTTCAATTGCATTCTTCTCGATCCGCGACACGTACGAACGGCTGATGCCGAGCCGGGCAGCGACCTGTTTCTGTGTGTATTCTGCTTTTCCGCCAAGGCCGTACCGGAGAAGAAGCACCTGTTTTTCCTGCTCTTTTAATTCCGAATCCAGATAACAGTACAGCCGCACCGCGTCCTCTTTCCGGTTGTACTGTTCCGCGATATCCTCCCCGCCGCCCTCCACGATGTCGAGCAGATGGATCTCATTTCCCTCCTTGTCGGTTCCGATCGCTCGTAGAGGGAAATCTCCCGTGCCGTTTTCTTTTTGCTCCGAAGATACATCAGCAGCTCATTATCAATACAGCGGGCGGCGTATGCGGCCAGCCGGTTTCCTTTTTTCGAATCATATGTCATCACCGCCTTGATGAGGCCGATCGTTCCAATGGAAATCAGATCGTCGAGATCATCGGGCAGGCCCTGATACTTTTTCACAACGTGCGCGACCAGGCGCAGATTCCGCTCGACCAGAATGTCTCTGGCTTTTGTATCGCCCCTCTGATACGCATCCAGACAGCTTTTTTCTTCCTGTGCAGACAGTGGTTTTAAAAAGGGTTCCAAGAAAAGCGGCACCTCAAAGGGGATTTTTCTTTATTTTATGTTTGAATTGCAGGAAACGTGCCTGTCTGCTATACTGATAAGATCAGCCGGGTTTTCCGGCACTCGACATTATATTTTTAAGAGGAGGTTTCCTTTTATGACAGACCAGAAAAACGGACAGGAATATCTTTCTTTTGTGCTGGAAAAGCTGCAGGCGCGTCTTGCCGAGATCAGTCAGTCTCTGCTGGACGGACAGAAAGAAATTGAAAATATGCACGATTATTACTGGCAGAACTATACCGAGATGGACCAGTACGGATATGAGGATTACGACAATCAGCAGGCGCTGCTGCATCAGGTGAATGCGAATCAGGAGCAGCTTCTTCTGCGGAGCCGCTTCCGGAAAATGCTGGATTCTCCGTTCTTCGGGCGTGTGGATTTCTGCTATGACGGGGATGATGAGCCGGAAATTTTCTATATCGGCATCGGCAATTTTGCGGAGCGGCCGGGCGAGCTGCCGCTGATTTACGACTGGAGAAGCCCGGTCAGCGGTCTTTTCTACGATTTTGACCGCGGGCCGGCTTCCTATCTGGCTCCGGGCGGCGAGATGACAGGGGAAATCTGTTCCAAGTGGCAGTATAAGATCCGGGATGGAAAGATGATTTACGGATTTGAGAGTGATGTGAAAATTGATGATGATATTTTAAAGGCGGAGCTTGGCAGCAACGGCGAGGTACAGCTGAAGAATATTATCCGCACAATTCAGAAGGAACAGAATGCGATCATCCGCAATACGAAGGACCGGATTCTGGTAATTCAGGGAGCGGCGGGAAGCGGCAAGACATCGGTGGCGCTGCATCGGATTGCCTACCTTTTGTATCATGACAGACAGAATCTGAAGTCTTCGAATATTCTGATTTTATCGCCGAACGGGGTATTTTCGGATTATATTTCACATATTCTGCCGGAGCTCGGTGAGGAGAATATTCAGGAGATGAGTTTTGATCTCTTTGCTTACCGCAAATTACAGGACACGGCGGCGGACTGTGAGGACCGCTGTGATCAGATTGAGCGGGAGATGCGGGATCCAAAAGCCGCAGAACGGTTTGCTTTAAAACAGTCGCAGGCGTTTGTGGACCAGATGGAGGGATTTGCGCTGGAGCTTGAGGACGAGCTGATGAATTTCTCAGACGTTTCGTATAAGTCGTTTGTGAAGTCAGAATCGGAGATTATTACGCTGTTTTATGACAAGTTTGCGGATATTCCGCTGCTCTCGCGGATGGATGCGGTGGCGGAGACGTTTATTGACGAGATCGAGACGCTGCTGAACCGGGATCTGCCGGAGGAGGAGCGGATTCCGCTCATCGAAAAATTCCGGAAGATGTATGAGACGATGGATTTTTATGTTCTCTACAATCGTTTTCTGAAGAAAGAGGGATATCAGACGCTGCCGCGGCGGCCGTTGGAGAAGCGGAAACTGCGGTATGAGGATGTGTATCCGATTCTGTATCTGAAGTACCGCCTGTCGCGGCAGGCGGAGCGGTCGAATATTAAGCATCTGGTGATTGATGAAATGCAGGATTATTCGCTGCTCCAGTATCTGATTATCCGGCGGATGTTTTCCTGTAAGATGACGATTCTCGGCGACCGGGCGCAGACGATGGCGGATCAGCAGCAGGATGTACTGCAGTTTTTACCGGGGATTTTCGGGAAGGATCTGCGGCGGATTGAGATGCGGAAGAGTTACCGGAATACGGTGGAAATTGCGTCGTATGCGGCAAATCTCATTGGCGTGACGGATCTGGAGCTGTTTGAACGGCACGGAATGCCGGTGTTGGAACGGGATGTCACGGATCTTGAGGCGGCTCTGCGGGAGGCAGTGGATACGCTGTTTCCAGATGAGAAAACGTATGAGACGGCGGCGGTGATTGTACCGGATGAGAAGACGGCGGAACGGGCTTATTTAATTTTGCGGGGGATTCTGGCAGAAAAAGATTTTGACTGCGGGAAGCGGCTTTCTTGGCTGAACCGTGACAGCTCCAGTTTTAAGAAAGGACTGACGGTTACCACATTTTATCTGGCGAAAGGGCTGGAGTTTGATCAGGTGTTCTCTATTTTCCCGAAGGACGAGAAACGGGAGATAATGATGCAGGCGCAGTATATTGCAGCGACCAGGGCATTGCATGAGCTGAGAGTGTATCATATTTAAAAACAGGGAGATCCTCCGAAAAAATTCGATTGGATCTCCCTGTCATTTTTATTTTCGATCAGATATGATAGAATCCTGCGGACTGTGCCGGGATGGTGATGGTTCCGTCTTTGGATTCTGCTTTTCCTCCGATCGTGTAGACATCCTTCAGCTCTGCACTGTATGGGAAGGACTGCTCTTTGTCGGATGGGTTGATGATAACGAGGACTTTTTCACCCTCAGCCTCACGGACGTATGCCAGCGGATACTGGTTTTTCTCTGCATAAACGAACTCGATGGTTCCGCGGCTTAAGAGTGCTTTGCTGCTCTGGCGGATCTGGATGAGTTTTTTAACTTCGTGGTACAGGGAATCCGGATCGGCCATCTGTGCTTTGGCGGTCGGACGGTCTTTGCCCGGGTCCATGGTGATGTAGAGGTCACTGGCCGGTGCGCTGGAGAATCCTGCGTTGGTGCTGTCATCCCACTGCATCGGAGAACGGGAACCGGTGCGGTTGTATCCGCCCTCAACGGATTTCAGGCCTTCGACGTAGCGCATACCGATTTCATCACCGTAGTAGATGAACGGCGCACCTGGCATGGAAAGAAGGAAAGCGAAAGCAATTTTCAGCTCATCCCCCTGCAGACGGCGTGCCAGACGGTCCATATCATGGTTTCCGGACGGGATGCAGATCAGGCCTTTCTGTGCGGTCTTATTGTAGTTGGTTTTGTAGGTCTCTACAAACTCAGAGATATCTCCTTTTCCGCGTTTGGAGAAGAATGGCTCATCGCAGCGGAACAGATCGTTGTAATGGGACGGTCCAAAGTGAAGCAGGAAGTCCATGTGGAAGCCGCCCTGTAAGGATTTGTCCGGCTCGCCCCACTCGGATACCATGGCTGCATCCGGGAACTCGGCGTCGAGAAATTTCCGTACCTGCTGCCACAGGCGGATGGTTCCTTTGCCTTCCTGATCGTTCTTTACCAGGGAGCCCGCCATATCGACACGGAAGCCGTCGCAGCCCATGTTCAGCCAGAATCTCATGACATCTTCCATCGCTGCCAGCGTTGCCTGCGGTCCCTCATCATCAAAGGACTGCTGCCACGGTTTTTCCGGATCCGGCTGATAAAAGCCATAGTTCAGGGCCGGCTGGTTGGAGAAGAAGTTGATGGCGCAGGCGCCGTCACGCTCGGAAATGCCGCGCAGGCTTCCCATTCCTTCCGGTGCTTCCCATACGTTATTGGTCCATACGTAGCGGTCTGTAAATTCATTGCGGTCTGCTTTCATGGATTCTTTGAACCATGGATGCTCAACAGATGTATGGCCCGGAACCAGGTCGAGCAGAACGTGCATGTCACGTTTGTGTGCCTCTTCGAAAACTCTCTTCAGATCCTCATTCGTTCCGTAGCGCGGTGCAACGCGGCAGTAATCTGCGACATCGTATCCTGCATCACCGAATGGGGACAGGAAGCACGGGTTGATCCAGATGGCGTTGCAGCCCAGCTCCTTGATGTAGTCTAATTTTTCAATGATACCCTGGAAATCTCCGATTCCGTCGGCGTTGGTGTCGTTGAAGGACTGCGGGTAAATCTCATAAAATACTGCGTTATCTAACCATTTTGACATTTTTTCTTTCCCTCTTTCGCTCTTATTTCTGCTGTATTTTCGTCGTTGCAGCAAGTGTTTCTATATGATATATTACTACTGTATCCGCTGAAATACCAGTAATTTCCTATTTCATTCTAATACTATTCTATGATTTTAGTTACAGTTCACTGGTACCCAGCGAACTGTAACCTTCGCAACCCTCATTTAAAGTTTTGCTTCGCAAAAGGAGGGCTGCTCACACCTGAATCACTTTCTTACGCAGCGAAACAGCAAGTGTTTCACTGCTGAGTGAACATTAACTGATTTTATCCATGCCACGCTCTGCCATTCCCGGCATTTTACGGACATGCTTTTTGGAGGAGGATTTTATGATGCTTTCTGCTGCGAAAGAAAAACGCCAGCACGGCTCCATGCAGGTTCCCTACAGTTATTATGACTGCCGGATGCCCGACTATTTTCCCGGCGTACCGCTGCACTGGCACGGGGAGATGGAGCTGAATTATATCAAACGCGGAACGGGGTATTTTCAGTATGAGGACCGTCTGCTTACGGCGCATGCCGGTGATATTTTTCTGATTCAGCCGAACCTCGTACATGCCATTCTGCCCGCCGAGCAGGAGTCGATGTTTTATGATACGATTGTTTTCCACCAGAATATGCTGATCGGCGGGTATGACGACCGCAGCTACACGGAAATTCTGCAGCCGTTTTTCTCCGCCCGGCGCCGCATCCAGGCACCGATTTCACCCGAACATTCCGGTTATGCTGCACTTTCTGCATCCGTCCATCAGATTTTCCGCTGCATCCGTGAAAACTCTGCTGTCTCCGATCTTCTGCTGAAAAGTGAGCTGCTCCGCTTCTTCTATCTGCTCGCCGCATCGCCGGAACTCTGCACCGATCGTCCCGCCATGCCTGCGGCTGCTGAAAACCTGCGGCCTGTGCTCGCCTATATCCAGGAGCACTTCGCCGACCCGATTACCATAGAGGAACTTGCCAGGCTGTCGCATTTGAGCAAAAGCTATTTTATGAGCTGTTTTAAGCAGACCTTCGGACTCGGGGCCGTTGAATATCTGACACAGCTTCGGATCAAAGCCGCCTGCGAGGCGCTGCGCAGTACGACGCGGAGTGTGTCCGAAATCGCGTACGACAATGGTTTCCGCAACCTTTCCAACTTCAACCGGCAGTTCCGAAACAAAGTGGGATGTACGCCGCAGATGTATCGGAAGGAATTTCAAAATCCGTAAATTCAAAAAGGGATGCATCAAAATATGCATCCCGAAAATCTATCTCTGATCCTATTTTTATTCCGTAATCTCCGGTACCGACGGAACATCTTTATCTTCTTCCCGCCAGCTCCCAGAATGCGACAGCGCTCGCCGCAGCGACGTTCAGTGAATCCACACCGTGTGTCATCGGAATCAGCACGGTTGCATCTGTTTCAGCGATCGTATCACTTGCCAGTCCGTCACCCTCGGTTCCGAGCAGAATGGCGAGCTTTTCATGCGTTTTTAACGACGGATCATCCATCGGAACGGAGTCTTCTTTTAATGCCATCGCAACGGTATAAAATCCAAGTTCCTGCAGTGAAGCAATTCCCTGCTCCGGCCAGTAACTGCCGCCTGGCAGCACGGTCCACGGGACCTGGAAGACATTTCCCATGCTCACGCGGATGGCGCGGCGGTACAGCGGGTTGCTGCAGCCTGATGTGAGGAGCACGGCATCGATGCCAAGCGCGGCGGCGGAACGGAAAATCGCACCGACATTCGTCGGGTTCACGACATTTTCCAGAATCGCCACGCGGCGGGCATTCCGGCAGATTTCCTCCATAGCCGGAAGCGTGCGGCGGTGCATCGCGCAGAGCATGCCGCGCGTGAGGGCAAAGCCTGTGAGCTGTTCCAGCACCTTCGTCTCTGCTGTATAGACCGGCGCGTCCGGGCAGTGCGCAAAGAGTGCTTCGTTTGCGGCAAGCTCTGCGCTTCCGGCAAGGAACGAAACCGGTTCATATCCGGCATCCAGCGCACGCTCGATGACACGCGGACTCTCCGCAAGAAAAAGGCCTGGCTGCGGTTCATAATAGTGCAATAACTGCGGTTCTGAAAGACGCGCATACACGTCGAGCTCCGGCGCCGCAAAGTTTTCGATTTTTCTGATCTCTGACATAATATTGATTTCCTTTTGCGTTTTCTCTTTGTTTTCACTATGTTCTATTGTAGCAATCCCGCTCCCGTTTCGCAATCCATTCTTTTTCCCGCCGGTGCCGTTCCCCGCACCATTCGCCAAACCGTGCTTCCAGCACGCATCGAATTTTCTTGTTTATCTGTCTTTTTTAAAAATTTCTCAATTTTCTCTTGCCAAACGCCGCCGGAGACGTTATAATAATCGACGGTTCAAAATTAAAAACTGCAGAAAAGATTGGTATCAGATTGGAAACGGCACAAGTGCATTGCTTGGTTAACGAACAACACATGTGTCTTTTTTGCGCCCATTTTTCAAAATTGCAAAGAAAAGGAGAACAATCGATGCCAAAAACAAAATTTCAAAACGTTGTATTTACCCTCATGATGTCCTTTCTGATGGTCTATGCCATGATCTGCTACAACATTTCCATGAACATCGGCGGAATGACAAATCAGGTCTTTCTGATGGCGTTTCACGAGATGATAATCATGTGGCCGGCCGCTTTTATCCTCGAGTTTTTCCTCGTGGATCATCTGGCTCACAAATTAGCTTTTTGCATGGTAACACCGCAGGATCGTCCGATCGTAATCACGCTGGCAATTTCCATTATGATTATTGCTATTATGTGTCCGATTATGAGTTTTATTGCAACACTGCTGTTTAAAAATGCCGGAAAAGAATTTGTCGCTGTCTGGCTCCAAACCACGTTCTTAAATTTCCCGGTTGCCTTCTTCTGGCAGCTCATGTACTGCGGACCCTTCATCCGTTTTCTGTTCCGCAAACTGTTTCCGGAGAAATAAGAAAAGATATCCACAAAGGGAACCGTTTTTCCCCTCTCTGTCCACAATTTCTGTGGACAGGCGGTGCAAAATGGTTCACCTTCTGTGGATATCTTTTTTGTTTTTTCCCGGATTACTCCTGTGGTACCGGATTGGATACGCTGACTACATGATCATACCAGGTTCCTTTTTTACCAATGATCGCAACATTGAAATCCTCGTCCAGTTTTTCTACCGGGATATCAAAGCCGTACACTTCATCTGTGGTTCCGTCAGAATACGTTACCTCATCTGTGGTCGGCTCGATCAGCTCTGCACCGTCTGCCTGCGCTTCTTCTTTTGTTCCCACAAAGACATTGACAATGTTTTTGGATACCAGGCTGACGTGGATGGTCATTTTTCCGTCTTTTACCGTCAGGACACCTTTTCCTTCTTTTGCTTCATTGACATGGAACATATTGCTGTCTGTATTGAAGTCTGCCGTATACGTACCGTCTTCCAGCTCTGATGCGCTGCTTTCTCCTGCAGTCTCCGCTGCCGATACGCTTTCTGCTGAAACATCTGATGTGGATGTACTGCTCTCTGCCTTAGATGCATCCTGTACAGAAGCGGAAGATGCGTCTGCCGCAGAAGACGCAGATACTGCAGATGCAGAAGATGACGCTGCATCCTTTCCGCCACATGCGCCGAGCATGGATACAGTCAGTGCTGCTCCAAGAAAAAGAACTGCCAATTTTTTTCTCATAATAAATTTCCTCCTTGTATCACCTTGAAGCGGATCTTTTTCATCCGCTCAACTTAAAATCCGACAGCACACTGAGTCTCTTCAGCCGTACTGCCGGATCTTATTTTACTCTATTTTACGTTCGGAATGCAACCCCTAATTATTCAGCATCGTCCTGAACGCCGTTGCCGTCCATAGCTGCCTTGGTATGCTGTACATACAGCTGCTCAACAGCATCAATTCTTCCAAGACCTTCGATCTGAGTGTCGATCTCGTCGAATGCACCGGATGCCTCAAACTGGCTCTTCCAGGAATCCTCATCCTCGCCTGCCATATCGTTGTTTGCGTGGTCACCTGCAACAACCATCAGCGGCCGAAGAATTACTTTCTTGTATCCGGCTGCTTTTACTGCCTCGATCACGTTCTCGCAAGCGGTCTCTTCCGGCTTGCCCTCAACGGTTCCGATGAATACGTTTTTGTATCCAAGAGTATCCATCTGTGTCTGCATCTGGCTGTAGGTTACATTTGCAGTGTGGGAAGTACCATGTCCCATAAATACGAAAGCAGTGCCGTCCTCTGCTGCTGCATCCAGACTGTCATAATTTGCAGATTTTACTGCCTGTGCCGTGATTGCTTCTGCAACGGCCTGTTTGTCCTCGTTGATTACGGTAGCGTCACTTCCAACCTCGCCAAGCAGCGGCTCTGCGATGGTTACGGACTCAAATTTATCTTTATAGCTATCTACTGCTTCTTTCAGCTCGTCGTACTCTGCGCCGTGCATCAGATGAGTCGGCTGAATAATCAGTTTTTTCACGCCATTGCTTACAGCTCTTTCCAGTGCCTGATCTACGTTGTCGATCTTCTCGTCATCGCGGGCCTGTACATGGTTGATGATGATCTGTGCAGTGAAGGCACGTCTTACGGACCAGTCCGGATATGCAGCCTGCAGAGCTTTCTCAACGCCTCCGATATCCTCAGCACGGCTGTCGTTGAAGGAAGTACCAAAGCTTACAACCAGAAGCTCATTCTCGCCGATCTCGTCTCCGTTTAACGGATCATCCTTGGAAGCATCACCTGTGTCTCTTCCGAAGTAATCCGGATCTGCGTTCTCTCCTTCTACAAGTTCCTTCTGCGCGTCTGTCAGGGCATCCCATGCCTCTTTTGCTTCTTTGCACTGCTCGTCGGTGTTATCATTTCTTTCCTGTACATAAATTGCGTCAATCAAAGCTGCCACTTTATCTGCTGCCTCCTGGTCTGCATCTGCGGATACCTCTTCAGATGCAGAAGATGCGCTTACGCTGCTGCTTGCTGCTGTGGTGTCTTCCTCAGATGCGGAAGATGCACTTACGCTGCTTGTTGCTGTGCTGCTTGCGCTGCTGCTGGATGCGTTGCTGCTTCCGCATGCGCCGAGCATAGATGTTACCATAGCTGCTGAAATTAAAGCGACTACAAGTTTCTTTTTCATTTTTGTTTTCCTCCCATTTGCTGGTATCTTTGCAACAACCAATATCGGGGACGTTTTACATTTCAAACTATGAGAAACACGCTCCGCGAGTTTCTCAAGTTATCGCGGCAGTCGCTAAGGTCTCGTGCAAGCACGGACTTTGGCTCGTTGCCCGCGTAAATAGAAAGAAGCCCTTTCGTTTTTCAACGAGGGGCTTCCAGTATTTTTATCACAAAGAAAACCATCTCACCCGCTGTGGGGCAAATGTCCGCTTTCCTGTTTTGTACTGCCAGTTCCTCGTGGCACGAACGTAACGTTCCTGTACTGCGAAAGGCAGGTCTCCCGGCTCATTGCTTCAGGATTTGACTCCAGCGCATCGGTCTCCTTCCCGGTTTCCCAGTGGATCATTCCCCTGCTTGCAAAATACGGTGACGAGTTCGTGCAGGATTCACACCTGCTTCCCTTTTCACCGGACACGTATGTCCGACACCTTACACATCGATATTTAATTGTCTTTTCTTTAACGACTGTTAGTGTAGCACATCGTCTTTTCTCTGTCAAGTGCTGTAAAATCAGGAAATCCGGCCATTTTCCATTTCATATACCACATCCGCGACGTTCATCGTGGACACTCTGTGCGATACGAGCACAATGGTTTTCTCTTCTGCCGATTCTTTCAGGGATTTCAGAATAATTCCTTCATTTAAGGAATCAAGATTCGATGTCGGCTCGTCCAGCAGGATCATGGATGCGTCATGCAGGAATGCCCGCGCGATACCGATCCGCTGTTTTTCTCCGCCGGACAGCGTATCGCCGAGTTCTCCGACTTCGGTGTCGTAGCCATTTGGCAGTGTCATGATGAAATCATGTATGGACGCCTTCTTCGCCGCCTCCATAATTTCTTCCCGCTTCGCGCCGGGTTTTGCAATAGCGATATTGTTCGCAATCGAATCGTGGAACAGGTGTGTCTCCTGCGTCACATAGCTTTCCATATCGCGCAGATGCTTTGTCGGGATTTTGCGGACATCGGCTCCGTCCACGGAAACGCGCCCCGTCTGGACATCCCAGAAGCGCATCAGAAGTTTTAAGATCGTCGATTTTCCGGAACCGCTCGCGCCGTGGATGCCGGTGATTTTTCCCGGTTCCAGTTTCAGCGAATACTGATCCAGAATCGTCTCGTCTTCGTAGGCAAACGTTACATTCTGCGCCTCGGCTCCTGCAAATGCGTGGTCACCGCCGGATGCCGCATCTCCCGGAATTTCCTCCACCAGCGGCGCTTCCTCGAGAAGGGAAAGCACACGCTCGCCGCTTGCCAGCGTCTGATTCAGGTTATTCGACAGGCTGGACAGCGCCACGACCGGGCCGAAGGAACCCATCATCGCGACTGTGCAGGTCAGGACTCCCTCAAATCCGATCCCGCCTTTCGTGTAAAGATAGATCGTCAGTGCCAGCATGCCGAACGATGCCAGAAGAATCACCATGTTGGTGGCAGACCGCTGGGAGCCTTCCATGCGGCTTAAGTTTTCCTGCACAGAAGCCAGTTCTTTCGACCGCCCTGACATCTGCTCTTTCCGTTTTTCGCCCTGTCCGTACTGAATCGTCTCGTCGAGGCCACGCAGGGAATCCAGCACGAAGCTGTTCAGCTCGCCAAAGCCTGTCCGGAACTCCATTCCTTTCTGGCTTCCGCGCTTTCCGTTCCACATCGGGATCACAACGCCGACCGTCAGATACGCCGTAAGTGCAAGCAGCCCTGCCAGAACATGGTATCTTCCAATGAAGCATACCATAATCAGAGAAGTTAATGCTGCAATCGCAATCGGAGAAATCGTATGCGCATAGAATACTTCCAGAAGTTCGATATCGGTTGTGATAATCGAAATCAGATTTCCTTTGTCCCGTCCTTCCAGCTTCGCCGGGCAGAGCTTCCGCAAAGCTGCAAACACTTTATGGCGGATGATCGCCAGCAGTTTAAAAGCAATAAAGTGGTTGCAGTACTGCTCCGCATAATGCAGAATGCCGCGCAGCACCGCGATCACGATCATCACCGTGAGTATCGTTTTTACCGGGGTATGTACAAGCCACATGTTTTGCACCGAAAGGCTCGTCCCTGCCGCGCCCGTCAGTAAGCCATGCACGATGACCTGTCCTGCCAGAATCGTCAGGAAGATCGCACATAAATATCCCATTGTTCCAAGAATAATTGCCGCCATCATAATATGAAGCAATGGCTTCACCAGCCCGATCAGGCTTCCCATAATCCGGAGGGCGCTTCTGCGTTTTGCTGTATTTTTCTTCTCGTTCATCATGCATTCCCCTGCTTTCCATAGTTTTCCAGTACCATCTGGCTGTCGTACAGATGACGGTATGCTCCGTTCTGTTCCATCAGTTCCGCATGCGTTCCACGCTCGCAGATGGTACCGTTTTTCAGGAAATAAATCTGATCTGACTGTACGACGTTCGCAAGGCGGTGGGAAATCAGCAATACCGTTTTCGTCTTTGCGAGTTCATGAATCACATTCATGATCAGCTCTTCACTCTCGACATCAATATTCGATGCGGCTTCATCAAAGATATACACCGCACTGTCGCTCCGAAGCAGCGCCCGCGCAATCACAAGACGCTGACACTGGCCGCCGGAGAGGTTTCCTGCTTTTTCGAGAAGCTCTGTCTGCAGTCCATTCTGTGTCTGTAAGAATCCCAGCAGATTGACTTTCTGCAGAACTGCCTCCATCTCCTCCTTCGTCGCATCCGGTTTCGCCATGCGCAGGTTCTCTTCTACGGTTCCTTTAAATAAGTAACTGTTGTGGCGGACCAGAACAACATGCTTCATCAGATCCGTCTCATTGACTTCCGAGAGCGGCACGCCGCCCAGGGTGATGCTTCCCGCATATCCGCGGTTCTTTGCCGCAAGGATGCCCGCGATCGTACTCTTTCCGCAGCCGGATTCGCCGACCAGTGATACAAAACTGCCCGCCGGGAGCGTCAGGTCAATGCCTTTTAAGATTTCCCGGTCCTCTTCATAGGAAAAATGTACATCCTCCAACACGACATCCAGCGGTCCGTCCGGCAGCGTCCGCTCTCCCGTCTGCGGCTCCGGCAGATCGAGGATTTTGAAAATCTTGTCACTCGCCGCCATGCCGTTCATCGCGATGTGGAAGAACGATCCGAGCAGACGCAGCGGCAGGAAAAACTCACTCGCCAGCAGCACAATGCAGAGCGTGCCGGACACGGTGAGGTTTCCTTTCAGAAATTCCGATACCGCCACCGCCATGCCAACCGCCGCGCCGCCGTATGCTACGATGTCCATCACGCTCGTTGAGTTGAGCTGCATCGTCAGAACTTTCATCGTGATCCGGCGGAAGTTCTGGGATTCCACATCCATCTCGTCGGCTTTCTGCTGGTCGGCCTGATAGATTTTTAAGGTCGTCAGACCCTGCAGATTTTCAAGGAACGAATCGCCGAGCCCTGTGTAAATACTCCAATATTTGTTCAGCAGCTTCTTCGCAATCTTCTGTACCACTACGATCGAAACCGGGATCAGCGGCACGCAGATCAGAAGGACCACGCTCGCTTTCAGGCTCACCCGGCAGAGGATGGCGAACAGCGTGAGCGGTGCGAGCAAGCTGTAAAACAGCTGCGGCAGATACTTTCCAAAGTATGTTTCGAGCTGCTCCACACCTTCGGTGGACACCTGTACGACCTCTGAGGAAGACACCTGCTCGCTGTACGATGCACCGATCTTCAGCATTTTTTCATAAATTTTTTCGCGCAGAATCCGCTTCACATCCACACACGCAAGATACGACGACCGCGCGCCCATCCGCTCGCAGAAAAAGCGGATCACAACAACAATTGCCAGTGTAAAAATCGTCCGTTTCACAGCCGCTGCCGTTACCGCACCATACACGACCCGTTCCAGCAGATCGGCGACCGTAAATACCGCGATCACCTGCGACAGAAGCGCCGCCCACTGCCACAGAATCGTGTACACGATATACTTTTTCGCGTGGGACAGCAGCCCCACCAGTCTTGTTTTAATCATAAGTACCTCTCTTTTATGCTTTTGCTTTTCGCTTCTCTCTCATGCTGCAGATTAAATGCCAGATAGCTAAAATCGGATGATACAGCAGCATCCTCGGCCCCGAAAACCGCATAACGGCGCGGATCTTTTCCCGCATTTCCGGCTTGTAGCAGTGTACTTTGCAGTTTGCGCAGAATGTTTTCTGTTCCATGAAGGGACATTTCTGGCTCCGCTGTTTTGCATAGTCCGCTAATTTCTGACATTCCGGACACATTCCGCCGGATGCATGCCCCTCTTTTCCATGGTTCTTCCGGCAGTACAGGCGGATCATCTCTTCCACGACGTACTGTTCTTTCTGCCGCTTTTTTTCTACTTTGTTCATTTTGTTTCTCCTAGGATATGATCTTCTGTTTTTACGGTTTTGACCCGCAGGAAGAAATACAAAATATGGCACATCCATACCACAGCAATACAGATTCTTCCAATCGGCACATTCTTCATAGCAAAAAAGCCGATCGCCATCACAACCGTTACCATCCCGATAATTTTACATTTCGTTCCTACCGTCATCGCCCGATACTGTACGAAGCTGTCGAGATGCTTCTTATATAATTGAGTTCCAATAAACCAGCTGTGCAGCCGTTCCGAACTTTTCGCAAAGCAGAACAGGGTCGCCATATAGAATGGAACTGTCGGCAGAATCGGAAGCACAATGCCGATGGTGCCAAATCCCAGGCACAGAAAGCCGAGTACGATCCAAAATATTTTAAATGGACTCTTCATAATTTTCCTCCTTCTCACCGAATATTAAAATAGAAAAATAGCCGCTCATGGTTCTTGCGAATACATGAGCGGTTAGTTGTCGCTTACGCTAGTTATAGATTAACATTATTTAACTTTCATGTCAAACACATTTCACTCCTGAGAGAACGCTCCTCTGCTTGCAGAATAACTGCTGTTATTTCAACTCACGAAGTGTGATACATCATACTCTAAATAATTCCGCCAATGTTTGAAGATTCAACTCACGGAGGGCGACAAAGGAATCGGGCCGGTTGTGTGGGGACGCATCATTTCAACTCACGCCCTCACGGAGGGCGACATCCAGCACGATGCCCTGTTCCCTTCCCGGGATATTTCAACTCACGCCCTCACGGAGGGCGACGATTCTTCCGATCACTTTATTTCTATCGTGATTATTTCAACTCACGCCCTCACGGAGGGCGACCCATTGACTGGAGATCATCCCCCATATACTTTTCAATTTCAACTCACGCCCTCACGGAGGCGACTTTGCCATTATTTTTTCTCCTTTTTTCTTTCAACATTTCAACTCACGCCCTCACGGAGGGCGACAGGTAATTCCGCCGGATCCGCTACTGAAAGACATTTCAACTCACGCCCTCACGGAGGGGCGACTTTTTCGACCATCTGGAATGGTCGGCAGCAGTTTATTTCAACTCACGCCCTCACGGAGGGCGACTCGTTTCTTTCATTCTTCCGCCCCTCCAAAGCCATTTCAACTCACGCCCTCACGGAGGGCGACGCCAAAGCAGGATGCAAAGCGTTGTAAACGTCGTCATTTCAACTCACGCCCTCACGGAGGGCGACATTCAGATCTTAGCACATTGTGTCTATCCTGTCATTTCAACTCACGCCCTCACGGAGGGCGACCTGCGCTGTCTTTCAGCAGTTCACAGGTCACCTTCATTTCAACTCACGCCCTCACGGAGGGCGACAAATTCCCGTAGTACGTCGCAAGGATTCCGTTTATTTCAACTCACGCCCTCACGGAGGGCGACCGTTCTGGGTTGTCCTCTCCTCGCCGACTTGATATTTCAACTCACGCCCTCACGGAGGGCGACGCGACGGGCCGTGGCCCGTTTCGGCTATTTCAAGTATTTCAACTCACGCCCTCACGGAGGGCGACGATTCGCCCTCCATTTCTCCAGCTCCACTGTGTCATTTCAACTCACGCCCTCACGGAGGGCGACAAATGCGCCCATCACCATCAATCATCCGATACTATTTCAACTCACGCCCTCACGGAGGGCGACCCCATCA
>NZ_QUHY01000080.1:0-2096 GCF_003479865.1 Blautia sp. AM47-4
CTGCCCTATCTACCTCGTCGTCTTCAAGGGGTCTTACTTCTTTCGAATGGGATATCTCATCTTGAGGGGGGCTTCACGCTTAGATGCCTTCAGCGTTTATCCCTTCCCGACTTGGCTACCCGGCCGTGAACCTGGCGGTTCAACCGGTACACCAGAGGTCAGTCCATCCCGGTCCTCTCGTACTAAGGACAGCTCCTCTCAAATATCCTACGCCCACGCCGGATAGGGACCGAACTGTCTCACGACGTTCTGAACCCAGCTCGCGTACCGCTTTAATGGGCGAACAGCCCAACCCTTGGGACCTACTACAGCCCCAGGATGCGATGAGCCGACATCGAGGTGCCAAACCACTCCGTCGATGTGAACTCTTGGGAGTGATAAGCCTGTTATCCCCAGGGTAGCTTTTATCCGTTGAGCGATGGCATTCCCACTTAATACCACCGGATCACTAAGTCCTACTTTCGTACCTGCTCCACCCGTCGGTGTCGCAGTCAAGCTCCCTTCTGCCTTTGCACTCTTCGAATGGTTTCCGACCATTCTGAGGGAACCTTTGAGCGCCTCCGATACCCTTTCGGAGGCGACCGCCCCAGTCAAACTCCCCGTCTGGCATTGTCCCCCGGCCTGATAAAGGCCGCTGGTTAGAAGCCCAGCAGCACAAGGGTGGTATCCCAACACCGGCTCCCCTGAAACTGGCGTTCCAGGTTCACAGCCTCCCACCTATCCTGTACATGCACTGCCGGACCCCAGTACCAAACTGGAGTAAAGCTCCATGGGGTCTTTCCGTCCTGGCGCGGGTAACCAGCATCTTCACTGGTACTTCAATTTCACCGGATGCATTGTCGAGACAGCGCTCAAATCATTACGCCTTTCGTGCGGGTCGGAACTTACCCGACAAGGAATTTCGCTACCTTAGGACCGTTATAGTTACGGCCGCCGTTTACTGGGGCTTAAATTCAAAGCTTCGCTTGCGCTAACCTCTCCTCTTAACCTTCCAGCACCGGGCAGGCGTCAGCATATACCTCACCTTACGGTTTTGCATAGACCTGTGTTTTTGCTAAACAGTTGCTTGAGCCTATTCTCTGCGGCCAACTCTCGTTGGCACCCCTTCTCCCGAAGTTACGGGGTCATTTTGCCGAGTTCCTTAACAATGCTTCTTCCGCCGGCCTTAGGATTCTCTCCTCATCCACCTGTGTCGGTTTACGGTACGGGTATCTTAAAAACAATAGCGGCTTTTCTTGATTCATGCTCACACACTTCCCTACTTTAGTTCGGTCCGCATCACGCCTTTGGATTGCCACACGGTTTTTCCTATGTGACTCCTCCTTCGCTTGCACGCGGCTTTCCGTTCCGCGCCTGTGCTCTCCACAAATGTCCCCACAGTTCTGTTTTAGATAGTGCAGGAATCTCAACCTGCTGTCCATCGGATACGCATTTCTGCCTCTCCTTAGGCCCCGACTTACCCAGGCAGATCAGCTTTACCCTGGAAACCTTGGATATTCGGCCGAGAGGATTCCCACCTCTCTCTCGCTACTCATTCCGGCATTCTCTCTTCCTGGCACTCCACAGCTCCTTCCGGTACTGCTTCATCGCGCCAGCAATGCTCCTCTACCATACCATACGGTATCCTGTGCTTCGGTGTCGTGTTTCAGCCCCGGACATTTTCGGCGCAGGACCTCTCGACTAGTGAGCTATTACGCACTCTTTGAATGTGTGGCTGCTTCTGAGCCAACATCCTAGTTGTCTTCGAAATCCCACATCCTTTTCCACTTAACACGTACTTTGGGACCTTAGCAGCAGGTCTGGGCTCTTTCCCTTTTGACTGCCCAACTTATCTCGTGCAGTCTGACTCCCGATGAGCATCTTTACGGCATTCGGAGTTTGATATCCCTTGGTAAGCTTTGACGCCCCCTTAGAAATTCAGTGCTCTACCTCCGTAAGACTCCATCGAGGCTAGCCCTAAAGCTATTTCGAGGAGAACCAGCTATCTCCGGGTTCGATTGGAATTTCTCCCCTACCCACACCTCATCGCCACCCTTTTCAACGGATGTGCGTTCGGCCCTCCACTACCTCTTACGGCAGCTTCAGCCTGGACATGG
>NZ_QUHY01000081.1:0-1835 GCF_003479865.1 Blautia sp. AM47-4
TTATAACACCAATCTTGTGTAATCACAATTTATTTTTGTATCCTGCCGCTGATACCGTCTGGATTGTGCTTTTCCTTTCTTTTTGTTCCCTTTAATTAGCCATAAACTGCTTAATGCCCTGGCTTTTTGCCGCAGGGTTGTCCGACCCGTAACCTTCCAGAAGATTGATGACACCCCATACCGCCAGACCGGCGCCAAGAGCCATGACCAGAATTTTAAGAATGTCGATTGCCTGATTGAAAAATTCCATATACGTTCCTCCATTTTGTTTGTTTGATGGTTTTGGGTACAAAAAAAACCGCCCACATCGGCGGCGCTTCGGGTCATCATGGCCCGAAGTTACACAAACTCGTCGCTGTCCAGATCATCGAAGTTCAACAGGTCAGCTTCTTCGTCTGTATCGGAGCCGTCCACTTCGTACACCGTGTATTCGTCCTCCGGCTTTAGTCTCAATGGCCGGTGGCGGAACAGGCTTTCCAAGCGGAAGGCGTTTTTCTTTTTATCAAATTCGACTGTGTACTTGTAATTCGGGTGCTTTTTCAAGTCATACTTCGGGGATAGAAAAGGCGGGAGCCCCCTAAGCTGCAAGATACATTTATCCCCGGGCATGGTGGTGATCTCGCTGGTGGTCATCAGCTCCCGGCCAAGCCGCTGCATATTCTGGCTGTAACTTTCAGACTGTCCACGGCTTCGACCCTCGGTCTGCATAGAGATGGTGGCCTTGCCCAGCCAGTTTTCCGAAATATCCTTTAGGGTGGAAGCCTCCCGGCCTCCGAGGAATACGATACTGTCCATGTTGCCCATGATGGTTTCGGAATGGTCTTTGTACAATGCCTTGCACTGGCTCATAGCCTGATAAAAGAGCGTCAGGCTGATCTCACGGGAGCGGATGACGGCCACGATCTTTTCCAGCCCCGGCACCTGTCCGGTGTTGGCTGCCTCGTCCCACAGCACCCGCACATGGTAGGGCAGACGCCCGCCATAGGTGTTATCAGCCCGTTCACACAGAAGGTTGAACATCTGCGAAAAAGCGAGGGCAACCAAAAAGTTGTAGGTGGTGTCCGTGTCGCTGATAAGAAAGAACAGCGCTGATTTTTCATCCCCCAGCTTATCCAGCTCCAGTTCGTCATAAGACATGATCTCCCGAAGTTGGGGAATATCAAAGGGAGCCAGTCTTGCACCGCAGGAAATCAAAATGCTTTTGGCTGTCTTGCCGCTGGCGAGCTTGTATTTCTTATACTGCCTCACGGCGAAGTGCTGGGGGCTGCGGCGTTCCAGCCCGTCAAACATATAGTCCACCGCGTTTTTGAAGGTTTCGTCATCCTCCCGGACTTCCATGCTGTTTATCATTTCCACCAGCGTATTCATGTTGCGTTCTTCCTCCGGCCCCTCAAAGACGATGTAGGACACAAGGGCGCAGTACAAGAGGGTTTCTGCTTTTGTCCAGAACTCGTCGCCCTCCTTGCCGTCGCCTTTGGTGTTGGCAATCAGGGCGGTAACAAATTTCAAAACATCGCTTTCTGTCTTGATATAGGCCAGCGGATTGTAGTGCATGGATTTTGAAAAGTCGATACTGTTGAACACCCGCACCCTGTATTTCTCCCGTTGCAGAAACCGCCCGCACTGGTCGAGAGTGCCGCCCTTCGGGTCTACCACCACATACGAGGAATGGGCTTGAAGGAGCTGCGGGGTCAACCAGAACCTTGTCTTTCCCGAGCCGGACGATCCGATGACACAGGCGTTTAGGTTCCGGGCATTGGCGGGTATCTTCGGACGGGTGTTCATGGTAAGGAACTCCGTCCCGGTCAGAATGACATTGTTCTGAAATTTAGGGT
>NZ_QUHY01000083.1:0-1650 GCF_003479865.1 Blautia sp. AM47-4
GTCGCATTCTCGTTACTTTAGCCTGCAAATAAAAAGTCAATACTAAAATTGAAGAAAGTTAAAAAACTTTACAGGTTAAAAATTAGGCATTAAAATAAGGCCACCACAACCAGTGCTGGTCTGAAAGTAAAAGTTTTGAATTAGCTTGGATCAGGAAGAACAGAAAGATATTCTTTCACTCGTCCATAGTATATTCTGAGAAATTTATTAGCACCTGCAGTCATATAAACATAGTAAGGCTTACCCTGGGTGCGTTTTCTGTCCATGAATTGATATACAGGATCATCCTGAGGCATGGTTTTGATAAGAACATCCATTACTTGAAAAAGAGTCTTTCTTAAATTTGAAGATCCACGTTTGGATGTTGGGACGCTTTTTTGGGCATAGGAACCAGATTCGTTTACCCCAGGATCAACTCCGGCGAATGCAGTAAGGGCTCCTTTATGCGTGAATCTGGTTACATCACCGATCTCAGCCATAAGCTGTGGACCGAGAGATGGACCAATCCCTTTAAACTGCATGACAATTGAGTATTCAGGAAGCTTTGAGGCAGTCTCGTTCATGAGAGTGCGTATTGTTTCGACAGTAACGGAAGTACTGTTGAGCTGATCGACAGCTTGTCTGATGATATGTTTGGTTATTTCATTCTTAGGAAATACTGGAACAAGTTCCTTTGTTTTGGTGTAAATTTCTTCCGCTTTTGATTTATTGAAGGCATATTTTTTGCGCTTGCACCAGTTCTGATAATGTTCAACAAAAGCGTTTAGAGACATTTTACGAATGCAATCTACATGCCAGTATGTAGAGACAAAATCAACCCATTTCTGGGAACCATCACTGCGGGTGGGACTATTGAAATAAGTATTTGCATTTGGATAGGTCTGGTCAATGAGGCCAATAAGATTATTTTTCATAGCCGTTTTTTGTTTCACATAGAAATGGAACTGACGATTCATGACCTTTAGCTGAGCGCGTAATTCATCTGTAATACTATACGGTTCAAGACTTTGCCATTTGTCAAGAGCGTAGCGGGCAATCTTGACAGAATCAGCTTTGTCGGACTTGATTTTGCGAAGAGAATCGTTATTAAAATCTTTGACCAACTTGGGATTAACAGCACTGACAAAGAGATCTGCTGCTGAAAGCTGGTGAGCAAGTGCTTCGTAGTAGCGGCCGGTATGTTCCATTACAACCCGGGATTCACCTTCGATAGAATGAATAAGTTTAATAAGTGAATGGATATCACTGGATGTGTGCTTAATCTCAAAAGGAGAGGATACAATCTCCCCAAATGGTCTCAGAATTGTAACCATACTTTTACCTTTTGAAACATCGATACCTACTGCGTTCATAAATTTATCACTCCTTAAAAAATATTACAATGGATAAATACCAGTTTTACTCATTACCTGTTCAAACTACTGTGTGTGACACGAATGCACCTAATGTGATTCAACCTGCATAAAACGAACACTGTGAATGAGGAGCCGGTTATCAGTCTAAAGTACGGACGCGAGGTCCAAGTGATGAAGTCGATATACCATTGCATCCTACATTCTAACAGTTTAAGTAATGAGATGGATAAATCCTTACTGGAAGTAAGGGGATTACCCATAAATATATTGTAGTAGTGATGAGTTAGACGCGCAA
>NZ_QUHY01000084.1:0-1598 GCF_003479865.1 Blautia sp. AM47-4
GGACACAAGATGATTTCTGGTAAAAGTAGGAAGAAAAAAGAAGTTTCAGTAGAGAGTGTTGAAGATTAAAAAACAAAATATTTTAATAAATAACGCCGGTGCGGGATTTTTGATATCCAGTACTGGCGTTATTTATTCTACAGGGGCTTGGGGGTGTAGCCACCAAATATACTATTCGTTTTCTGCTTCGGCAATCTAGGTAAGAAAAAAGCAGTCAATCCTAAGATTAACTGCTTTTCGAATGTTATAACACATAACACAAAGTATCCACAAATTTTCAATTATCTTCAATAATTTCTAGGCGATTTCTTTATTTGTAAATAAATTGATATAAGCCATCAGGCTCACCATCTGCTGTTTTCTTTACAGAATATCCAGTAGCTGATTTTGAGGAAATCAGCCCGTCCCAGTTAGAATATAGTTGTAATGAACCGGATATTTTATTATAGTAAGGCGTAAAAGCTAAATATCCTTTCTCGCCAGAATTTAAGTGAGCAGTATATGTGGTGTTTGAAGAAGCTGATTTTACCCAAGTAAATCCACAACCTGCCTGTATTGCTGATTTCTCTGAAGCTGATGTTACATTAGCAGAAAATGTTTGAGAAACTGTAAAAGAAATGGTTTTCGAGATAGAACCGCCACCTTTCGGAGCTTCAAAATCAGCAGATACTTTTCGTCGTGTACCACTCCATTGCACTCTTGAACCACTTGGAACAAATTTATACCACTCGCGGTAATCAAATGGGACAATCTCATCAGAAGAAGTATCTTCTATAGGGACATTTTCTGTCATAATAGACAACTGAACTGCTTCGTTTTTTGTTAAATAATTGATTGTATCATCTGAGTTACGAGTAAATGCAATAACATACGCATCTAGTTCAGAATCGTAATAAGAATATTCTCGCAAAAGCTCTGTTGTATTATCAGTTGCTGTCGTTTCCGCAGCCATAACTGGAGAATACAACGCTAGAAATAACACCAGTGACAAAATAGTAGAACATAAAATTTTCATTTTTTTCATACTGTTTTCTCCTTTTAACTTTGGTACAATCAACAGGTACAAAAAGCTAAAATAATAATACTGCTCTAATCATATGAATACCTCTCTTTCTCTAAACAACGAAGTTACAAAGTTACATTTTAATCGCCTTTAACCATGAGATTCATAAACATATTCTTTTAATTATAGCATTTACAGTAAAAAAATTATTCTTTATATATTTTGAAATCTTCTATATAAAAATACATTTCTTGTGGCTCATTAACATTAGAATAATTTGCCATATCAAAATAGCACGGCTCTATTTCCTTCCCATCAGATGTTCCTTTTAAGAAAAAATATGTGTCTGGGGAGTAATTTATAGTGAAATGAAACGTATCATTGCCCATACTATTCCCCCGTACAGTATTGATTATTTCTTTATTACCATCTGGAAGAATAATTCCCATTTGAATATAATCAATATTTATTTTTTCTTCATTTTTAATCATAATATCAATCAAATATTCTGCGGGCTTTTCAGATGATCTATCTTCTTTAAAAAATACAATTCCTATAAAAACACAAACTATAAAAATAATTATGCCTACTTTTT
>NZ_QUHY01000085.1:0-1562 GCF_003479865.1 Blautia sp. AM47-4
CAATGTCATTAACTTTAGCAAAGAGCAGAAATCGTAAGCATTTATAAAACTATGATTCCTGCTTTTTGTTTGTATATGGGCATACTTATCCCCTTCTCTTTGTACTCGTATTTTTTAGCTCAGTACGCTCTTTTATGGGTATTCGAATATTTTCCTGCTAATTGCCCTTTCGTTCTGGTATAATGCCGATCAGGACGAATGGGAACAAGATTTTTACTGATATCTTCATATATTTGCTGAAATAACATATTTTTCTTTTGACCATCCGTTTCAAGAAGTATATAAATCAGATCATTTTTTAAGATTCCAATACTAACAGTCTGATTGATCATCATTTTATGTTTTCTGTTCGCTTCTTTCTGATCCAGTTCACGCTCTGCATCTAATATGATATCTTCAACTAAATTGCTCAGATATATAGTGCTGTATATATCTTGTAATAACAGAATAGGTTTTGTTCCTGTAAAATTCTCTAACTGTAACCGACTCTTTAGCGTTTCATACGCAGTCTCTATCCCCCACCTCATATGATATAATTCTTTTATTTCTTCTGTATGAAATTCAGTTTGTGAAAGATTTGTAGCCAAAACTTCTAAACTTCCGTTTTCTAATAGGATTTTTACCATACGCAATGAAATTTCACCTAATTCTTTCATACGTTCTCCATCTGGCGTTCCCTCGTAATGTCTGATTCTTGACTTATCAAGTTTTATTTTAACTAGCTGATCCTTTTCTATTAAACTGTTTTGCTCTTTTTTGTAATCACTGCTTTTTAAACGTACGATAAATTTAATATCCTTATCCATCATATGTATAAACGCTGGCGTAGAAGGATAGCCTCTGTCCATGATAATAACATAGGGAATGCTGCCTATTGTTTCCGGTATTCGCTCCATCTGTTTTTCGGCCAGGCGCATTTCATTAAATTTCACCTTATTACAGTCACTTTCCAGTATCATACGATTCATTACATCATAAATACAGCCTAATCCTATTTGAGCTTGGGGCTTTGTGTTTTTCCGGCTTGCAGAACCATATAGTTTCAGTGTTTCAGCAGTGGTAGGAATATTAATATCTGAGCCGTCAGCGGCTAATATTAAATGATCTTTGTAAGTTGAAAAGGTGGAATCTGCATAAAAGTTACGGTTATGATATTTATATAATTCTAAAAAAGCATCTGGATTAAGTTTCATACGCTGTTTCAGATATCCTGGTTTTGAAATAGACACACCAGGATGAGCAAGTTTCATATAATTTCTCAGTTCCAATGCCAACGTCAACCCCTTTCTGTTTATCATCGTGAAAAGAAGATCCTGAAGAGGCATTTTTCGAATTCTGGTAAAATAATTTTTATTACCTGATCGGCAAAATGCCTTAAATTCATCAGAAGTCATTTTTTCTATATCCATGAATATACGTTTCTGAGAATGCTTCATGCATAATCACATCCTTTTTTGAGCAGGTTCATGGCTTCTTTTTACAATATAAGCATATCAAAAAAAGCAGAAGATATCTAATCCATTTCGGAATAAATATCTTCTGCTTTTAAGTTAATGACATTG
>NZ_QUHY01000086.1:0-1539 GCF_003479865.1 Blautia sp. AM47-4
ATACCTCTATGAATGTGGAGATTGTGACAAACCGGAAAGCCCTCTCCACGGTGCGGAACAAGAAAAAAGAGCTGAAAGATTTGGACAACCACGCATGGCAGAATGACAGCGAAACCAGTACAAACGTGGTGGACGCTTTAGACAGCGTGAATGAGCTGGAATCCACCTTAGACCAGAGCAAGGAATCCATGTATAAGCTGTCCTATGTGGTTCGTGTGACGGCTCCCGACTTGGAAGAACTGAAACGCCGCTGCAATGAGGTGAAAGATTTTTATGACGATTTGAACGTGAAACTGGTTCGCCCCTTTGGGGATATGCTGGGGCTGCATGGGGAATTTCTCCCTGCCAGCAAACGGTATCTGAACGATTATATCCAGTATGTCACCAGTGACTTCCTTGCTGGTCTTGGCTTCGGGGCAACACAGATGTTGGGGGAACCGGAGGGCATTTATATCGGGTACAGCCTTGATACAGGAAGAAACGTGTACTTAAAGCCTGCCCTTGCCAGTCAAGGGGTAAAAGGCTCCGTCACCAACGCCCTTGCTGCCGCTTTTGTCGGCTCCCTCGGCGGTGGAAAATCATTCAGCAACAACATGATTGTCTATTATTCCGTATTATTTGGGGCACAGGCACTCATTGTTGACCCGAAAGCGGAACGGGGACGTTGGAAAGAAACCCTGCCGGAAATCGCCCATGAAATCAATATCGTAAACCTGACCTCGGAAGAACAGAACAGGGGCTTACTCGACCCGTATGTGATTATGGAAAACCCAAAGGATTCTGAATCACTGGCAATCGACATCTTGACCTTTTTAACGGGCATTTCCAGCCGTGACGGGGAAAAGTTCCCTGTTCTTCGGAAAGCCATTCGTGCGGTGACAAACAGTGAGGAACGGGGGCTTTTCAAGGTGATTGAGGAACTTCGGGCGGAGGGAACCACCATCAGCACCAGCATAGCCGACCATATCGAATCCTTTACGGACTATGACTTTGCACACCTGCTCTTTTCGGATGGAGATGTCACACAGTCCATCAGCTTTGAAAAGCAGCTCAACATCATTCAGGTGGCAGATTTGGTGCTGCCAGATAAAGAAACCTCGTTTGAAGAATACACCACAATGGAGCTGCTTTCCGTGGCAATGCTCATTGTAATCAGCACCTTTGCCTTCGACTTCATCCACACCGACCGCAGCGTGTTTAAGATTGTGGATTTGGATGAAGCATGGAGCTTCTTACAGGTGGCACAGGGCAAGACCCTTTCCATGAAGCTGGTTCGTGCCGGACGTGCCATGAACGCAGGCGTTTACTTTGTGACCCAGAACACGGACGATTTGCTGGATGAAAAGCTGAAAAACAATCTGGGCTTGAAGTTTGCGTTCCGTTCCACGGACATCAACGAAATCAAGAAGACCCTCGCCTTTTTCGGGGTAGATTCCGAAGATGAAAACAACCAGAAGCGGCTCCGTGACTTGGAAAACGGACAGTGCCTTATCAGTGATTTATACGGGCGTGTGGGAGTCATACAGTTCCATCCTATCT
>NZ_QUHY01000087.1:0-1539 GCF_003479865.1 Blautia sp. AM47-4
ATACCTCTATGAATGTGGAGATTGTGACAAACCGGAAAGCCCTCTCCACGGTGCGGAACAAGAAAAAAGAGCTGAAAGATTTGGACAACCACGCATGGCAGAATGACAGTGAAACCAGTACAAACGTGGTGGACGCTTTAGACAGCGTAAATGAGCTGGAATCCACCTTAGACCAGAGCAAGGAATCTATGTATAAGCTGTCCTATGTGGTGCGTGTGACGGCTCCCGACTTGGAAGAACTGAAACGCCGCTGCAATGAGGTGAAAGATTTTTATGACGATTTGAACGTGAAGCTGGTTCGCCCCTTTGGAGATATGCTGGGGCTGCATGGGGAATTTCTCCCTGCCAGCAAGCGGTATCTGAACGATTACATCCAGTATGTCACCAGCGACTTCCTCGCTGGTCTTGGCTTCGGGGCAACCCAGATGTTGGGGGAACCGGAGGGCATTTATATCGGGTACAGCCTTGATACGGGAAGAAACGTGTACTTAAAGCCTGCCCTTGCCAGTCAAGGAGTAAAAGGCTCCGTCACTAACGCCCTTGCTGCCGCTTTTGTCGGCTCCCTCGGCGGTGGAAAATCATTCAGCAACAACATGATTGTCTATTATTCCGTATTATTTGGGGCACAGGCTCTCATTGTTGACCCGAAAGCAGAACGGGGACGGTGGAAAGAAACCCTGCCGGAAATCGCCCATGAAATCAATATCGTAAACCTGACTTCGGAGGAACAGAACAGGGGCTTACTTGACCCGTATGTGATTATGGAGAACCCAAAGGATTCCGAATCACTGGCAATCGACATCCTGACTTTTTTAACAGGCATTTCCAGCCGTGACGGAGAGAAGTTCCCTGTTCTTCGGAAAGCCATCCGTGCGGTAACAAACAGTGAGGAACGGGGGCTTTTCAAGGTGATTGAAGAACTTCGGGCGGAGGGAACCACCATCAGCACCAGCATAGCCGACCATATCGAATCCTTTACGGACTATGACTTTGCACACCTGCTCTTTTCGGATGGGGATGTCACACAGTCCATCAGCCTTGAAAAGCAACTCAACATCATTCAAGTGGCGGATTTGGTGCTGCCGGATAAGGAAACCTCGTTTGAAGAATACACCACAATGGAGCTACTTTCCGTGGCAATGCTCATTGTAATCAGCACCTTTGCCCTCGACTTCATCCATACCGACCGCAGCGTGTTTAAGATTGTGGATTTGGATGAAGCATGGAGCTTCTTACAGGTGGCACAGGGCAAGACACTCTCCATGAAGCTGGTTCGTGCCGGACGTGCCATGAACGCAGGCGTTTACTTTGTCACCCAGAACACGGACGATTTGCTGGATGAAAAGCTGAAAAACAATCTGGGCTTGAAATTTGCGTTCCGTTCCACAGACATCAACGAAATCAAGAAGACCCTTGCCTTTTTCGGGGTGGATTCCGAAGATGAAAACAACCAGAAGCGGCTCCGTGACTTGGAAAACGGACAGTGCCTTATCAGTGATTTATACGGGCGTGTGGGAGTCATACAGTTCCATCCTATCT
>NZ_QUHY01000088.1:0-1525 GCF_003479865.1 Blautia sp. AM47-4
AAACCTAAGTTTGCTCTAAAATAATAAGTTCCGTTTTCTGCTTTCTTAATAGGGTCTTTTGCCATGATTTCACTCCTTACATAAATGTGCAAGAAGTACAATCAGTTCGATTTATCAGTAAAAGTAATCCCTAGCAATTCTTCCACAGCTTCTCTGGGAACCCTGTCCAGTTTGCGTGACTGATAGTAGGTATGCCCTTTTGAAATCATAAGTTTTTTTGCTTCTCTTATGATGTCTGCTGCGAATGAAGTTCCATAACCCAGTTCTATTAAGTCTTTTTTTGTTACTGTAATCATGTTCCTCCTTTCCATAGACCAGATATGGAACCCTCAATATCTGTCTATATTATATCAGATTTTGTGGCAAAAGTAATATTAAGATTGTATTTCCTGCGAATAGTTATTTGATTTTGAATGAAAAATTCTAATTCAAAATAGTATATAAGCAAGCCGAGCAGCTTTCGCTAAAGCTCATGGGAATCTCACCCCTGCATGGTTCTCATCCAGCCGTACCCTTTGCCAGCGGTGCTACATCATCACACGGACTAAGGCTGTACGGAAGTATCATTATCACAATAGAAAGGTCATGGCGGCAGCTCTGCGGTAAGCTACTTATGGAACGCTGGCAGGAATCGCTATCCGGTATCATCCCTCCTTTGGTGGGTTACGGCGTGCCAGCCCAACGGCTCTCTTTCTATCGAAACGTATTCGGCTGCTTTATGCTGCGTTGATTAGACGCTTTCTTTTTCAAGGAACAATCCGGCTTTATCAGCCTGTTAAAATGCACTGGTGATAATGCACTTTAATAGACTGGCAAGCTCTGTCTGGGAAGCATGGGTTTGTCCACGCTTCCACAGGCGAGCGTTATTTCTAGTTTGGTTCCCTGATTTCAAAAGATAAAATCTTTGCAATCAGACGTGTTTCCATCCGGCGGCGTAGGGTTTCATCTACAACCATGTGGGTATTTCCATATTCGTCTTTCATGGGACGCATGGAACGGCTGGCAATAAAACCGCTGTAATGGCGTACAATCTGGTTGACTGCTTCAATATCGCCGTCCGTAGCTCTTACAATCACAGGAAACGGAATCATAGGGTGCTTTGCTGTCATGCTTCGTCCTCCATAAATTTTTTGATAAATTCCAGTCCGGCGTGTCTTCTTCTCTGGATGGTAGAACGGTTGACTTCCAGAATTTTTGAGATTTCCGTATCGTCAAATCCAAGAAAATAATATCGCAGGATAACGTCACGTTTCTTTCCGTCCAGACTTTCTAATGCTTCGGCTAACAGGCTGTTTTCAATGCGGACAGTAAATCCATCCATTTCAAAAGTATGGAAGTGGGATGGATAGGTGTCTTCGGAAGAAAACAGATTGACGGTGTAATCGTCCATATCACAGAACAGGGTTTCCCGTTTACACTGTCTGGACAACGCTTTGAGATAGTCTTTGCGTTCATCCTCCATAGCGACTTTACAGATATAATCAAACTGGTTCTCTATGGTTGTCTGAAATTCAGATGGCTTCAT
>NZ_QUHY01000089.1:0-1506 GCF_003479865.1 Blautia sp. AM47-4
GTATTCCAGCGTGACCCGCTGCTTTCCGGGGCTATCGCATACAACATCCTGACTGACCGCAAGGACATCATAAAGCCCATCGGCTTCCACAGGGAAAGCACCGCCCTGAACGATACAGATATGAAGTATCTGCTTCTCTATCTGGAAGAAACCTACGGGCTTACCAATGAGAAAAAGATTGATAACGCCATCGGGATTGTGGCGAATGAAAACAAGTACCACCCCATCCGGGATTATTTAAGTTCCCTTGTGTGGGACGGGACAGAGCGAATCCGCTTCTGCCTGCGGCACTTTCTGGGGGCTGACGCAGACGATTACACCTATGAAGCATTGAAGCTGTTCCTGCTGGGTGCAATCTCACGAGCCTTTCAGCCGGGGTGCAAGTTTGAAATCATGCTCTGTCTGGTCGGCGGTCAGGGGGCTGGCAAGTCCACTTTCTTCCGTCTGCTGGCAGTCCGGGACGAGTGGTTCTCCGATGATTTGCGGAAGCTGGACGATGACAATGTGTACCGCAAGCTGCAAGGTCACTGGATTATCGAAATGTCGGAAATGATGGCAACCGCCAACGCCAAGAGCATTGAGGAAATCAAGTCATTTTTAAGCCGACAGAAAGAGGTTTACAAGATACCCTATGAAACCCACCCAGCAGACCGCCCCCGTCAGTGCGTGTTTGGCGGCACTTCCAATGCCCTTGACTTCCTGCCCCTTGACCGTTCCGGCAACCGCCGCTTTATCCCCGTCATGGTGTACCCGGAGCAAGCCGAGGTTCACATTTTGGAGGACGAAGCCGCTTCCAGAGCCTATATCGAGCAGATGTGGGCAGAAGCGATGGAAATTTACAGAAGCGGCAGGTTCAAGCTGGCTTTCAGCCCTGCCATGCAGCGGTATCTCAAAGAACACCAGCGGGATTTTATGCCGGAGGACACCAAAGCCGGGATGATACAGGCGTATCTTGATAAGTACACCGGGAGCATGGTCTGCTCCAAGCAGCTCTACAAGGAAGCCTTGAACCATGCCTTTGACGAGCCGAAACAATGGGAAATCCGGGAAATCAACGAGATTATGAACCAGTGCATTGACCGCTGGCGGTACTTCCCGAACCCAAGAATGTTTTCAGAATATGGCAGACAAAAGGGCTGGGAGCGTGAAAACCCGGCAACGGACTCCGGCAACCCGTCTGAAAAAACGATGGACGGTTTTGTGGAGGTCACAGAACAGATGGAGCTTCCATTCTGAAAATGACAGCCCGTTGCATCCCCTGTTGCTATCCCGTTGCCGAGCCGGTTGCCGGGGAAAACCCCATAACTGCGGGCTTTTCTCCCCTATGACAACCAAAACAACAGAAAAATAAAAGAAAAGTATAAATAGTAACCATCGCCAGATTGAGATTGTTTGCAAGGTCTTTTGAAGCCCGTTGCCGGACTTCGTTGCCGACACCCTCTGTCTGGCTATTTTCATGTATGGAGGATAACTGCCTATGGCAAAAAACAAAACAGAGATTCATGT
>NZ_QUHY01000009.1:0-143301 GCF_003479865.1 Blautia sp. AM47-4
GGAAAACGTAACCACTTCCGTTTTCCGCCCGGGGGCATTCTTTCTTCCTTTTTGCTCAGGCCTCTGCAGCAGCTTCCTCTGCTTCCGCTTCTGCCATCGCCTGTTCGTACTGTTTCAGGATAATAGTCTGGATTTTTTCTCTGGTTCCAGAGTTGATCGGATGTGCGATATCGCGGTACTCCCCGTCCGTACCTTACGGCTCGGCATTGCGATGAACAGTCCTTTTTCTCCTTCGATTACCTTGATATCATGTACGACAAATTCGTCATCGATTGTGATAGACACAACCGCCTTCATTTTTCCCTCTTTTGTCACCTTGCGTACTCTTACGTCTGTAATGTTCATAAACTTTTATGCCCCTTTCACCCCATAATCAGATGGCGTATCTTTCGTTTTTCTCGACAACAATTTTGATGCCGTCCTCCCCACAGTGATAGGAGTTTGCACGGATGGTGTCCCTGCTCTCCACAATACAGTTTTCAATGTGAGTGTTGTCTCCGAGATATACATCATTTAAGATGATAGAATTTTTAATCACACAATTGTTTCCAACATATACCTTCTTGAACAAAACAGAGTTCTCAACCTGTCCGTTGATGATACAGCCGCTGGATACAAGAGAATTTTTCACTACACAGCCAGGATTGTATTTTGCCGGCGGAAGATCGTCGATCTTGGAGTAGATGCCCGGATACTGGCCGAAGAAGTAATCTCTTACCTCCGGTTTCAGGAAATCCATGTTGGTTCTGTAATAGGAATCTACGGTAGCAATGTTGCTCCAGTAGGTATTGATCTTGTATCCGTAAATCCGTTTCAGGTTTTTGTAACGGATTAAAATATCCTTTACAAAGTCGTAACGGTCTTCCTGTGCGCTGCGCTCAATCATTTCGATCAGCTGGCGACGGCGGATGACATAGATACCGGTAGAGATCACATTGGAGCTCGAAACCATCGGTTTTTCCTCGAACTCCTCGATGCGGCAGTCCTCATTCATCTTCAGGACGCCGAAGCGGCTGGTATCTGCTTCCTTGGAATCCGTGCATACCACAGTAACATCCGCACGTTTTGCAATATGATATTCCAGTACCTTATTGAAATCCAGTTTGTATACGCCATCTCCCGATGCGATGACTACGTACGGTTCATGGCTGTTTTTCAGCCAGCTCAGGTTCTGACTGATCGCGTCTGCCGTTCCACGGTACCACCAGCTGTTATCTGATGTAACGGTTGGAGAAAATACAAACAGACCGCCATGTTTTCTTCCGAAATCCCACCATTTGGAAGAGCTCAAATGTTCATTTAAGGATCTGGCGTTGTACTGTGTCAGGACAGCCACCTTCTGAATATGAGAGTTTGCCATGCTTGACAGCGCAAAATCGATGCTGCGGAAGCTGCCTGCGACCGGCATAGCTGCAACGGCTCTTTTATTGGACAGCTCTCTCATTTTGTTGTTGTTACCGCCTGCAAGAATAATTCCCAATGCTCTCATATTACTCACCGTCCTTTTCTACAATTGCTCCGCCGGACGGAAGTGTGCCATCCGGGTAATCCTCAAGGGAAGTTTCGCCGGAAATGCAGACATTCTTTCCAATGGTTACGCCATCCGGAATGACTGCCTTTTCTCCAACGGTCACAAGTCCGAATCCGTAAATATTCGGTTTTAAGACGTTCGGCGCTTCCTCGCCAACGCCCATCACAACATGTTTGCCGACATGTACGTTTTCTGCAATAATGGCTTTATTGACCTGGGTTCCCTCGCCGATTGTGCTGTGGCGCATAATAATAGAATCTCTTACAACAACACCCTTTTCAATGCGCACATCCGCACCGATGACGGAATTATGTACCTCTCCGTAGATTTCAGCGCCCTCGCCGATAATACAGCGGTCGATGACAGCGTCCCCGGAAACATACTGCGGCCGGATGATATCACCTTTGGTATAGATCTTCCAGAATTCCTCATATAAATTGAATTCCGGAATAATATCGATCAGCTCCATATTTGCTTCCCAGTATGAGCCAAGCGTTCCGACATCTTTCCAGTAGCCGTTGAACTCATACGCAAACAGACGTTTTCCGTTGTCGCGGCAGTACGGCAGAATGTGTTTTCCGAAGTCACAGCTCGGCTGATCCTTCAGGGCTGTCAGAGATTCCTTTAATGCTTTCCAGCTGAAAATATAGATACCCATAGAAGCGAGGTTGCTTCTCGGGTGCTCCGGTTTTTCTTCAAATTCGGTAATTCTTCCGTTTCCGTCTGTGATCATGACACCGAAACGGCTTGCTTCTTCGATCGGTACCGGCATACATGCGATGGTCACATCTGCGTGGTTTGCTTTGTGATAGTCAAGCATCACCTCGTAATCCATTTTGTAAATGTGGTCGCCGGAAAGAATCAGAACATATTCCGGATTGTATGTTTCCATATAAGCCATGTTCTGGTAAATTGCATTTGCAGTTCCTGTATACCATTCGCTGTTTGTACTTTTTTCGTATGGCGGCAGAACGGTTACGCCGCCTTCGTTTTTATCGAGATCCCACGGAATACCGATTCCGATATGGGTATTCAGCCGCAGCGGCTGATACTGGGTCAGTACACCTACCGTATCAATTCCTGAATTGATACAATTACTGAGCGGGAAGTCGATGATTCGATACTTTCCGCCAAATGCTACTGCCGGTTTTGCCACTTTCTCCGTGAGCACACCGAGACGGCTTCCCTGGCCGCCTGCCAGCAGCATTGCTATCATCTCTTTCTTAATCATGCAATCACCTCTTGTCGTATCTAAAGATTTGCAGTAACTGTAAGAATGTACGGCATACTTCCTGTCTGCCTTCAGAAATGATCCCCTGTCGGTCCTGGCTTTTCATATCCACGCACTTCTTTGATAACTACAAGGTAAATTATACCACACTTCCGTCACATTGTGAACGTTTTTTATAATTTTTCTTTATTTTTTTCTTATATTTTATTGCTTTTGACTATACATTTTTCAACTTGCCAGAATCGCATCATGATTTTCAACAATTTTCGACAATCCGTTTATTTTTTTTACCAGTTTTTGTCACTTCCCGTCGTTTTCATTTTGCAACATTGCATTTTGCACATAGTCTGCTCCATAATGTTTATTTATTATTTTTTATTTCATTTTCCTTTTCCTTTGCTTTTTTTCTTTTACTTTTCCGGCAAATACGTGTATACTATTAGCCAGAACAGTTCCGGCCGGATTCCGGGGAAACGGCTTTGGATTTTACTCTGTTCTTTCCTATGATTAATTGAGAAAATTTCCCCAATTCAGTGAAAAGACACATTGAAGGAGATACTATGTACGAAGTAGATTTCAGTAAACCAATCCATATACATTTTATCGGCATCGGCGGCATCAGCATGAGCGGCCTTGCTGAAATTCTTTTAAAAGAAAATTTTACGATTTCCGGTTCCGATGCAAAGGAAAGTGACCTGACCCGCCACCTGACTTCTCTTGGCGCACAGGTTTTCTACGGCCAGAAGGCGGAAAATATCATTCCTGGCATCGACCTTGTCGTTTACACCGCAGCGATCCACCCGGACAACCCGGAATTTGCCGCCGCCAAAGCTGCAGGCATTCCGATGCTGACCCGTGCTGAACTGCTTGGACAGATCATGCGCAACTACAATACGCCGATCGCCGTTTCCGGTACCCACGGAAAGACGACGACAACCTCCATGCTCTCCCACATTCTGATGGCAGCCGACTGTGACCCAACGATTTCTGTCGGCGGTATTCTTCCGTCCATCGGCGGAAATATCCGTGTCGGCCATTCCGAAACTTTCCTGACCGAAGCATGTGAGTACACCAACAGTTTCTTAAGTTTCTTCCCGAAAATCGGCATCATCCTCAATATGGATGCGGATCATCTTGACTTTTTTAAGGATATTGATGATATCCGCCATTCCTTCCGCGAATTTGCCCGTCTGCTCCCGGCCGACGGCATGCTGATTATCAACGCCGATACGCCGAAATACGATTACGTAACCGAAGGCCTTGGCTGCAAAATTGTCACCTACGCGCTGGAGAATCAGGCTGTCGCTGATTATACCGCTGCCAACATCACCTACGATGAGTTCGATCACCCGTCCTTCGACTGCATCTGCCGTGGCGAGCTGCGCGGTCGCTACACGCTGATGGTTCCGGGACTTCACAACGTTTCCAACGCCCTGGCTGCCATTGCACTGGCCGATGAACTGCAGCTGCCGGAAAACGCCATCCATGAAGGCTTTTCCACCTTCCGCGGAACCGACCGCCGTTTCCAGTATAAGGGTACATACCACGGAGCAAAGGTGATCGACGATTATGCGCATCATCCAACCGAAATCCGTGCAACGATGGAAGCCGCTGAAAACTGTGCGCACAGAACACTGTGGTGCGTCTTCCAGCCGCATACCTACACCAGAACGAAAGCGCTGCTCGATGATTTCGCCGCCGCTCTTTCCCTGGCAGACCATGTGGTTCTCGCCGATATTTACGCAGCCAGAGAAACCGATACGCTCGGCATCTCCTCCAAAGATATCCAGGAGCGCATTGTAAAACTCGGCACTGCCTGCGAATATTTCCCATCCTTTGCGGAAATCGAAAACTATCTGAACGAAAATCTTGCCGAGGGCGACATGCTGATCACCATGGGTGCCGGAGACGTTGTAAAAATCGGTGAGGAGCTTCTTGCTTCCGAAAAATAAAATCATTCTTTCGCTTTACCTGCTCCCTGTGGAAATGGAGTTTTCCTTTTTTCCACAGGGTCTTTTTTTGCTCCGAATCCACACAATCTGTCTTTTCGCCAAATAGTTACGCACATTTTTATTCACAGCTATTTTCCTGTATTTTCGCCTGTTTTCAGAGTTATCCACATTGTCCACAATTTTATACACATTTTTACGATCCACACAATGTGGATTCCCTGTGTATAACTTTGTTTACATAACGATATCACCAGAAAGTCCTATACTTCCCTGTTTTCCTCCATTTTTCAACATTTTTGGTAGATGATAATATTTCACAAAACGGATTTCTCCACATTATCCACATTGTCCACAGTCCTTTTTCATCCACCGTGCCTTTTTCCCGGAATGTTTTTTCCGCAAAACACCTATTCACTTGTCGAAAATACTGTGTTATACTTGGTTGTGTATGAGAAGGCAAGACGTATAATAAAAAACAGATCGCTAAAAGTAAAAATCTGCCGCACGATAAGAACAGGATGGTGTAATTTTGAGTATGCTGACATTAAACAATGACTGCCTGGCCAGTGTGACTGCTGTGCCGGATCTTTTTCTGGAACAATATATGCCCGCAGCCAACGGAGAATTTGTAAAAGTGTACCTTTATCTGCTGAAGCTGGTCAAAGACCATCAGCAGGATTCCACTCTGTCATCGATGGCAGATTTTTTTTCCTGCACGGAAAACGATATCGTCCGGGCGCTGAAATACTGGGAGAAGCAGGGACTCCTCTCGCTCTCCTACACCACTGGGGAAAGCGTTCCGACCGGAATCGCCTTTCTGCCGCTTGTCCGGAAGGAAGAAAGCGGAATCCTTCCAACACCGGAATCCTCGATTTCCGGCCCGATTGCGGCTGCACCGGCTGTTTCTGCTGTATCCGTTGAAATCCCGCAGACGGAACAGACCCCGGCTCCATCACCACAGCCGGCCGTTTCTGCCCCATCTGCCTCTTCTCCGGCAGATGATCTTTCCAGTTCCGGTATTTCCAGACAGTCAGCAGAAAAAAAACACGCTCCCGGCAGCCGCGAAGAACTGCAGCACGTTCTTTACGTTGCGCAGACGTATTTCGGTCATCTTCTGTCGCCGACGGAAATCGAATGCATCATGTTTTTCTATGATGATCTCCACTTTTCCGCGGATCTTCTGGAATACCTGGTGGAATACTGTGTTTCGAAGGGAAGCACCAGCATCCACTACCTGAAAAAGGTAGGACTCGCCTGGCAGGAAAGCGGAATCCGCGATGTTGCCTCTGCCAAACAGGAGACCACGACATTCAACAAACATTACTACACAATTTTGAAAGCATTCGGCATCCGCAACCGCGCACCAGTGGAAAAAGAAGCCGAGATGATGGACCGCTGGCTGAATACCTACGGTTTTACGATTGATCTTATCACCGAAGCCTGTCAGCGCACCGTTTCCAAGATCGGCCAGCCGAGCTTCCAGTACGCGGAAGGCATTCTCTCCAAATGGAAGGAACAGGGCGTCCGCTCCATGGCAGACGTCGAACAGCGCGATGCGGAGCACCAGAAAAGGAAGAAAACCGCTTCTGATCAGAATGCGGCACGAAAAACCGCTCCCGCTGCTTCAAGTAACCGCTTCAACAATTTCCATCAGAGAGAATACGACTACCAGAAGTTAGAAGAACAGCTTCTGAAATAACGCCCGGAGGACGAAACAACTATGGCACTGACAAACCCGCAATACGATGCGATTATGCGCATGTACAACGAACGGCAGCTCCGCCACCAGAGAGAACAGCAGGCGCACATCCGCATTGCTTATGAAAAGATTCCGCGCCTTGCGGAAATCGACGCCGAGATTGCATCCCTCTCGGTTCGGAAAGCAAAAGCGATGCTGAACGGAGACGCTTCCATGGATCTCGACCTGAATGCTGCCATCCGTGACCGTTCCCAGGAACGCGCGGCGCTCCTTTCCATGCACGGCTACCCGGCAGACTATCTCGAGCTGACGTATGACTGCCCGCTCTGCCGCGACACCGGCTACATCAACGGCACGCAGAAATGCGCCTGCTTCAAAAAAGCTGCCGTCGATCTTCTGTACCGGCAGTCCAACGTGGAGGAGCTTCTGAAAGCCGAAAATTTCAGCCAGTTCTCTCTGGATTACTACTCGGACAGCCTGACCAGTACCGGAACACCGCTCACTTCCCGCGAGGCCGCTGCTGCCGCGCTCGAAAAAAGCCAGGCGTTCGTCCGCAATTTCGGCTCGTCGTTTGAAAATCTCTTCTTTTACGGCGACACCGGTGTCGGAAAAACGTTTCTTTCGCACTGTATTGCCCGCGAGCTGATCGAGCAGTCGTTCTGTGTGATTTATTTTACTGCATTTGATCTGTTTGACCTGTTTGCACGCTACACCTTTTCCAGTTCAGAAGAAGCAAAAGACGCTCACGCCAATATCTTTGACTGCGATCTTCTGATCATCGATGATTTAGGTACGGAACTGACCAACAGCTTCGTCTCTTCCCAGCTCTTTCTCTGCATCAACGAACGCATCCTGCGGAAGAAATCGACGATCATCTCCACGAACCTGCCCCTTGACCGCTTCATGGAGACGTACTCGGAACGTACCTTTTCACGAATTTCAAGTAACTACACCATCATTAAACTTTTTGGAAACGATATTCGGATCCAGAAAAAACTTTTGGGAGGAACCAAAGCATGAGTAAGGGAACTGAAGGACATTTTGACACACTGCCAATCGGAAGACTGGGACTGATCCCGCTGAACAGCAGCGCCGCACTTGGAAAAAAGGTCGACGATTATCTGGTCAGCTGGAGAAAGGGACGCGGCAATGAATTTGCGGAAAAATATGTCGCTGCCTATGAAGGATATGAGCGTGACAGCTACATTATCCAGTCTCAGGTTCCGCGTTTCGGTTCAGGCGAGGCAAAGGGTATCATCAACGAATCTGTCCGCGGTGACGATATCTACATTCTGCTCGATGTCTGCAACTACAGCCTGACCTATTCTCTGTGCGGCTACACCAACCACATGTCTCCGGACGACCACTTCCAGGATCTGAAGCGTGTCATCGCAGCCATCGGTGGAAAAGCCCGCAGAATCAATGTCATTATGCCATTCCTGTATGAGAGCCGCCAGCACAAGAGATCTGGAAGAGAGTCTCTCGACTGCGCACTTGGTCTGCAGGAGCTGACTGCTATGGGCGTAGAAAACATCATCACCTTCGACGCCCACGACCCGCGTGTCCAGAACGCGATTCCGCTGCATGGATTTGAAACCATCCAGCCGGCTTACCAGTTCATCAAAAACATCCTGCGCAATGCACCGGATATGAAGCTCGACAAGGATCATCTGATGGTCATCAGCCCGGATGAGGGCGGTATGGGCCGTGCTATCTACATGGCAAACAACCTCGGTGTTGACATGGGTATGTTCTACAAACGCCGCGACTACTCTACCATCATTGACGGACGCAACCCGATCGTTGCCCATGAGTTCCTCGGTGCTGATGTCAAAGGTAAGGATATGATCATCATCGACGATATGATCTCCTCTGGCGAGAGTATGCTGGAAGTTGCCAAACTCTTAAAGGATCGTGAGGCACGCAACATTTATATGTGCTCGACCTTCGGACTGTTCACCAGCGGCCTGGATAAATTCGACAAGGCTTATGAGGAAGGACTGTTCACAAAAGTTCTGACCACCAACGTCGTATACCAGACACCGGAACTTCTCTCCCGCGAGTACTACATCAGCTGCGACCTGAGCAAATATATCGCACTGATTATCGACAAGCTGAATCACGACGCCTCCATCAGCGGACTGCTGGATCCGGCGGATCGTATTCAGAAAGTTATTAAGAAATTTAAGAATCACGAGAAGATCTGATATTCCAGGGTTCGAATTTGGAACCCGCCAAACATGAGGAAGTAGCGCCAGCGGATTCCGAATATTTGCAGAATCGCGGAACAATTCGTGAATATCCACAAACGCCGAAACTGTCACGAAAACGGTTTCGGCGTTTTTTTATATTTTTAGCAAATTCTTGCTAGTTTTTTCTTTTTTCGGCTGTATAATGAAATTACATTGTACGACGAAGGAGGTATCACACATGCAATTTGGACATTTTGATGATGCGAAAAAAGAGTATGTCATCACAAGCCCGAAGACTCCGCTTCCGTGGATCAACTATCTGGGATCTGAGAACTTCTTTTCTCTGATTTCCAATACCTGCGGCGGATACAGCTTCTACAAGGACGCAAAACTTCTGCGTCTGACCCGTTACCGTTATAACGATACGCCGCTCGATCAGAACGGACGCTACTACTACATCAAGGACGGCGATACCGTCTGGAACCCGGGCTGGCAGCCGACCCAGACGCCGCTCGATTCCTACGAGTGCCATCATGGCCTTGGCTACAGCCGCTTTGTTTCTTCCAAAAACTTAGTTGCCGCTGAACTGACCGCTTTTGTTCCGCTGGCAGATTCCTGCGAAGTAAACCGTCTCATGCTGACCAACAACGGCACCGAAGAAAAAACACTGGCTCTGACTTCTTTTGTAGAGTTCTGCTTCTGGAACGCCGTGGACGATATGACCAACTTCCAGAGAAACTTCAGCATCGGCGAAGTTGAGATCCAGGGTTCTGAGATTTACCACAAAACTGAGTACCGCGAGCGCCGCAGACATTACGCTGTTTATGCAGTCAACTGCCCGATCGACGGATACGATACCGACCGCGACGCTTTCCTTGGCGCTTACCGCGGAAATGACCGCCCGGAGACGGTTCTTCGCGGCACTGCAGGCAACACCGTCGCCAGCGGATGGGGTGTGATCGGTTCCCACCACATCGACGTTACCTTAAAACCAGGCGAGTCCCGCTCCTTTATCTTTGTTCTCGGCTACTGTGAGAATGCAGCGGATGACAAATGGGAAGCTCCTGGCGTGATCAACAAAAAGCCGGCAAAAGAGATGCTCTCCCACTATCAGACCGACGAGCAGGTTGACGCAGCACTTGCAGAGCTTGCTTCCTACTGGGAAGGCCTGCTGGCAAAATATGCGCTCTCCTGTGCAGATGAAAAACTGGGACGCATGGTCAACATCTGGAACCAGTATCAGTGTATGGTTACCTTCAACATGTCCCGTTCCGCATCCTACTTTGAGTCCGGCACCGGCCGTGGCATGGGCTTCCGTGACTCCTGCCAGGATCTGCTCGGCTTCGTTCATCTGATCCCGGACCGCGCAAGAGAGCGTCTGCTCGATATTGCCGCTACCCAGTTTGAAGACGGAAGCGCATACCATCAGTACCAGCCACTGACGAAAAAAGGAAACATGGATATCGGAAGCGGCTTCAACGATGACCCGCTCTGGCTGATCGCCGGATGTGCCGCCTATATCAAAGAGACCGGAGATTTCTCTATTCTCGACGAGCAGGTTGATTTCGACAACGATTCCACCAAGGCTCAGCCTCTGATGGAGCACCTGAAACGTTCCTTCGACTTTACCGTAACCCATCTCGGACCGCACAAACTGCCGCTCATCGGCCGTGCAGACTGGAATGACTGTCTGAACCTGAACTGCTTCTCTGCAGAGCCGGGCGAACCGTTCCAGACGACAGGACCTTCCGAGGGACCGGTTGCTGAGTCCATTTTCATCGCCGCTATGTTCGTAAAATACGGCAAAGAGTACGCAGCCATCTGCCGCCGCAGAGGCAATGAGGAAGAAGCTGTTTACGCAGAAAAAGAAGTCGAAAAAGTTTACCAGGCAGTGCTCGATGCAGGCTGGGACGGCGAGTGGTTCCTGCGTGCGTATGACGCTGCAGGTGAAAAAGTCGGCTCCAAGGAATGTGAGGAAGGCAAGATCTATATCGAGCCGCAGGGCTTCTGTGTTCTTGCTGAAATCGGCGTCAAAGAGGGACTGGCTGAAAAAGCACTGACTTCTGTCAAAAATATTCTGGAAACCAAATATGGCGTTGTTCTTCTGCAGCCGGCTTACACCAAGTATTACCTGAATCTTGGTGAGGTTTCCTCCTATCCGCCGGGATACAAAGAGAATGCTGGTATCTTCTGCCACAACAACCCATGGATCTCCATCGCTGAGACCGTTGTCGGCCACGGAAACCGCGCATTTGATCTGTACCGCAAGATCTGCCCGGCTTACATTGAGGACATCAGCGAGATCCACCGCACCGAGCCGTACGTCTACTCTCAGATGATCGCCGGAAAAGACGCTGCCCACTTCGGTGAGGCAAAGAACTCCTGGCTGACCGGTACTGCCGCATGGACTTTTGTCAATGTTTCCCAGTACATCCTCGGCATTCAGCCGGATTACGACGGACTTTCCTTAAATCCGTGTATTCCGTCCGATATGGAAGAGTTCAAGATCCGCAGATACTTCCGCGGTGCATGGTATAACATCACCTTCCAGAATCCGGAGCACAGGGAGAAAGGTATTTCTTCCCTCACGGTAAACGGAACCGCAGTAGAAGGAAATCTGATTCCGCTCACCGAAGGCTGCACCGAATATGATGTTGTTGCCGTAATGTAATTTTTCAAATTTCAAATCTCCATAAACATAAGGCGAGCCCCGGAAAGCACAACTGCTTTTCCGGGGCTCGTCCCTTTTATTCTTATGTTTTCTTACGGTAACTGCCGTCTCTCTCTGACACCGGAAAGATCTTTGATGACCTCTCCCGCCAGAATCAGTCCTGCTACGGACGGCACAAACGCTACGCTGCCCGGGATATCACGCCGCTCCGTGCATTTTCTTGCAGCTCCCGGAGGACAAATGCAATTTGTCCGGCAGCTGATGCTCATATCCTCAAGCGGACGGAGGGATTTTTCCTCTGAATAGACCACTTTCAGTTTCTTCACGCCGCGTTTTTTCATCTCACGCCGCATGACCTTTGCCAGCGGACACATGTTCGTTTTATAGATATCCGCCACGCGGAACTTCGTCGGGTCCAGCTTGTTTCCAGCTCCCATGCAGCTGATGACCGGCACATTGCACGCTTTGGCGCGCATGATAATCTCAATCTTCGCTGTCACGGTATCAACAGCATCCACCACGTATGAATACTTCGAAAAATCAAAATCGTCCGCATTTTCCGGCAGATAAAAGCATTTGTATACCTCTACCTCCGCTTTCGGATTGATATCCAGAATGCGTTCTTTCATTACGTCTACTTTATATTTTCCGACACTGCTTCTCGTCGCAATAATCTGACGGTTGATGTTGGTGAGGCAGACCTTATCATCGTCTACCAGCACAAAATGGCCGACACCGCTTCTTGCCAGCGCCTCCACGGTATAGCCGCCCACGCCGCCGATACCGAAAACGGCAACGGTTGCATCCGCCAGAAGATCCATGCTCTCCTGTCCGAGCAGAAGCTGTGTTCTGGAAAACTGATTTAATGCCATTTGTTTTCCTTCCTCCTTGCTTATAATCTCTACTACAATAATAGGTTATTTGCTTTTGTCTGTCAACACCTTACGGAACCAGCTCTGCGGAAACTCAAAAACAAAGAGAATGCCAAGCACAATCGCAACTGCATCCTTCAGTGTCAGAAATCCTCTTGCACCGGCGCGCTCCAGATCATTGGTTACCACGTAAAAAGCAGTCCAGTAGATGCCGCTTCCCGGCACCAGCGGGAAAATACCCGCAATCAGAAATACCGTTACCGGGCAGCGCTTGTACACCGCAAAGCTGCGCGACAGAAGGATGACGAGCACCGTTGCAAAAAAGATGGACACCGGCTCTGTCGTATGCGGGAGGATCAGTTTATAGCAGATCCAGCCGCAGGCACCTGCCAGTCCGCAGTACAGGTAGTATTTCCGCGGCACCTGGAACAGCAGCGCAAACGCAATCGTTCCGACGCAGGCGGCAAAAAATTCCGCAATCAAACGAATGGTATCACTCATAGCTGCAGCCCTCCCGCCAGTTGATGATATCCTGTGATAATCAGTCCGACGCCGAGCGCAATGCAGAACGTCACAAGCAGTGCATCGAGCATCCGCACCGAGCCCGCGATGTAGTCTGATCCGCGATATCACGAATAGCATTCGTGAAATTGACCCCGGGCACCAGCGGAATAATCGAACCGATGATGACCTTGTCCAGATGGTGCCCAATCCCCGCCTGATACAGAAAAACGGCAATCAGCGTGACAAGCGCGCCGCCGGAAATATTCGTCGCAATCTTTGACATTCTGCCACGCAGCAGGTACAGCAGATAGAAATACAGAACAAAGCCCGACAGAAACGCTACCATGCTGTCCACCACATCGCCGCCGAACAGAAAACAGAAACAGGCGCTTCCGACACCGGATGCAAGCACCTGGTGCCATCTTGGTTTGTCCGGCATCCGCTGAATATCGAGCAGCCAGGCCTTCGCCTCCTTCGGCATGTGCAGACCCTCCTCGATTTCACGGGAGAGCTGGTTGACTGCCGTTACCTTGTCGAGCCGCGCCGCCGACAGCGGAATGTGACGCACGCGGGCAAATTCCTGCTTTTTTCCGCTCTCAGCTGTCAGGAAAATACCACTGCTCAACACAAACGCATCGCTGGAGTCAACGCCATACGCCCGCGCAATGCGGTCGATCGTCTCCTCCACACGAAAGATTTCCGCGCCGCTCGCCAGCAGGATGTCTCCCGCCAGCGATGCCACATCAAGCGCTTCTCTCGTCGATTCTGCGTTCATCTTTGTTTTCCTCCTTTTTCAAAACCGTATACCCATTTTCCTTTCAAAAACAGATACAGGAAAATGACAGAACTGATACTCCAGGTCAGCGGGTAAGCCCAGAAAATCACGCGGATATCCGGGATCAGCCGGACCGTCACGGTAATGTAGCTGACGCGGAACAGGCACCAGACGCAGAGCATGACAACCATGGGAACCGCGGCGTGCCCGGAACCGCGGAGCACAGCCGCGATGCAATGAGAAAACGCCAGCAGAAAATAAAACAGTGCAATCGTTCTCGCCTGCATCACGCCGTAATGGACAACGGCCGGATCGCTGTTAAACGCCGCAATCAAAGTCGGTGCGGCCGCATAGATCACAAACCCGATCAGCTCGGCGATGGTAATGGAACAGAGAATGCCAAACCGCGCTCCTTTTTTCGCCCGGTCATACTGTTTTGCACCGAGATTCTGGCTGACAAACGTCGTTAATGCCATCGTAAAGCATGTAACCGGAAGGAATGCAAAGCCCTCGATTTTTGCATATGAACCGCAGCCTGCCATCGCCATTTTCCCGAATGCATTGATGTTCGTCTGCACGAAAACGTTTGCGATCGAAATAACCGAGTTCTGGAAACCGGACGGCACACCATTGCGGATGATTTCACCGAGCACTCTGCCGTCGAAGCGGATTTTGCGGATGGAAAGACGATACTCTTCCTTCGTCCGCAGCAGATGGATCATACAGAGAATCGCACTTGTAAACTGGGAAATGACCGTTGCAAGCGCTGCCGCACCGACCCCAAGGCCAAGGCCGCCGATAAAAAGCAGATCGAGCGCAACATTGATGCACGACGATACGATCAGATAGATCAGCGGGTGACGGCTGTCGCCAACGGACTGCAGGATGCCGACGAAAATGTTATACATGATAAAACCAAGAGATCCTGCAAAATAGGTACGGAAATATTCGACGGACTGCGGCAGGACATCGGACGGCGTTCCCATCAGCACGAGGATTTTCGGCGCCAGATACATGCCAAGCACCGTCAGCGCTGCACCGGCCGCCAGGCCGAACGCCACGGTCGTATGGATCGCTTTCTGCAGATCTTCCCGGTTTTTCGCTCCGTAATACCTTGCAATGACGACGCCTGCGCCCATTGCGATACCGTTAATAAAACCAACCATCAGAAAGATCAGATTGCCCGAAGAGCTGACCGCTGCCAGCGCGTTGCTTCCCAGAAAATTTCCTACAATCAGCGAGTCGGCCGTATTGTACAACTGCTGGAACAGATTGCCAAGGAACAGCGGGATCGCAAACAGAATCATCTTTTTTGAAATACTGCCCTCCGTCATTCTTGTTTTACTTTCTGTACTCATTCGTAAAAACCCCCATTTCTTTTTCGTACAGTCAAAACCGGTCATCCGCAGGTTCCCGCCCGGTGCGTGTCCAGCCTTCTTTTCAGCAGACACGCACCGGAACTCACCCGAGATGACCGGTTTGGAAATATCCTTTTTTCTATTATATCGAACCTTCTCTGGAATGACAAGCCACAAATTCATGCAGAATGGCTTCGACACGTTCCAGCATCTCCTCTTCCGTGCAGAGTTCTTCCGGTTTCATGGATTCCAGGTAATCGTAGAATGCCATAAGAACGCTTGGCTCCCGGATACCGAGGTAAATCAGCCGCTCTGTCCGCGTCTGGAACAGAAGATAGCCCTCGTTTGCATTGACCGAAATATTCAGCGCATGCTCTGCTCTCTCTTTCGTTTCCCGGATCATACGAAGATTTGCGCGATCCCGCAGCGCCAGAAAGCGGCGGATCAGGGCGATACGCTCGTCAAAGTCCAGCGGAGAATAGCATTCTTTTGGATACTCATCCACGCGCCCCGTTTCCAGGAAACTTTTGATGCCATCCTCTGAAAAAAACATCGTCGTTTTTTTATCCAGTACCTGTGTCTGCATCACCTTTGCGTACTGTGCAACCGCCCGTATCATCTGCTCACGCCCCGGCATTTCTTTTACGAGATGGCGCTCCAGCATTTCTGCTGTCAGAAGGCCGGAAAGACACGGCATTCTCTGGAAGAAATACCGCGGGGAATCTGATGCGATAAAGTGACGAATCAGTGTTTCCGTATAGCCAAGCTGGGACTGTACCGTGTCAAGACGTTCAAACAACGGCTCCGACTGTTTGAAATAGCCTTCAAACATCTCGCGCATCATCCGCAGCGTCGTCTCCTCCCGGAACAAAAGTGCATTCTGGTAATCGGCGCTGAAAGCAAGCGCACAGTGCTCCGTCAGGATGAGGTACGGGAAAAGGCGGAACTCATTCAGCCGTGCCGTCACATTGTCGTAGTAGTACCGCGCACGGTAATCGCAGCCGCAGGCACAGATCGGGAGAATTTTCTGCAGACAACTCAGGTTGTAATTTTTCCGCATCGAAACCATCTTCTCGTTGTTGTTCATGCAGAACAGATGTTGAATCGTCAAATTCGGGTTCTGTTCCCCGAATACCTGCAGAAGTTCCATGGCAAAATCGAAGTCCGGCTGGACCAGAACGGAAATTTTTCCGTCTTCTTTTACAGCTTCACCGAAAAACAGCTGCAAAATTGCATGCCGCACATGCACTGTGCCCCGAAAGGGAATCTCTCCGCTACCCCCCCCCCGTTCAATTCCAGTTTTGCAATCTCCGCCTCATGGAAGATATATTCCTTTTTCCCCTCGCGGCAGCTGAACGTTTCAATCAGTTCTCCGACTGATTTGCGCCGGTAATAAACCTCTTCACCCATCTGGGTAATGTAAAATGCATCCATGAAATCTGTTTTTTCCCGTGGCGTCAGCTGCATGAACTGTGCCATCTTCCGCACAACATCCTCCCCGGACGGATTTCGTTTTCCATTGATGATCTTATACATGGAAGAACGATCGAGTCCGCAGAACTGCGAAAGCGGGTAAACCCCGACATCTTTCATGGTGATATATTCGGATAATAAATCTGAAAAAACTGACATAGAGCCTCCTGTATCTCGATATTTTGCGTCGATTCTTTTCCAATATAGGTAAAAGTTTACCATATTCAGGGAGACTTGGCAATTCTTCCGTTCGGCTTTGCATATCGTTTTTCTTTTTTTACAGGATTTTCACACTGTTATGGAAAAACCGACGGAAAATTCCGCCGGTTTTTCTCTCTTTCGACCTGTTTAATCTTTTTTTATTCCAAATACAGTCAGTGCCTGACGTGGTGAAATACCGAGTCCACCGACACTAATCAGCGTATCCTCTGCCTCCAGCAGAAGATTTTCCTCCTGGAATCTGACGATCATGCGGCCACCACTCAAACCGTCCATCCGCCGAATCTCCATCTCGAGCGTATTTAGCGTACGCCATGCAGCAGAACCAGCATAAATATGGTCATCCGCTTCACTATAGGCGAAATCCCGGCGCATGGAGAGGACAAATTCCTTTTCTTTCCCGCCTTCTTGTACTTTCCAGTACATCTTATCGCAGCCAAAAGCGAATCGCATCTCCTGAATCGGACTTGTCTCCAGCGAAAACAGGCCGCTTCCGCCGATCAGAATTTCTGCAGAATCCGGCAGCTGCTGGTTGTCCATCAGCGGAACAGATACATAAACATGCTTACTTACCTTTTCTTCCATAAACGGATTTCTCGTTCCTCTGCGCGGCTGCAGTGCCAGCTGCGCGGTACGCTCTTTTACCGCACCGGCAAGCGGGGACGGCGGCAGCTCTCCTGCCTCTTTCTTCACATACGGGATCAGTTCCTCCTGCAGTGCACTCAGCTCCTCCTGCGTCTGTTCTGTTGCTGTTGTCAGGATCACAATCAGATCGAGATCCGGGAACACAACGCCGAACTGACCGTACGCACCATCTGCGCGGAAGGAGCCCGGATAACGGCACATCCAGCACTGATAGCCGTAGCCCTGCGCCCAGTCTTTTACGTGGCCTTCCGAATCGCCCTCCGTCTCAATCTGCTTGCGGCAGGCGCGTTCAAACCAGTCTTTTCGAAGCAGCTGCTTTCCTTCCCACTCACCCTGTCTGGACAGAAAATACGTGAATTTTGCCATATCCTCCGTTACCATCTTCATACCGCCTCCACCGAGCTCCGTTCCGTCTCCGAGCAATGCACAGGTAAGGGATGTGATGCCAAGCGGCTCCAGCAGACGGGATTTCAGAAACTCTGTAACATTCTGTCCCGTTTTTTTCCGCAGAACGGCAGCCAGCATGTTGGTTCCGGCTGTATTGTATTTATAAAACGTTCCCGGCTCATGGAGCACCGGATGATGAAGAAAGGTAGAAATCCAGTTTTCGGAATTGTCCATAATCTCCGTCTCGTGGCCGCACCCCATAATCAGCAGGTGATGCAGCGTGATTTTTTTGAGATTTTCGGATGGATTTTCCGGCAGCAGGTCCGGAAAGATATCGACAATTTTCTCATCCAGCGATAAGATTCCCTCCTGCTCGGCAAAACCAATCGCCGTTGCTGTCAACGATTTGCTGAACGAATACAGTGGATGACGGAATTTTTCATCATACGGCTTCCACCAGCCCTTCGCTGCACACTGTCCATGGCGGATCACCATAAAGCTATGCAGCTCAATCTGGCTTTCTTCCATCCGGTCGAGAAAATTCAAAATTCCTTTGGAGCTGATTCCAGCTGATTCCGGTGTCACATCTTTAAAGTATCCCATTTTGCTTTTCCCCTTTCTCGCAGCCCTTATGCATCAATTTCGTAAAGTTCGACAGAAAGATCGCCCTTCCAGCTTACACGGTCGTACGGTGTCTCCGGATAAACCACTGTGGAAATAGCATCTACGCCGTCCTCAGCAAACAGTTCCAGAATAGAAACATCAAAAACAAGCTCCAGATTCCATGCTCCGTCTTTCTTTCTCGCTGCGGTGCTGATGGAATATTTTTCCGTCATGAAGTGCTCACTGAATTCTTTGTAGCCCGCCATGGTACGGTCAACCGTGATTTTGGTGTCAGTTACATAAATCTTCAATTTCTGTCCTACTGAGTTTTTCAGGCAAATTTTCGCATCTCCTTTTCCGGAAACCTTCAGTCCAAAGGTCTCTGTGCGGATCGTTGTATGATTCTCGATCGGATAGCTGCTGTGGCGAAATTTTTCCAGTCCGGCCGGAGCAGCCACGAGGGTCAGCGCACCATCTACTTCTGTCAGGGACAGCTTTCTCGCCAGGGTTGCCTGGCCACAGTACTCTTCTGTCGGAGTCTGTGCTGCATACTGCCAGTTCATACCCCATCCCATCAGCAGAACATCTTTCGCATTCTGGAATGTAACGGCTGCATAGTTGTCGAAGCCTTCATCCAGCCATCTCGGCTCATCGGACGGATAGGTGCAGAGGAATTTTTCTCCATCGAAATCACCCAGGAAATACTGCATTTTGCAGTGGTCGTCCTCGGAGGCTTTTGTCATGCTGACAACAAGAACCCATACATTTTTCCCCTTATACTCAATCGGGAACAGATCCGGGCATTCCCACACCCCCTTCACATGATTTCCTTCCGGTCCGAATTCTCCTGTTTTCTCCCAGTTTTTCATATCCTGGGATGCGTAGAAGAAGACACGGTCCTGCGCTGCAAGAACAAGACTCCAGCATCTTCTGACCGGATTCCAGAACGCTTTCGGGTCACGGAAATCGGAAATTCCCGGGTTTTTGATGACCGGATTCAGATATGACTTTTCAAAATGCCGGCCCTTATCATTGCTGTATGCAATACTCTGCTGTTCCAAACCGTCCTTGTGATGGCTGGTATAAATAGCAATGATCGGCGGGTTTTCATTGGTACCATACTCAGAAGAATTCTGCGTATCATACACAGCACTTCCCGAAAAGATAAATCCCAGTTCATCCGGATAAAGTGCGATCGGCTGATGCTCCCAGTGAATCAGGTCGCGTGATGTTGCATGGCCCCAGTGCATCGGTCCCCAGCTGGTATCATACGGGTACTTCTGATAAAAGAAGTGGTACACGCCATCTACATAAACCATGCCATTCGGATCATTCATCCAGCCTTTTTCCGGCGAAAAATGGATTTTCGGTCTATAATCTCTTTTTTTCATCATTTTTGTAAAACCTCCCAAAATAAACATATCCCCTATTTTTTAATGGTGTACATTTTCACTTCCAGATCTCCGTCTGTGGAAACCACCTGATACGGAGCATCCGGGTAAACGCATACGGAAGCGGTCTCCAGACCACCATCTGCATAAATCTCCAGATAGGAAACGTCAAAAATAATCTCCATGTTGACATTTCCGCGCATGTAACGTTTTGTTGTAGATACCAGCAGATCCTCTTTTTTGAAGAGCTTCGGATCTACATCCTCAAAGTAACTAAGGTCGCCGCTCTTAGAGCGGTCCACCGTGATGCTGTCCACCGTCACTTCGATGACTACTTCCTCACCTCTGCTGTTTTTCAGTGCAATTCTTCCGAAATTGCCCTGCACGAGAAGTCCAAAGCTCTCGGTCAGCAGCGGCTTCTGATTTCCGATCGGGAAGGCACCCGCACGGTACTCATCGATCCCGAACGGTTTTGTTTTCAGGCGGTAGCCCTCATCGGTCTCACAAAGCGAAAGTTCTCTTGGCAGTGTCATCAGACCGGAATACTCACCGGTCGGAACAAAGTTCGCGTAGAGAGGATTAACGCCCCATCCAAGGTAAACCGGGCGGTCGTAGTTTCCATACGTTACGCCGGCATAGTTGTCGAATCCGAAATCAATCCACAGCGGCTCGTCTGTGATCTCGGTGCACTGGAAGGTATCTCCATCAAAATCGCCGACGAAATACTGTATATTGGCACGGCCTTCGGTTCCCGGATGTATCATGCTGACTATCAGAATCCATTTGAATCCGTCAAATTCATTTCCTGTTTTAGCACGGATCAGATCGGTGCATTCCCATACGGTCGGCACTTTATTGACACCGACACCGAACTCGCCTGTTTTCTTCCAGTTTTTCAAATCCTGGGATGCGTAAAACTCTGCGTGATCGCCGGATGCCAGAACAAGGCTCCAGCAGTCCTTTTTATCATTCCAGAAGACGCGCGGATCACGGAAATCCGGTGCGCCCGGGTTTTTGATCACCGGGTTGCCATAATATTTTTCAAAATGCTTTCCCTGATCCAGACTGTATGCAATACACTGCTGCTCCAGGCCTGTTTCCATATTGTGCGCCGTGTAGACAGCCACCATCGGCTTCTCACCGTATTTCGCAAATCCGCTTGTGTTATTTTCATCGTATGCCATACTTCCGGAGTACATCGTTCCGATCTCATCCGGGTACAATGCGATCGGCAGATGCTCCCAGTGAATCAGGTCTTTCGATACTGCATGACCCCAGTGCATCGGTCCCCATACAACGTCATTTGGATTGTGCTGATAATACAGGTGCCAGATACCATCGATATAAATCAGTCCATTTGGATCGTTGTTCCAGTTTTTCTCCGGTGTAAAATGAATGTTCGGTCTAAAATCTCTTTTTCCCTGTTTACTCATGTAATCCCTCTTTTCCTATTTTATCTTTTTCCATTTGAAACTTCAACAAAAAAGAAATAAGAACGAAATAGTCTTCTTTTTAAATATGGCCATGTTATATGGGATACAACATGGCCACCTTTAGAATTTCTTTAGTTGTAGAACATCAATTGCAAATCGTTTACGTTACTGTTTTTTTCGTAATCGCTTTTCGCCCGATTTTTAGTTTGCTGCAGAAGCTGCTCGATCTACTGCGCCCTGGTAAATCTCAACCAGTTCATTCAAGCCAGCGCCTTCCAGCTCTGTTTTATAGGAATCCCAGCTTGCATCATCAACGCCGCCGGTTACCCATGTGGTGATGTAACGATCAACAATATCGGAGATGGTCGGCTGAATCTGTGCCAGACGCTGAATCTCTTCCTGGGTCATCAGAACACGCGGAATAGTGTCATACTCTTCCATGATGTCATCTTTACCGTTTTCTTTCTGCATCTCCAGAAGTTTCACAGCATCGAAGGTGTATCCGCAAACGGTGTCATAGTACTCGTTCTGAACGATCATAGAACCACGGCAGGTTGTGGAGTTTACACGAGCCTCACCAAAGTTCTTATAATCCGGATTCAGAGGTTTGTAGTTTCCATTTTCATCAAGTGGTGTACGAAGAATGCCGTCCTCGTCTTTCTCATAGTTGTATCCGATTGCACCCCAGTTAGATGTAACAGAAATTTCCGGATCGCCTACCATGTAATCTACAAATCTTGCAACAACGTGCGGGAATTTGCAGGTTGTTGTAATTGCTGTATCGGAAGAATCCTGCAGCTCAGAGTAGTTACACTCGAAACCGGTCATACCGTCTTCGCCCTGCAGTCTTGGAACTGCTACGTACTGATCATGTACTTCCTGGTTTGTAATTTCCTGATCGCCCCAAACACCGAAGGAACCGATCTTTGCAACGTTCTCTTTGATCAGGGAAGCGTTGAATGCCATACTGGAGTCTGCCTCGAAGGAGCCGTTCCAGATCAGTCCTTCTTCATACAGCATATTGAAGAATTCTGCTGTTTTCTTGAATGCTTCGTCTGTTGCAGTGAAGGTAACTTTTCCATCAACCAGTCTTAAGTGATCCGCATATGCATTTCCGCCGCAGTAGGAGTCAGCGCATCCGAATGCACCTGTGAAACGATAGAACAGGTTGTAGGAACCAAAGGTATCGGTTGCACCGAACCAGGTTGCCATTGGGATTTCATCAGCTTCGCCGTTGCCGTTCAGATCGCCGCCGTCGCGGAATGCTTTCAGGCAGTCTACCCACTCGTCTACGGTTGTCGGCACTTCTTTGCCTACTTTATCCAGCCATGTTTTGTTAATCACGAATGGTCCAGGTGTTAATACAAGACCTTTCATTTCCTCTACGTACGGGAATCCATATTTATGGCCGTTCGGAGCGGTGATTTCAAGCTGATACTGCTCATTGTCATCGAGGAATGCTTTCAGGTTCGGCATATACTCTTCGATCAGGCCTTCGGTTGGAAGGAATACATCCTGGTCTGCGTACTGAACTACGGTGTTTCCGGATTTACCATCGCCGAAGTTCCAGAATACATCCGGAAGATCCTGTCCGGAAGAAAGCATCAGGTTGATTTTCTCTGTTGCGCTCTCCTGCGGGATCGGCTGCCAGTCAAACTCTACTCCTGTGTCCTCGAACCATTTCTTGCACATAGCCAGGTCGCCTACTTCTACGGTTCTGTCTGCAGAGTTTACGATCAGAGCGGAAATTTTTCCGTATTTCTCTTCGAATTTTGCCGGATCTTTGATGATCGGAAGAGTACCATCGAGCTGGATGATTCCCTCATCTACTGCTTCCTGCTCTTCTGCTGTGAGACCTGTGTCACCTGCCTCTGTACCGGATGCAGATGTGGTGTCTCCTCCTGTGCTTCCTGCACCGGAGCTGCTTGAGCTGCCCGAGCTGTTTCCACAGCCTGCGAGCATGCTGGTTACCATAAGGCTTGCCAGTAATACGGATACGATTTTTTTCTTCATATTGTTCCTCCTTTATTTTGCTGCCTTTTCCGGCAGTGAAATACGTTAGTATTTTTGTGTTCCTACACATAAATCATGTCTGCTATATCCATGAATTCTGCAACAATAAATTTTCTGTTCTGCATCAGCCCTTGACTGCACCGATTGTAACACCTTTTGCGAAATATTTCTGCAGGAAAGGATATACGCACAGCAGCGGGAATGCAGAAACAACTACAACGCAGTATTTTAACTGCTCAGCCAGTTTCTGTTTTGTTACCATCTCAGAAGCACTACTTCCCATCTGGTTGGACTGATTCATCAGTACCAGATTTCGAAGAACGACCTGAAGAGGCATCTTGCTGTCATCCTGTAGGAACATCAGCGCGTTGAAGAACTGGTTCCACATTGCAGTCGCATAGAACAGACACATAACTGCGATGATCGTTTTCGACAGCGGAATTGCAATTTTGAAGAAAAATCCAAAGTCGCTGCAGCCGTCGATTTTTGCTGCTTCAAGAAGCTCGACCGGAATACCGCTTTCAAAGAAGGAGCGGCATACGATCAGGTTATAAGCGGATACTGCTACCGGAAGAATCATTGCCCATGTTGTGTTGTAGATGTGCAGCTGCTGTACAGTTAAGTACATCGGAATCATACCGCCGCTGAAGAACATCGTGAAGGTGAACAGGAACATGATTGGTTTTCTTCCTACCATATCGTATCTGGAAAGTGCATAGCCGGCCGGAATGGTGCAGACCAGGGAAATCAGCGTTCCTATTACGGTATACTTGATGGTGTTTGCATAGCCGGTCCAGAGCGGCTGATATTTCAGTGTGGTTTCATATCCGTTGGTGTACCACGCTTCCGGATAGAGAAGGAATTTACCGGAGCTTACAACAATCGGGTCTGTAACAGATGCCAGAAGCACGTAGTACAGAGGATATACAATTGCGATACAGACAAGGATCATGATAACGGTATTGATCACAGTAAAGACCTTGTCTCCCGTACTCATTTTTACTTTTTTCTTTTTCACAGTGTTATTATTTGCCATTTTTCAAGCCCCCTGACTCTTAGAAAATACTGATATCGCTGGTCTTCTTTGCAACTGCGTTTGTGATAACCAGAATAATGAAGTTTACAACGGAGTTAAATAAGCCAACGGCTGTCGCAAAACTGTACTGTGCGGTCTGGAGACCTACTTTGTATACGTATGTCGAAATGATCTCACTGACGGTTGTGTTGGTACCGTTCTGCATCAGATAAGCTTTCTCATATCCCACGTTCATAATGTTACCTACCTGAAGGATCAGCATCAGGATGATGGTCGGCATAATCAGAGGTAAATCAATGTAAAGGATCTTCTGAAATCTGGAAGCACCATCCATCGTTGCTGCTTCGTAATATTCCGGGCTGATTGCGGTCAGTGCTGCGATGAAGATGATGGCGTTGAATCCCATCGTCTGCCAGATGTTACTTCCGATGAAAAGTTTGCGGAAGTACTCCGGAAGGCTGGTGAACATGATTGCTTTTCCGCCGGCTCCCATAACCGCGTGGTTTACAAGACCGTTTGCGGAAAACAGTACGGAAATCAGGCTGACTACAACTACGTTTGACATAAAGTACGGTGCGTAGGAGATGGTCTGGATGATTCGTCTCGGTCCGCTTCTCTGTACCTGGTTCAGTAAGAGTGCGAAGATAACCGGAATCGGGAATCCGATGATCAGGCTCTCCAGACTGATGACGATCGTGTTCTTGATTGCCGTCATGGCAATACTGGTACTGAAGAACATCTTGAAATACTTGAAGATCGGATCTGCCCACGGACTTCCCATGATTCCCATGCGGCCTTTAAAATCTTTAAAGGCGATGATCAGGCCGTACATTGGATAGTAAGCAAAAACGATCAGCCAGATCAGTGCAGGAATCAGCAGGATGTACAGCTGCCAGCACGAGAGCGCTTTTTTCAATTTTCCACTTTCTGCCGTTTTCGGCGATGACGTTTTTTTCTTCATAGTTCCCTCCTTATTTCTCTAAAAGCTTTACCAACCGCTTTTCGTTCCACATTTGCATCGTTTCCGTTTTGGCACTTTGCCTTGTGGAACCTGTTCCATACCTGTATCATAGTACGCAGTTCGCCCAATGTCAACAAATCATCAATATTTTTTCGTCATTTTCAATATTTTCACAATTTTTATTTTGTGTTTTTGTGCAATATGCATCCTGTTTTTCATAAAATTCACACTTATCTTCTTTCTTCTCCCATTCTCCTGTTCCACATGTTCCGCTGTTCCATGCTTTTCCTGTTCCATATGTTCCACTTTTCCGTTTTTCACTATTTTTTCGACAATTGCAACTGTTTCAGCAGCGATTTCATATCCTTTTGCTCAGTCTTTCTGCCCTTTTGCCGTATATAAGTTGGTTTTATTTCATTTTTATTTTATACATGAAAAAGAGACACCCTTTCTTTTCAGATCGAGTGTCTCTGATATCTGTTCTTCTTCTGTTCTATCGCAATCCCGGAAAATGATGCAAAATTCGGTAATTCCCTGTTTTGTTATCTTCAGGTACTTTCTCCTTTTCGGAAGGTCACATCCACAATCTGCTCCATCTCCTCAATCTTCTTTCCGTCAATCATGCGGATGATTGTGTCCACGCTCCGCTTTGCGATTTCCGGCACATTCTGACAGACCGTCGTCAGCTCCGGTGTCAAAAAGCGGGTAAAATCCAGGCCGTCGTAGCCAACCACCTTCAGTTTTTTCGGAATCTTAATCCCTTTTTTCTGCAGCATCTTCATGCACGCTGCCGCTGTGACATCGGCTGTAAAGAGTCCATCAATTCCATCAAAATGGCTGATGTATTTTTTCCAGATCGTCGGGCCGCTCTGAAAATTCAGAATCTTGCTTCCGGCATCAATCGCTGTAATTTTACATTTATGCTGTTTGCAGACTTCCGCAAACCGTCGGTAACGATCCATGGAGCAACCACGCTCTGTTGCACTCGATGCAAAATAGAGCACATTCTTACATCCTGCGCTCAAAAGCGCCTGCGCCGCAAGCTCACCGCCGCGCTTATGGTCGGAATGTATACACGGAATCCCTTCGGTGACGTAGCGGTCAATCATGACAATCGGACGGTGAATTTCCGCCAGGCTGACAGAAGACGGGATATCCGCACAGCAGATAATGCCGTCCATGACATTTCGCTGCAGCATTTCCACAAATTCCTCGATGCGGTTCGGATTGTCCCCAACCTCGCAGAGCATGCACTTGTAGCCATTGGTGTACAGATTATTCTCGACATGTTTCACCAGAGATGCCATAAACGGATGTGAAAGATTCTTAACAACAATTCCGATAAAACCGGACTTGTTGCGGAACAGGTTCTGGGCAAGCTCATTTGGTTTATAGTTCAGTTCCTCCACTGCCTGCATGATCTTCTGTTTTGTTTCATCGGAAATATACCCGCTCCCATTGAGTGCACGGGATACCGTTCCGATTCCTACTCCCGCTTTGATCGCGACATCTCTAATACTTGCCATAGTTTCTCCTAACTCCTATTCTGACACTGGGCTGTTTTCTCTGACTCGTTCCGGCTTTTCCCCCGCTGCCGGTCTGTGGAGCCCGTTCCACAATGCTTGATTACTTTTATTTTAAAGCACCGCAATCTACAAATCAAGTTAAAAGCTGAAAATTTAAGTACAAAAAACAAGCGACTGTTTGGATCATTTCCCTTTTTCTGGTGAAACCATCCAAACAGCCTCCTGTGTTTTTGTCACTTTTGTCTTATTTTCCAAAAACGCTCATTCATGCGGGCATGCTTTGCGATTTTTCTGGAATTTCATATGTCCCTGAACATTCAGAAACGTTTAATCGTTTTCCAACGAGATATCACCATCCTTTGTCATCAGTGTGATTCTGCCCGCTGGCTGATCCGGTACATAAGAAAAGCTCTGCTCGTCCTCCTCTTTCTGCATCAGATTCTCCATGGTATCCGGTACATCGATCTCCCCAAAATCTGTCTTTGCCGTAATTTCCAGCCGTTCCAGATCTTTTTTACCCAGTTCAAGTTCAATATCGCCGTAGGAGTTTTCCACCGACACGTCTCCGGAAAGCTTCGTATTTTGGATTTTCGCATCGCCATCCTCCAGCGTGATCGACCCATTCTCCCACGTTCCGCTCTTCAGTTCCACATCACCGTAATCTGCTTTGCATTTGATATTCTGCATGTCACATCCGAAAAGTGTGATATCTCCATCCGCATTTTGCAGTCTTCCGCTTTCCGCCTGGATGCCATTCATCTGCACATCACCGAATCCCATCGTTACCTCTATTTTTTTCAGTACCTTCTTTTCCGGTACATACAGAATCACTCCTGTTTCCGACTGTTTACCGCCACTTAAGATTTCTTCCGTAAAGTCAATATTAATGTAAATCGTATCGGACACTGCGCTTGTCTCTTCGATGCTCAGAACACCGTCCCGCACGCGATATTCCACTGCAGTCTCTCCTTTTTTCGACGGAATCCGCCAGGCGAGATAACAGGAATCGTCACCGGACGGAAGGATGTTCAGGTCGCCGATCGTAAGGTCTGCCTGCAGTTCATCAAAATCATCAAGTTTTATCTTTTCCTGTGTGGAAATGCCGTCTTCCTTCTTCGCAGAACCGCTCATCGCATTCAGATCATACGTTTCCGCGTATGCTTTTCCGCCGCTTGCCCATCCGCTGAACATCAGCACTGCACCGGCAATACAGCAGGCACATCCTGTCAGTAATGCTGTTTTTGTCCATTTTTTCATGATCTGCTTCCTCCTTTTTTCGTTACCTTACGTGTACACCACACGAACAGCCGTCCCATCCATTTTGCAAAGTATACGCCGAACACCGCGCACAGAATACTGATTCCCAGCATGAAAACGCCCATTCCGGTAATAAAGCAGAATCCGCCGAAGGAAACCGAGACTGCCAGAATGCCGCGCAGCAGCATCTTAATTCCGGCGGCCACGCCGACAACTGCAATCAGAAAGACGCTCATATCAAGCAGTGCCGCACAGAGGGCCGCGCAGAGCAGAACGATGAGAATGCTGATCAGAATCGGGGCTCCGATCGGGGCTGCAAACAGGGCGAGAATCGCGATCCAGACGACGTTGGCGCCTGTCGTTTTTTTCTTCTCTTTCTGTTTTTCTTCCTTTTCCATTGCCTCGCGTTCATCTACTTTTTGTCCAGAAGATTCCGCATCAGCTCGGCGGCTGCCTGTTTCGGTGTTCCGAGTTCTTTGATCACGGCCTGCTCATTTTCCGGACCGGCATCTGCAAAATACTCGGTGAAGTATTCCATCGCATCTTCATAGTCGCTCTGCGGAAGCTTCCTCAGATACTTTTCCAATTGTTTCAGATATTCCCCACTCGTCATTCTTTTTTCCTCCACTCGATGATGTTGTCAATGGTGTCACGATAGGACTTCCATTCGCCCTGCAGGTACGCCATCTGTGTTTTTCCTGCTTCTGTGATCGAATAATACTTCCGTTTTCTGCCCTGGTACTCTGCGGAATACGTCGTCACGTAGCCCGCCTTTTCCAGTTTTTTCAGGATCGGGTACAGTGTCGACTCTTTGATGTCTGCAACCAGTTTGATCGTCTGGCTGATTTCATATCCATAAGAATCTTCCCGATTCACAATCGACAGGATCATAAATTCGATCAGCAGTGCTGATACCGGAAAATACATAAAAAACCACCTCCGTTAGTTTCTGATATGTAAAATATTTATATATATAATTTATACATATCATAAGACGATGGAGGCGGTTTGTCAAGGGGAATATATAAAATTTTTACATATTCGCTGTCATGTCATCATCTGTGTTTATTTCAGGGCTTTTCCGGAACCGAATGCGTCGCCGACTTTGTCGCCCATGGCGAGATAGGTGTTGTTGACCGGGTCGAAGGCGATTGGTTTCAGTTTTTTCGGGTCGATCTTTCCGTCGGTCAGAACGCTCTCGTCTGCGCAGACGTTCACGATCTCGCCGACCAGAATGCCGTTGTCAAAGCTTTTCACTTTGCACTCCAGTGCCATCGGAAGCTCGTCGATCAGCGGCGCGTTGACGAATTCGCTCTTCGTTGCATGGAAACCGGCGCGTGCAAATTTATCCGAAACTTTTCTGCCGGACTCGATGCCGACGTAATCGCAGCCAACAACAGTATCCTCGGTTGCCATGCTGACGGTGAAGGCACCGGTTGCGGCAAGGTTGTCTGTTGTCTTGTGGTCGCCCATGCTGATGGAGATCTCATTGAAATCTGTGACTACACCCCATGCAGCATTCATGGCATCCGGGTTGCCATCTTTGTCGTATGTTGCAATAATCAGAACCGGAAGTGGATACATGTTTGGTTTTGCTCCAAAATTTACTCTGCTCATGGTTGTTCCTCCTGTTTTGCTTGATTTTCTTTATTATAACGCTTACAGCAAACTTTAACACAAGAGATTTTCTCTGCAAATTTTCTTAATCGTTTAATTTTCTCGTCATATCATGCCATTCCTCGCCGCCCCAGGTGGATGCGGAGATTCCCTCGTCGCGGAAATTCATCTTTTTGTACATCTCCACCTTATCCTGCAGGCAGGTCAGAATGAGCTGTTTTCTTCCGTTTTTCTGTTCCCGGCGGCTGTACTCTTCCATCAGCGCGCGGGCGATTCCCTGGCCGCGGTATTCCGGCAGGACACTGAGACCCAGCAGCATGACGTTTTCTCCCTTCGGGTCGTACAGACTGATTTCATCGAAAAAGGCATCACGGAATTTTGTCTCGTTTGTTGCAAGTCCGTTCAGCGTTCCGGCGATTTTTCCGGTTTCTTTGTCTACTGCCGCCAGAAACAGCTCCGGCGCGTACTGCACCCGCTCGCGCATGCTCTTTTCGGAGCACGCCTCATTCGGCGGAAAGCACGCCAGCTCAATGGCAACGCCCTGTTCCATTTCATCCTGGCGGATGGTTCGAAGTTCATATCGTTCCATTTTATGGTATTCCTCCATTGCCCGCTCAAAAAACTGCAGAAAACCGTCTTCCACGGCAAGCTGATCGAGCGCGGCTTCTTGCTCATTCAGATCGTAATAATATTTTCCGGTCCGCAGATCGATCGACAGACGGTCGAGCGGAAAGCCTTTTTTGCTCATCGGATGGGGTGTGCTGACCATGCGGAAAGGAGCGCTCTCCATTGACGGGTCCATCGCGTCATAGCGGTGGTCCGCATCAAGAATCAGCGAAACTGCGTTTTTGTAGCGTCCCGTCAGGCCGCCGTACTTTTCTGCAAGGGCAGCGTAATGCGCGGTCATTTCTTCATCGGACAGATACTTTCCGTTCACGGTCCGCACATGGACGCCGGGCTGGTCGTCCTCTGCCACGTTGTCAAAATACAGACCGGAATCACAGGAGAACACCGGCATATGAAGCGCGTTGAAATACGCCTCCACCTTTTTCCTGGCATTTTCCAGCGGCGTTTTTCCATCCTCGATAATCTCTGGCTGCTTAACACCGCCAAGATCTTTCAGCCCGATCAGCTCAATCCCAAGACCGGCAAGGCGATGACGCATCGCGTCGAGTTTTGCCGGGTTGCCGGTTCCGTACAGTAACTTCATTTCTGCCCCCTTCTATGCCTCGATGCCGAACTCTTCCGGGCGGAAGCGCGGGCAGACATTTTCCGACGATGTGATGACGGATGCAGCAAGACGCGTACCGATTTCAACTGCCTGGCCAAGCGTTTTTCCATAGGTCAGACCGGCGGAAACACCTGCACAGAACGCATCACCGGCTCCTGTTGTATCTTTTACCTGTACTTTCTGCGCCGGGCAGAAGCCGCTCTCTCCGTCTGCTTCCGCATAAACCACTCCGTCGCCGCCCATTGTTACGACCATGGCCGGAACATTTGCCGCTTTCAGACGCTCGGCGAGAATCTTTTCCATCTCGACCGGTGTTTTTTCGCTGTAATCATCGGAGAAGAAAACGCCTGCCTCGAGCTGGTTGCAGATCAGGCAGTCAAATTTCTGCAGAAGATCTCTTCTGCTGACTGCGATGTTCATGTTGCTGACAACGCCGTACAATTTTTTATCGTATTTTTCACAGAGCTGTACCAGCTTTTTGATGATCTCTTTGTCCATATCGATCTCTGCCACAATGGAATCGCAGTTTTCGATAATTTCATCTCCGTTTTCTTCCAGAATATCGAGAATCGGCATCAGGTTCGGGCGCTGGGAAATGGAGCCCGCCAGGTCACCGTTGTGATCGAAGACAGCAAGCCATGTTCCCATACCGTTCGGGATTTCTTTCATGTATTCGGTATTGACTTTGTGGCGCTGCAGTTTGCGCACAACATCCTCGCCGAGTGCGGTATTATCCACGATTCCAAGGAAGGTCGGGCGCAGTTCCAGGTTTGCGATATCCTCCACCACGTTTCGGCTCACACCGCCGTGGATGTATTCGACATGGCCGGCGTTTCTGCCGTCCGGGACGTAGATGTCCTCTGGAAAACCTTTGATATCCACAAAAACTGCTCCTAATACTACGATTCCATTTTTATTTACTGCCATGTTTCTTTTTTCCTCTCCTGTTTTTTCATTCCTTCTTTTTTCAGACAAGCCTCTTCGTCTGTTTCACGAAATTTCTGTCTTCTCAGCATCCAAATAATGTAAGGCACTTTTACATTGCTGCTCTCTGCTACTGTCTCGACAGTTGAGACAGTGAAGAACGCTCAACTCCTACACAATCCATCCGCTCTGACCTCTGATTGGCCATACACTCGCAGGGAGTTGAGTTGCCGGATTTCACCGTCTCGACCTGGAAGCTGGTCCTTATTTCTTTGTTTTGACATCAAGACTACCGTCTCCACATGCTCCGACCACGCGAACATATCATACCCCCATGCCTCTTCTGCCTTATATCCGTGTTTCGTCAGATACCGCAGGTCTCTCGCCAATGTCTCCGGATTGCAGGAGACGTAGACCACTTTTTTCGGTGAAAGGGTTACGACAGAGGACAGAAAGGCTTCATCACTGCCGGCTCTTGGCGGGTCCATGAAGACGACATCGGCTTTTTCGCCTTTTTCGGCCATGGAGACCATGAAGGCGCCGGCGTCGTTCTGGTAGAAGGAGACGTTTTTGATTTGGTTTCGTTTGGCGTTTGTTACGGCATCGCGGACGGCGTCCGGGTTCAGTTCGACGCTGATGACTTCTCTGGCATCGCGGGATGCGATGAGGCCGATGGTTCCGATTCCGCAGTAGGCGTCCATGACGCGTTCGTTTCCGGTGAGACCGGCCAGGGAGATGGCTTTTTCGTACAGGTTTTTCGTCTGAACCGGGTTGACCTGGTAGAAGGACTGCGGGGAGATGCGGAAGGTGCAGCCGCAGAGTTCATCCTCGATGTAACCGCGTCCGAAGAGGACAATGTCGCGTTTTCCGAGTACCATGCTGTCGGTGCGGTCGTTGACGTTCAGTACGATCGTGGTGATCTCCGGGTGGAGTTTGCGCAGGGCCTTTACGAAGTTGTTTTTTGACGGGAAGACTGGTGATACGCAGACGAGGACGACCATGATCTCGCCGGAAGCAAAGCCGGTGCGCACCATGACGTGGCGCAGGAGGCCGTAGCCGCTGTCCTCGTTGTAGATCATGATTTTGAAGCTCTTCAGCAGACTGCGGATATCGCGGATGATGGCATCGGCACGCTGATCCTCGAGCAGGCACTCATCGACCGGAACCACTTTGTGTGTGCCCTTTTCATAAATGCCGGATATGATCGTTCCGTCTTTTTTGCGTGCAAAGGCGGAATTGACTTTATTCCGGTAATGATAAGGATTTTCCATGCCAACCATGCCTTTGACCGGGACGATGCCCTTCAGAGTCTTCTTCAGGAACTGCTCTTTTTTCGCGAGCTGCTCTTCGTAGGAGAGGTTCAGATATGTGCATCCGCCGCATTTTTTCTGATAAGGACATTTCGACGATGATGAACTCTTTTTCTGCTTTCCTTTTTCCGGTGCCACGCTCTTTGTTTTCTCGATACGAACAGCTTTCTTTTTATTTTCCCTGTCGAAATACGTCTTTTTTCTTCCGTCAGATCTTTTATTCTTCTCTCTCGTGTTTTCCACTTTCTCTTACCTTCTTCCTCTATTTCGCAAACCCGCGCAGCAGCGCGATCTCTTTTGCATATCCGTCCAGCTCATTCGGTGTTTCCAGATAGAACGGCAGTCCCGCCAGCGCCGGATGTGTCACAATCCGCTCAAATGCCGCAAGTCCCAGCGATCCCTCGCCGATCTTCTCATGGCGGTCCTTATGGCTCTCAAACGGATTCTTGCTGTCGTTCAGATGAACCGCTTTCAGCTTCGAAAGTCCTACCACGCGGTCGAACCTCTCAAGCACATCATCGAGGTGATCCACAATATCGTATCCCGCATCGTACACATGGCACGTATCTAGGCAGACACCCATGTGGTCTTTTAATTCCACGCGCTCCAGAATCGCCGCCAGCTCCTCAAACGAGCGGCCGACTTCGGTTCCTTTTCCTGCCATCGTCTCAAGCAGCACCGTGGTCGTCTGCTCCGGTTTTAAAATTTCATTCAGCATCTCCGAAATCAGACGGATTCCCTCTTCCGCCCCCTGTCCGGTATGACTGCCCGGGTGGAAATTGTAGCAGTTTCCCGGCGTATACTCCATCCGTTTCAGATCATCCGCCATCGTCATCCATGCAAACTCTCTCGTGTGCGCATCCTTCGAGCACGGATTCAGCGTGTACGGCGCATGTGCCAAAATGCGCTCGATTCCATGCTCCTTACTGTAAGAAAGAAACGCTGCGACATCCGCCTCGTCGATGGCTTTCGCCTTGCTTCCTCTCGGGTTTCTTGTAAAAAACTGAAAGGTATTCGCCCCGATGGACACCGCCTCTTTTCCCATGGCAAGATATCCTTTGGACGATGATAAATGACATCCTATTGTCAGCATAACTTTTATTCTCCTTTATTTCCAAACCACAACTCACCGATTCTCTGCGAGCCGCATTACTTAAAGCACAATTTTCCGGTACGGAATTCCCATCTCCGAGAGTGCTTCCTCCTCCCGCTTCTGACACGTAAAGAGCAGCACCTGCGTCCGGTTTTCCGCCAGCCATTTCAAAGTTTCTTTCAGCCGGTTTTCATCGTAAAACGCAAACGATTCATCGAGAATCACCGGCAGCTCCTCCTCGCCGCAGAGCACATCCATCGCCGCCATGCGGAGCGCAAAGTACGCCTGCTCGATCGTGCCGCGGCTGACCTGTTCAAGCGGCACATATTCGTCTGCGGTGTGAAGGCCGATCCGCAGATTCTCATCCATATTCACCTGCAGATAGCGACCATTCGTCAGCGATGACAGCGTTTTTGACATCTGCTGTTTTAAGCGGTCGCCGATCCGACTCTGCATCTGTACGGAGAGACTCTGGATCGCCTCCCCCGCTAGGGAAAGCGCATCGAGTTCTTCCTGCAGATGATCTTTTTCCGTCATGGAAATGCAGAGCTCTTCGTATTCACTCTGCAAGTTCGACAGCACCGTCTGTTTCTGCCCCAGCTCCTGCTTCAGGCGGTCCACATTCCACTGCTGGCGGCGGATCGCCTGCTCCTCCGGCTCCGTCACGACCTGCTCGACCTCCGTTTTCCGGTGACGGAACAGACTGTACGCCAGATACAAGAGCGCCGCAATCGCAAGCCCGAGTCCCGTTCTCGTCAGCAGCGAATCAATATGGAAGAACTGCAGAATGCATAAGAACAAGAGAAATCCAGCCAGCGCCACGCACGCGGCACCCCATTTGCGGCTCTTCCGAGATTCTTTTTTCATCTTCCGCACCCGTTCGATCGGCACATCCTTCTGATAAATATCCCGCTTCATCTGCTCTTTCGCCTGCTGCAGATTCTCCTCGCTCTGACGGCACTCCTCCGTAAAAACGGAAATTTTCGTCTCAAGTTCTTCCTTCCGTTTTTCCAGTCCCGCCAGCGTCTTTTTCTGTTCCTGCTCCAGGCGCTTTCTCTTCTGCTTCAGCAGATCCAGCGCCGCCGCCACATCGAGCTCTCCATCGCTGCTCCCCTGGTAATTTGCCATATAGTTCCGCAGCTCATCCGCAAGCCCTTCCTCGGTTCTGCCTTTTAACTGCCCGATCGAAGCCGTATTATCATACACAATCTCACTGACACCGCCGAGCAGCATGGAAAGATCGCCGTCCTCCACGGAGAGCACCTCGCCGTCCGTCAGGCACACCAGCTTTGCATTGGCGTTCTGCCGCCCGAAATTCCGGGTCAGGCGGAACCGTTTGCCGCCGCTTTCAAGCACCATCTCTCCCGCATAGTATGCCGGATTTTCCCATGGCTCATAACGACTGTAGACATCATTTTTTGCCGCCCGCCCCCGGCCGCGTGTCATGCCGAACAGCATGCTGCGGATGAAAGTATGGACGGTCGATTTTCCGCTCTCATTTTCCCCGCTGATGAGCTGAATCCCATCGGAAAATTCCAGTGTGCGGTTCTGCATTTTTCCAAAATTGCGGATTTCCAGTTTTTCTATTTTCATCTTCTATACCTCCCGCAATCTTTTTTTCAGCCGTTCCTGCGTGCCGCCAGCAGCGCCTCGAGACCATAGTCGAGCGCCTTCTGTGACTGCGCATCCGTCTTTGTTTCAAACGCTTCAATATAGCGCTGATCAGACTAGCGCCATACGTTTTCTTCAGCTGTTCCAGATCGTACGCCGGACGTGTTTCATCCTCCACGGAGATGACTCTGCCGCAGTCCAGCAGCCGTTTCGGAGAAAATTCCAGCTCGGCGGCACGGTGTCCCACAAGTTTCAGGCGGATGATTTTTCGGATCTTCCCATCCTCCCGCAGCGCCAGCTCCTGTTTCAGCTTCGTCTCCAGCGCATACTGTGTCAGATCCTCCGTCACGTTCAACACCAGATCTTCGTACTCATATCTGGCAAACGGCACAAACTGAATCCGCGTGCCGTGCTCGTCCACCGTTCCGCGGATGTAGCCGTGCGGCCCCAACTGCGTCTCATCCGTCGGTTCGAGTGCGCCTGCGTATGCCATTTTGTCGGGAATAAGAATCCCCGGCTTATGAATGTGCCCGCACGCAATATAATCAAACCCAGCCTGCGCCATGCGGCCCGGATTCCACGGCATGTGGCGGGCATCGCCGCCGTGCGCGAGCAGCAGATGATATTTCATTTTTCCCTCCGGCCGCACGCCGTCCAGCCGGTTTTCCAGAATCTCTTTTTTGTCGTAACTGCATCCGTACACCGCCGTCTTCTTCTCCGGGACTTCAACACACTCCGGCTCCGGCGACAGGAGCATTACCACGTTGTCTGCCCAGTCGAAACCGCGGTAAAAGCTCTCCCGCTTCACATAATCGTGGTTTCCGGCAATCAGCACGACGATCGTCTCCGGGATGGAAGCAAAGAGATCATTAACCTCTTTCAGTTCCCGCAGAAGCGGCTGGCACTGAAACAGATCTCCCGCAATCAGCAGAAAGTCCGTCTTTTCCCGACCGGCCAGGCGGATGATCCGCCGGAAGCTCTCCCAGATGGCCTCCCCTCGCTCCTCGCTCCAGGGAAATCCCGCATCCGGCTGCATGCCGAGATGCACATCCGCAATATGAATAAACCGCATAGGCGCATACCCCTTTCTGGATTCATTTTCTCTATTACTACAATACGGACGTCAGGTGCACCAAATCCACATTGGATTCCACTGCACCCGGCATCCGTATTTTTTAAGTTTCTATATCACTTTTCGTAATTACAGCTCGCAGTTGTTTACTGTTCTCGGGAACGGGATGACGTCGCGGATATTGCCCATTCCGGTCAGATACATGACGCATCTTTCAAATCCCAGTCCGAATCCTGCATGGTGGGTAGAACCATATTTTCTGAGGTCCAGATAGAATCCGTAATCTTCCTCAGCAAGTCCCAGCTCTTTCATACGGCCAAGCAGTTTCTCGTAGTCGTCCTCACGCTGGCTTCCGCCGATGATCTCTCCGATGCCAGGAACCAGACAGTCCATAGCGGCAACGGTCTTGTTGTCATCGTTCAGCTTCATGTAGAACGCTTTGATCTCCTTCGGATAATCGGTAACGAAAACCGGTCTCTTGAAGATCTGCTCGGTCAGATAACGCTCATGCTCGGTCTGCAGATCGCATCCCCAGTATACTTTGTAATCGAATTTGTCGTTGTTTTTCTCCAGAAGCTCGATAGCCTCGGTGTAGGTTACACGGCCGAACTCAGAATTTACGACATGGTTCAGACGCTCGATCAGTCCCTTGTCCACGAAACTGTTGAAGAACTGCATTTCTTCCGGTGCATGCTCCATAACGTAGCGGATGACATATTTCAGCATTGCCTCAGCAAGCTCCATATCGTCCTCCAGATCAGCGAAAGCGATTTCCGGCTCGATCATCCAGAACTCTGCTGCATGGCGGGTGGTGTTGGAATTTTCTGCACGGAAAGTCGGTCCGAAGGTGTAGATATTGCGGAATGCCTGTGCAAAGGTCTCGCCGTTTAACTGTCCGCTTACGGTAAGGCTTGTCTTCTTTCCGAAGAAGTCCTGTGTGAAATCAACAGCGCCGTCCTCGGTTTTCGGAATATTGTCAAGATCCATGGTGGTTACCTGGAACATCTCGCCGGCTCCCTCGCAGTCGCTGCCGGTGATCAGCGGGGTGTTGACATAAACGAAGTCTCTCTCCTGGAAGAACTGATGGATCGCATAGGCGCAGAGGGAACGAACACGGAATACTGCCTGGAAGGTGTTGGTTCTCGGACGCAGATGGGAAATGGTACGAAGGTATTCCATGGAGTGGCGTTTTTTCTGCAGCGGGTAATCCGGTGCGGAAACGCCCTCTACGGTAATTTCTGCCGCCTGAATCTCAAACGGCTGTTTTGCCTGCGGGGTAGCAACGAGGGTACCTTTTACGATGATGCTGCGCCGACGTTCATTTTGGAAATCTCAGCGAAGTTTTCCATCTCATCGTGGTATACGATCTGCAGGGTTTCGAAATAGCTTCCGTCATGCAGAACGATGAAACCAAAGGTTTTGGAATCACGTACGCTGCGCACCCAGCCGCCTACGGTTACTTCTTTGTCCAGGTATACTTCCCGGTTTTTATAAATCTCTCGGATGGTTGTAAGTTTCATTGTCTTTTTTCTCCCTAAATATTCATAGTGCTTTCTTTATTCTAGCACTTTTTGCGTCATTAGAAAACCCCGCAAATCACTCGATCTTTACTTTTTTAATATAACTGATGAAGACATTGCCGTTCTGTGCGAACAATGCATCGCTGTCATCGTCAGAAAGTGCAGTTGTCTCGCCCGTTGCCGGGTTATACAGCCAGGAATTTCCAAAAATATCGTATCCAGTCAGAAGCAGACTCTCGTTCGCGCCGGTCTTTACAACAACGCCGTAGCCGCTGCTGATCATGTAGAGAATTTCTTCTCTTGTGCAGCCCGTCAGGTTCAGCAGTTCGTAATCATCACCGAGTGACTCCTTCAGCACGTTTTCGTCCAGAGATGCACTCTGAAATCCCGACGGCATCGTTGTCTCGTCGAGGCGCATGCCCTGCTGGCGGTTTCCGCGCTCCCACACATAGGACTGGCTGCTGTTCAGCACAACGCCGACATTCTCATCGGCAAGCTGTACGGCCTCGGCCGGGGAGCTTAAAATGGCGATCAGTTTTCCTTTTCCATATACATAGTAAAGATCTGCGCTGCCCGTGTCGTACGACATCGTAAGATCGGTCCGTAAGGTTGAATAGATATATTTCGGTGTCAGTGTCAGAAGCGACTGTGTTTTGCCGCTCGTCGAGAATTCCAGAAGGAACTGCTGCTCTCTTCTGTCGTCCACCGTTGCCAGGCGGCCCGTCACCAGTTCCTGGCTCTGCTGCTCGCCGTTCATGATGTGATCCTCCGGCGCATCCGCATAGCCGTTTTCCTGGCGTACCACGCGGTCCAGCTCCAGAAGGCCGTCCGAAATCGACACGCCTGTCACATAATAGCCGTCCTGGTGATACTCTTTTTTCACGGTTCCGTCGATGCTGACAATCCGCACCGTATGCATAGCGAAAACTTCATTGCCGGAAATATCTTTTAAAATATCGCTGTCGTTTGCCATACCATAGACAAAGTCTTCATTGATAAAGCCAAGTGCCCGGATCTTCTGTCCGTCATCCGCCGCAAAGCGCTGCGTTTCCCCGCTCTCCAGATTCATCACGGTGATGTTCATCGCACTGCTTGCATTGTCCGCATCCATCCACGCGATGCTCTCCTGGCTTTCCGATACTACAAAGCAGTCCTCCGGGATACTTTCCCGGACCACCGTCGTCGTGCCGGTTTCAATATCTACCTTACACAGGTTCTCATTCAGATAGAGATACATCTCTCTCTGCTTGTTGACGTAGGAGAGGCGGTCGAGCTGTTTTTTCAGCATCTCGTAGGAAATATCCGCCGGAACGAAAATCTCCTCGGTTGCCACATTCCGCTCGGCGCGATAATAGTAAACGGCTGCTCCCACTTCACCCTCGTGGTTTCCGCGGTTCATATAGCCATAAACAACAAACGTCACATCGCCCGCATCATCCACACGTACAATGTTGACATCATGCTCTCCGTGCTGTTCCCGGTCATCCATGCTGCCGTTCTCACGGAAGCTGAAAACGCGGATCGTCTTGTTGGCGCTGCGGTTGTAGCACCAGAGATCACCGTTTACTACAAATGCGACAATATCACCTGCCGTATTCGTCACATACTTGGTATCCTCGCCGGTCACACCGAGGTTAATGCCGGATTTCGTCAGAACACCAAGCTCCGGATCAAAGATCTGCTGTGCGCTCCGCTCGAAGTCCAGCAGAATAATCTCTCCGTCGGACTCTCGCATCCGGTAGAACTCGCTTACGGTATAATACTCCGTCTGTCCGTTCTCATCCTGCGCACTGATCATGTACTCCTGTTTGATGCTGGTCGTCGTCTCATTCGCTTCTTTGATCTGCTGCACCGGCTGCTGTACGATCGTCGGTGCGAGGCTTCCCCAGGAAATCTGGTCGAGGCTGGAATGAATGTTGACATTGAGGAATGAAGAATTATCCCCCGTCTCATCCGGCTCAAGCTGCGGAACGAGCGCTTCCGCCTGCGTTTTATCCAGGCATGTCTGCGCAAACATCTGCGTGTAGGCCAGATAATCGCCGACCTCCACGCCGTTGCGCTGTACAATGCGGGTGTAATACCAGGCAGACTGGCCGTTTCCGTAGGCAACCTCGAGCTTCAGCGTATATTCCTGATTCATCAGAATCGCGGTCTCTAACTGGAAGTCTGCTTTCAGATAGCTTCCGTCCTCGTCAAACGATTTCAGCACCGAGTTTTCAATCAGCGCTCCGCCGTCTGTGCTTTCCACCGTATAGGTCACGTTTTTAATTTTCTGTCCCTTCGCATCAATTTCCAGCGTAAGCGAACGGTCCATCGGCAGCGGTGTCAGGTTTTCTCTTGTCGTTACGCCGTTCATCTCCTGGCGGTATCCGTACATGCGGTTCACTGTCGTGTCCGCGGTCTTCATGTACAGCACCGGAAGACTCGCTGCGTCCAGATCGGTCGCATTCTCCGTCGTCTCGTGGCTCATCAGGTGTGTAAACACACCGACTGATGCGGCAAAAACAAGAAAAAGGATCAGAATCCTTGCTGCTCTTTTATTCATCACGGCTCCTCCTTTTCTGCGAGGAGGTCTGCCAGTGTCGGCTTCACATGGTACGCTTCCATGCACGCTTTCAGTTCTTCCGGCAGTTTTTTCGAGCCTTCCTGGCGTTTTACCGCGCGGATCAGAAGGTTCTTCGGCGTGTGCTCCATGTCGATGAATTCGAGAATCTGTGTCTCATAACCTGCATTCTCCAGAAGCTTTGCCCGGATTCCGTCGGTCAGAAGCGCCGCCATACGCTCTTTTAGGATGCCGTAATCCATGATCGGATACAGTTCTTTGTTTGCAATCTGGCGGTTCAGCTCATGCTGGCAGCACGGAACGGAAAGAATAACTTTTGCATTCCATTTGACGGCCTTTTCCAGCGCATAGTCAGTCGCCGTGTCGCACGCGTGCAGCGTCACCACCATATCGACCTCGTCGCGGCCGGTATAAGAAGCGATGTCACCCTGATAGAAATGCAGCTTTTCATAGCCATATTTCTCTGCCAGTCCGTTGCAGATTGCGATGACATCCTCTTTCAAGTCAAGTCCGATGATATTGACATCCAGTTTTTTCAGTTCGCGGAAGTAATAATACATCGCAAACGTCAGATACGATTTTCCGCAGCCGAAATCGAGAATCGTGATCTCGCGGTCCGATGGGAGCTGCGGCAGGATATCTTCGATGAACTCCAGAAAGCGGTTGATCTGGCGGAACTTGTCGTAGCGGGTCCGCACGATTTTGCCTTCTTTTGTCATAACACCGAGATCCTTTAAAAAAGGAACCGGGATTCCTTCTTCCAGAATATACCGTTTCTTCCGGTTGTGCGCCAGATTGACGGGTTTGCCGGTTCCTTTCATATGCGGTTTCTTTTTGATCGTCATCGTTCCCTTTTTGCTGACCAGAACGGATGCTGTGCAGGTGTCGGATTCGAGCTGCATCTGCTTGAAGGTTCCGTTCATCCAGTCTCTGATCCGGGTGATCACGTCGTCTTTTGTCATATTTTTATGAAACTCCTTCGTGCCGACGGTCTCCTGGCACTGAAAGAGCAGTTTTCCTTTTATTTCAACCGGGCGTATTCTCACTTTGGACACTTCACTGTCCCCTCTTGGGCCGCTGATCGTGATACGGTACAGCCCTTCCCGGATTTCATCCTGTAATAATTTCTGTAATTCCATTTATACTCTCCAAACTTTCTGAATCGTTTGTAAACATGTGTAATAAAGCCCCTTACAACCCCGCTAATATTGTAATCTGTTTTCCGCAAAACCACAACAGAAAAATTATTAAAAATGTGTTACCCTCTTATTACTTTATGGCGCGGTTTAAAGCCACAGATTGTAATAATGTTTCCTCCTGCTCCGCCTCCGGAACATTTCATTATAAAAAAGAACGCCGATCAAATCGAGCAGTTCCTCTTCTGCCGTTTTCTCATCCTTCCCGCCGTTTTCCCTGCCGTACTGACGTGCGATATTCCGGCAGGTGTGCTCCATCATGAGCCGGTCCGGGAATTCGTCGTACATCATGCTGCCGCGGTAATCCATGCGGTCACACTCTGCCTCCACCAGCCGCTGCAGATCAGATGCCGTCCGGGAATAATACGACTGCATCCGCTGCCGTTCCCGCGCTTCCTGCTGCTCCTCCATACTTCTTCCCCATAAGGGCTGTGCCGCAAAAAACGGCTCCGGCCGCTCCATCGGATTTCCCTGATAGGAATTTCTTCTATTTTCATACACTCTATCCTGATTCATGCCTGTTTTATTTCCTTTTTGCTCTTCCTTATACCATATGCACACCGCCGCCATTCTGCCGTTTCCCAGATCTCAAACACAATTTCACTTGCCAAAACCGCCGTTCCGTACTAAAATACAACCTGTATCTATTTTTCCGATACATCATATAGGAGTGAATATCATGAATCTGAATATGCAAGCTTTCAACATCAACACGCTGCTTGGCGGTCTCGATAAAGTCCGGGACGTCATGGGTGTTTACCAGCAGCAGCTTCTTCTGATTGTGATTGTTTTTGCCCTGCTGAACTGTTTCTTCGGCTATGCGCTCCGCAAGCTCTGGAGCGTCATTCCCGGATTTTTTCTCGGCGCGGCCGCCGGTTATGCAGCGGGTACCTACACGAATCAGACCACGACGATCACCCTGGCGCTTGCCGTCGGCACCGGTCTTCTGACCGCAATCATTGCCTTCGTCCTCTACCGGATCGGACTTTTTCTTCTGATCTGCGGGCTTGTCGGCTTTTGCCTCTGGCATCTCGTCAATCCAAACGATATCACAGGTTATGGACTCGTCGCCCTCGTTGCTTTCGTGATCGGCCTGATCTGCGTTCCGTTCGAACGCATTTCCGTAATCCTGGTCACCTCCATCTGCGGCGCCCTCACGACGATCCGCATGGCATATTTCTTCAAGGACCTCGATCTGAACATGATGTTCTGGATTGTCTCTGCCATTCTCGCCGCAGCAGGCATGCTCTTCCAGTTTAAACCGTGGAAAGAGGCGGACTACTGGGAGGATGACGACGAAGAAGAACGCGAACACCGTGCAAAAGCGCGCGCCAGACGGAAACGCAGATCCGGTTTCGATCCTCTTCCATCTAGAAAGAAGAAAAAGAAACGCCGCGGCTCCTCTTCCTCTTCTTCCGGCAACGCAAGAGATCCGTACCGCAGCTATCAGAAACCGTCGAACCGTACCCGTGTTTCGCAGAACACCATGTACGATTTCCGTTTTGTTCCGGAAGAACCTGACGATGACGACGATGAGGAAGATCTTCCAAAAATCATCCGCCGCAGGCATCCGCAAAACCGGCCGCTCCGGAGGAGTTTGACGAAGAAGAAACATCCCCAAAAGCTTCCATGGGCGACACGAAGCCGTATACCTCTCCTTCCAAACCGCAGATCACCGAGGACGGCATCCCGGATGTCGATCTCTCCGCGATCCGGCAGCAGATTTCCGAAGAGGTACAGAGAATTTACGAAGACGATCAGAACTCGTAATCCGCACTGCAGCGCAGAAAACCCGGCAGGCAAAGGAACATTCCCTTGTCTGCCGGGTTCATTTTTTATCCTGATTTTCAGTTATAAAGATACTTCTGATTTGTCTCCAGATCGATCGTGTCTTTGTCGATCCACTGATATCCCGTATCGATCTTCTGATCTACCGGAAGTCCCTGAATCGCGCGGACGGCCGCCACGATTGCCGCATAGCCAAGACCGTACGGATTCTGCGTTACGGTACCGTACTCGCGTCCCTCCTGGATCGCTTTCTGCTGTTTTTCACCGGAATCAAAACCGACTATCTGAATCTGCTCAGTATTTTCCATATCTGCCAGCGCATCCAGCGTCTGGTCTGCCATGTCTTCGTTCGTACAGAAGATGCCCTTCAGAGCCGGGTAGGTTTCAAGTGTATTTTTCAGCATGTCCGCGATGGATTCTTCTCCATCTCCGTAATTCACCTGAACCACTTTCACATCGGTATATTTTTCTTCGATCTCTTTTTTAAATGCTTCCACGCGCTCTACGCTGCTCTCGGTGTTGTACTGATGTGCAACAATCGCAACCTCTCCGCTGTTGCCGATGGCCTCGCAGAGATGATCTGCCGCAAGCTTTGCTGCCGCTGCGTGATCAGTCGCACATGTCGAGGTGATCAGATCACTCTCGATACCGGAATCCGCGATGACGACCGGAATCTGGCTGTCGGAAGCCTCTTCCATCTGTGCCTGTCCCGACTGCTGGTCAATGATGCCAAGGATCAGCGCGTCCGGATTTTCCGAAATGACAGAGTCGATGATATTGATCTGAGAGTTGGTGTCACTTTCATTTTCCGGGCCTTCAAATGTCATATAAACTTTGTCGTTTCCGGTGTAGCCAAGCGAGGCGTTCAGATCGTCAAGTGCCTGCTGCGCACCGGCTTTTACGGCTTTCCAAAAACCGGCACTTAAGTCTTTTGCAACCACGGCGATGTAAGAGCCTTTTTCAACAGTAAGTCCATCCACGGTGTCGTACAATGCTTCCATGCCGTCTTTGTGCGGAACGGTGATTTCTATTCGTTTTTTGTCTGCTTCTTTTCCTTCATCTCCAGAGCTTTCAGAAGATGTGGATGCACTGGCTGACTCTGCTGTAGAATCTGCGCTGGACGATGAGGCCTCCGGCTTTCTTCTGCCGCCGGAGTTTCTGTCACTTCCTGAGACGACGATGCTGCGGTGCTCTTGTCTGTCACTGCTTCTTTTCCGCATCCAGCTGCCGAGCACAGCAGGATTCCGGAAAGCAGTACTGCAATCATTCTGCGTTTCATAATTCTCCCTTTCTGCTTTGCCTGATGAATCATTTTCCATTACTTTTTACAGTTTTGTTACATAACCTTTCTCTATTATACACAAACCGTAAAAATAGTCCAGTCCTGTTTTCTTATGATTTTCTGAACTTTTTTGCAATTTCACATAGCTCTGAATAGTTACACAAAGCTGTGGAAGATTTCACCTTCTGGTTTTACGGTAAACGAAAGCTGTTTGCCTGTCCGCGGATGCTTCAGCTCGAGATGATGCGCGCACAGCGCCAGAGATCCTTTCTCCTTCGCCCCATATTTTGCATCCCCCGCCAGCGGATATCCCGCATGGGAAAACTGGACGCGGATCTGGTGGTGGCGGCCCGTTCCGAGGTGGATCTGCACCAGGGTTCGGTTCTCCTGTGTCCTTATCACTTCATATTCCAGCACCGCTTTTTTCGCTCCGGCGGTGCCTGGCTGTACGACGCGGGATGTGTTGCTCCGTCCGTCTTTTACAAGGAAATCCTCAAACTTCTGCACGCCCTGTTTTTCGATTTTTCCCTCACAGACGGCGAGATACTCTTTCTTCATCGTCCCGTCCTTCACCTGCCGTCCCAGTTTTCCTGCGGCGTCTTTGTTTTTCGCAAACACCAGCACGCCCTCAACCGGCTGATCGAGCCGGTGAACGACCGCCAGATATGGAATCTGAGTCCGCGCCTGACCCGGTGTTTCCGCCCTTGCCTGCTTCGCCAAATAATTCAGCAGCGCATGCTCCAGATCCATCTGTCCCATCCGCGCATTCTGCACTGCCATACCCGCGTGCTTGTGAACAACAAGAATATCGTTATCTTCCATTAAAATATCTTCTCTGCAAAATCCAGCCACTTTCTTCTCCTGTTCTGACTTCTTATTTTCGATACACGGATTTCTCCGCTGTTATGCTTTAAGAAGTATGCACCATTTCCGCCGCATCTGTCAAGAAAAACATGCCCGGCGGACGAATTACACAACACAGAAAGCGATCGCCATACCAATCATTTTTTCTGATACAGCGACCGCTTTTTCTTTATTTTCCATATTCAGTTTTTTCTCTACTTTCAAGGATTTTCACTGGTTTTCTTTCTTTACCGATCTGTGATCTTTGTTTTCGCTTTCGTTTGATATTTCAAAGATCGTTTCTCTTCCATTTCCCTGTTGTAGATTTTCTTTTTTTCGGGAAGATGTTCTTTTTCAGAGGCTTTTCCTTTGCGGTTAAGATTTCCACTCCGAAAATCTTTTCCTTAGGATTTCCTAAGATCTGCTCTGATCTCATGTTTATCAAAAGGTTTTCTTTCGAACTTCTTTTGTATGGATCTTTATCTCAGGTTTTCTTTCCTTTCGGAAGTCTCTCATCTTAAGAACATCTTCCTTTTCCCTTTTTCTCCATTCTTCTATAGAAGATTTCTCGTCTCTTTCTATGAAAATGGTTTGTTCTCTTGAAAAGGGGGTCCCAAGTCTTTCTCTTTGTACCTCTTGGTTAGGTTTTTGTTTTCTTGTTTCTTTGTGATTTTAATATAACAGATTCGCCAGAATTTGTCAACACATTTTTAAAATATTTTTACTGTTTTTTTATATCGCTTTTCCTTTTCTTAATTATTGTGTTTATTTTCTGAATTTTATATTGTTTTCTGATATTTTGTTTCAAATAAGTGCGCAGAAAAAGAGCTATGAAACAGACTTTTCTCCTGCCACACAGCTCTTTCTCAAATACTTATCCTCTATAATAGTTGATCAGGCATCCCTTGCGGATGATTTCTCTCTCATCATCGGTCAGCGCGCCTAACGTCATCTCGAACGGAACAAGTGCTCCGTCTTTTACAACGTGCGCTTTGATCACATCGGCTTTCTCTTCCACTGCCTTGCGGATCTCCGGTACAAAGATGTAATCTCCGTTTGTAAACGGCAGATCTCTCTCCGGGATCAGGAATGGAAGCATGCCCCAGTTGATCAGGTTGGAGCGGTAGCGCTTCGTTGCATACTCGTTGGCGATGTTTGCCCAGCCGCCTAATACCTTCTGGCAGGAAGCTGCCTGCTCACGCGCAGAGCCGTCGCCCGGTTTTACAGCGAAGATGGTGGATCCGACACCGACGTTTGTCTTGTCGATATCCGGGTACTGGGTATGGATGGCTGCGAAGACCGGTTTCAGTTCCGGAAGTGCCTCTGCCGGGCAGTTTCCTTCCTGGATGGCTTTCTCTGCAACCTGTACTTCTTTTGCACGTCCCACATAAGCCGGATCTTTTCTGGACAGGGTAAACTCTGCCAGTCCAAGCGGGTTGGAACGGAAGGACGAAGTCTCGCCGGATGGAATCAGCTCGTCGGTGGTCGTAACCGGATCATGGATCTCAGAGACAACCTTCAGAATCAGGTTCTCAGCAAGCTGCGGCATTGCCGGCCAGTCTTTGATGTTCGGTCCGAACTGAATTTCAACAGATGGATCTGCCACGCCCTTGCTGTCGAAGACACGGTTCTCGTAAATCTTCTTGTCGAAGTGGTATGCCGGTTTGGTATACGTTCCGGTAAACTCATCTGCTGCAGTCAGAAATCCCTTGTTTGCTGCGGTTGCGGCGATGGAACGTGCATCCATCAGGGCAACGGAAGAAATCTGGCCGTTCTGGATCTTGGATCCCTCGCGGTTCGGGAAGTTTCTGGTGGAGTGACGGATTGAGAACGCATTGTTTGCCGGAGTATCGCCTGCGCCGAAGCACGGTCCGCAGAATGCGGTTTTTACGATCGCACCGGTTTCCAAAAGGTCTGCCAGTTTTCCGTTTCTTGCCAGCTCCATATAGATCGGGGTACTTGCCGGGTAAACACTTAAGGTGAACGCATCGTCGCCAATGCTGTGGCCTTTCAGGATATCGGCTGCGTCGCAGATGTTCTCAAATCCGCCGCCGGCGCATCCTGCGATGATTCCCTGGTCTACCAGGAGTTTTCCGTCGTGTACTTTATTTTTCAGAGTGAACGGAACTTTTCCGTCGAGGCTGATGGCTGCTTTCTTCTCTACATCGCGCAGGATGTCATCGAGGTTTGCTTTCAGCTCTTCAATGGTATAAACATTGCTTGGATGGAACGGCATCGCAATCATCGGTTTGATCTTGTCGAGTTCTACTTTTACAACGCCATCATAATAAGCAACGGCGCCAGGATTCAGCTCTTTGTAGTCTGCGCTTCTGCCGTGGATCTGATAGAACTCGCTGATCTTCTCATCGGTTCTCCAGATGGAGGACAGACACGTTGTCTCGGTTGTCATAACGTCCACACCGATCCGGTAATCTGCGCTTAAGGAAGATACGCCAGGTCCTACGAACTCCATAACTTTGTTCTTTACGTAACCATTTGCAAAGACTGCACCGATGATGGCAAGTGCAATATCCTGCGGTCCTACGCCCGGCTGCGGTGCGCCTGTCATGTAAATTGCGATCACTCCCGGCATAGCGATATCATATGTTTTGGAGAGAAGCTGTTTTACCAGTTCCGGTCCGCCCTCGCCCATGGCCATGGTTCCGAGTGCACCGTAACGGGTGTGGGAGTCGGATCCGAGGATCATTTTTCCGCCGCCGGCAAGCATCTCGCGGGCAAACTGATGAATTACTGCCTGATGAGGCGGTACATAGACGCCGCCGTACTTTTTCGCACAGGTAAGACCAAACATGTGGTCATCTTCGTTGATGGTTCCGCCGACTGCGCAAAGGGAGTTGTGGCAGTTGGTCAGCACGTACGGTACCGGGAATTTTTCCAGTCCTGACGCGCGCGCGGTCTGAATGATTCCAACAAAAGTAATGTCATGCGATGTAAGTTTGTCAAATTTGATCTGCAGATTTTCCATGTTGCCGGAAACATTGTGGTCTTTTAAGATTCCATAGGCAATGGTTTCTTTTGCAGCATCCGCCGGACACGGCACAGCGCCGGTACGCGCTTTGAGTTCCGCGCGGCCTTCTTCTGTATCCGGGATGATATCGATTCCGTTGACAAGGTATGCACCTGTGTTCAGTAATTCAATCATGTCGTTCCTCTCCTCTTGTTGTTGATAAAATGTCAGGGTCAAAAAGTCTTTTGACCCCTTCGATACCCGGATTGCTCCGTGCTTTGCACTCCCGCAATCCTGTACGGCTCTGAACGGTTTTACAGATTTTCGCTGTTGTTCATATACGTCATGTAGCTTACGACCATCATGGCAATTTTAAAGGTCAGCGCATCGTCAAATTTACGAATGTCGAGTCCTGTGCTCTTCTCGAGCTTCTCCAGACGGTACACCAGAGTATTTCTGTGTACATAGAGCTGACGGGATGTCTCGGACACATTCAGGTTATTTTCAAAAAATTTATTGATTGTGGTCAGTGTTTCCTCATCGAACGTATCCGGCAGATTTTCGCCGAAGACTTCGGTCATAAACATTTCGCACAGCGGAATCGGGAGCTGATAGATCAGACGGCCGATGCCGAGGTTGTTGTACGGTACCACGTTTTTGTCTGCGTAGAAAATTTTTCCTACTTCGAGTGCCATCTTCGCCTCTTTGTAAGAACGCGATACACTCTTGATCTCGTTGACCGGATTTCCGTAGGAAACGCGCACCTGGGACATGGCCTCCGCATTCAGCATATCCACCAGCATTCTTGCGGTCTGGTTCATATCCTCGAAGGTGTCGGTATCCTTCAGTTCTTTTACAATGATAATGCTCTTCTCATCGACTGCGGTGATGAAATCTCTCGGTCTTGAAGCAAAGAGGCTCTTTACTGTCTCCTGTGCGCTGATGTCTTTTTCCAGCTTCGTCTCTACCATGTAAACAACGCGGCGTACATCTGTGTCGATGCGAAGCTTTTTCGCGCGGTTGTAGACATCCACCAGAAGAAGATTGTCGAGAAGAAGGTTCTGGATAAAGTTGTTTTTGTCCAGACGCTCTTTGTATGCAATGATAAGATTCTGAATCTCACATACGGCAACCTTTCCGATCATATATGCATCGTCGCTGCTTCCTTTAGAAATCAGAATATACTCCACATTCTGGTTGTCATATACTTTAAAATAATGATATTCCTGTACAATCTGGCTGTCCGCAGCGGATAATACAAAAGAACGGATGCTTTCTGCATCAATCGCGGTTTCCGGGAATGTGGTCACCAGCAGAACACCATCCGTATTCGTCACACATAAATCAATTCTCGTAATATTTCTTAATTCATCAAGGGTTTTCTGTAATACCTGACTTGATACCAAATCTGCCACTTCCTTTCTCCTGGCGTATTTTACTCCAGGGTGCATCTTATCTATAACTATAGCTTATTTTTTTCTCATTGGCAACTATTTTTTGCTTCGCAAAAGGAGGGCGGTGCATATGCAAAAAGGACCGGCATCCGAACGGATGTCGATCCTTTTCTCTATGTTTGCGCATACGCGCTGATGTTCATATGGATTAGTTGGTAATGGTGATCTCTGTCTCTTTGTCGAACAGATGAACTTTCTCCATATCCAGAGCAAATTTAACGGTATCACCGCTTCTTGCAGTTGTACGAGGATCTACGCGGGCTGTCATCGGGAAGCCTTCGCAATCGAAGTACAGGTAAACTTCTGCACCTAACAGCTCGTATACGTTGATCTTGCACTCAACTACGCTGTCTTTGGAAGTTTCGATGAACATCTGAGAATCATGTACGTTCTCAGGACGGATACCCATAACAACGGTCTTTCCGTCATATCCGCCGTCGATAACAGCTTTTGCTTTGGAAGCCGGCAGTTTCATGTTGTATTTACCAACAGTAAGAGTAACGTCGTTTCCGTTAACTTTTACTTTTGCATCCAGGAAGTTCATCTGCGGAGATCCGATGAATCCTGCAACGAACAGGTTGCCCGGTGCGTTGTACAGGTTCTGCGGGGTATCTACCTGCTGAACAACTCCGTCTTTCATAACAACGATTCTGGTACCAAGTGTCATAGCCTCGGTCTGGTCATGTGTTACGTAGATGATGGTAGCGCCCAGTCTCTCATGCAGTTTGGAAATCTCGGTACGCATCTGTACACGAAGTTTTGCATCCAGGTTTGACAGAGGCTCGTCCATAAGGAATACTTTAGGATCACGTACGATGGCACGTCCCATAGCAACACGCTGTCTCTGACCACCGGAAAGAGCTTTCGGTTTACGGTCAAGCAGTTTCTCCAGGTCAAGGATTTTAGCTGCTTCTTTAACCTGTTTGTCGATCTGATCTTTCGGAACTTTTCTCAGTTTCAGACCGAATGCCATGTTATCATATACGGTCATGTGCGGATACAGAGCGTAGTTCTGGAATACCATTGCGATATCACGGTCTTTCGGCTCTACATCGTTTACTACTTTATCGTCAATTTTCAGAGTACCATCGGAGATCTCCTCAAGACCTGCGATCATACGAAGTGTTGTAGATTTACCACATCCAGATGGTCCTACGAAGATGATAAACTCTTTGTCAGCGATTTCCAGGTTGAAGTCTTTTACTGCTTCAAAACCGTTCGGATATCTTTTTGTAATGTGCTGTAAAGATAAACTTGCCATTTTTGAATCCTCCCTAAATGAACATCATGCGTTTTATTATGAGTTTTGCATTTGCATCTCTCTTGCTTATGGGACTAGTATACCTTTTCTACCCGCATTCGACCATGCCACAATTACACAAACTTTCCTCCGGCAGATTGGCAATTCTGCTTTCGGATTTTCTCGAACCGTTCTCTTCTGTCCACTTTGCACAAACAAAATGTTCACTCTTATACAAAATGACGAAACGAAAAGTTTATATTCTCTTCATTGCATTTTTCTGAAAAATTCGCTATACTTTTCTATGATGTCTGCCAGCCGGAACGTTAATCGGCGGCACACTTAATTCAACAGAAAAGAGGAACAAATTATGAGTTTTTTTAGCCTGGACAGTAAGTTCTCGCAGATTATGGGCCGTGTCTTCGACCTGATGATGCTGAACATTATTTTCCTTATTATGTGTATCCCGATTGTGACGATCGGCGCAAACTTCACAGCAATGTACTACGTCACCCTGAAGATGATTAAAAACGAGGAGACGTATATCTTCCGTACCTACTGGAAATCGTTCCGTGAAAACTTCAAGCAGGCAACTGCTATCTGGCTCATCCTGCTGGCGGTTCTGATTGTCCTGATTCTCGATCTTTTGCTGGTCATGAAAATGCCGGGCGCCATCACCTACCTGCGTTTTGTTTTCCTGGTACTGATCTGTTTCGAAGCCATGGTACTGTCCTATGTTTTCCCGGTCCTGAGCCGCTTTGACAATACTGTAAAAAACACGATCAAGAACTCCATCCTGATGGCAATCCGCCACCTGCCGTGGACCATCATGATCCTGCTCGTCAATCTCTGTCCGCTGCTGATCTATGTATTCTCCACGACAAAGATTGTCAGCTATCTGATTCTTCTGATGTTCCTTCTGGGCTTTTCCACGGTAGCGCTTGGATGCTCCTGGTTCTTCGTAAACAAAATCTTCCCATTCTATATGCCTGAGGAAGAAAACGAGGTTCTGACACCGGAAGAAGAATCCTTGCGGGCACTGGAAGCAATGGACAGACCAAGCCCGCTGACTGAACGTTCCGATGACGCTGCTCCGGCTGAAACTACCGATGCTGCAGAAACTGCTTCGGAAGAGGAATCTGCAAGCCCGGCTGAACAGACAGAAACAGACGAAACAAACGAATAAATAAACTGCATTTCATAAACAACTCCCCGCCGGGAACCGCATCTGCTGCGTGTTTCCCGGCGGGGAGTTGTCGTTTTCTATTCTCTTTTATTTTTCAACACTTCTCAGGCATCCTGCTGTGCTTCCTCCTGTACCGCTTCCGGTACGATCATCGGAGGCATCGGTTTTTTCTCCTTTACAGCTTCATCAAACGTAATCGTAACCTTGAACAGGTCGCCGTCCAGATAAATGTTGAAGCTTCCATGCTGCAATACCGTCAGGTTCTTTGCGATTGAAAGACCCAGGCCGCTGCCCTCGGTGCTCCGGCTGACATCGCCGCGGATAAAACGCTCCGTCAGTTCATCTGCCTGGAAGTTCAGCGGGTTCTCGGAAATGTTCTTAATCGAGAGCTGAATCTTTCCGTCTTTTTTGATGGCATCCACATAAACCCGTGTTCCCGGCATGGCATATTTGCAGACATTTACGTACAGGTTCTCAAGCACGCGCCAGATGCGGCGGCTGTCCGCACGGATCAGAAGCGGTTCCGGCTGGAGAATACAGATCAGGTCGAGATTGCGGCCTTCGAACCGCTCCGCAAATTCTCCGTTCACCTGCTGTACCAGTTCATTCAGGTTCAGGTTCATGAATTCCAGTTTAATATTTCCGGAGCTGATCTTCGATGCCTCGACAAGGTCCTCCGTCAGCTGTTTCAGGCGCTGTGATTTTTCGTCGAGTACGCGGATATAATCTTTCGCTTTCTCGTTTTCAATATTTTCCCGTTTCAGTAGATCGACATAATTAATAATAGAAGTAAGCGGTGTCTTGATATCGTGGGATACGTTGGTGATCAGATCCGCTTTTAAGCGCTCGCTCTTCATCTGCTCCTGCACTGCCGCTTTCATTCCCTCTCCGAGCGAATTGACAATTCCGGCAAGCTGAAGGTTGTCTTCCCCCTGCAGCTCCGTCAGGTCAATCTTGTAATCCAGATCGCCCGCAGCAATCTCTTTTAAGCCATGTTCAATCTGTTTTCTTCCGGATGCCTCGCGCAGCAGAAGAAGCAGCACTGCGGCATCCATCACCAGGGTAAGGAATACGCCGAACATTCCGAAGCCGCAGCAGAGAATGATCTGCACGCCGCAGAAAACGCAGAACATAAGGATCGTTCGCTCCGACTCCTGTCTGCCTTCATAGAAGGTTCTTCCGGCAGACACGATCCGGTGGCCGACGCAGTACAAAAACGACTGTTTCCAGACGTTGCGTGCTTTGATCCGGCGCACCAGTGAGCAGTACGGAATCAGTGTGATCAGAAATCCGGCGAGGATGCCCGATGCGGCCACCAGGCTTCGCCATGTATCTGCTTCATTTCCATAGGATCCGCTGTAGATGTAGTTTCCGTCAAAATTCTGGATATAATGAACGCCGCCGTAGGAAAGTTCGATGCAGACAGCAACGATTCCAACTGCTCCCATCACAATCAGGATGGCGGCTGCAGCTGCGATTTCCGTGTACCACTGATCGAAAAAGTAAAGGCGGATTTCTTTGTTTTTTCCATTTCTTCCTGCCTGCAGTGTGAACAGGACCAGGCAGACCAGCGTTCCGATTCCGCCAACTGCAATCATCAGAAGAAGGAGCTGCATTTTCGGAAGCCACTGGCTGTAGATCTCACTGTACTGGGAGAAATAGTCGCTTGCTGCCAGATCCGGATCCAGTGCAACAAAGATCTTCTGATAATTATCTGCAATCTGATTGTTCAGTAGATAGCTTCTCGCTGCTTCCACGGCCGGGCTGTTTTTTCTTGTTGCATAAGAACGGACTTTGTCGGCACCGCCGGTCCGGTCAACAGCAAAGGCGAACGGATAGGGCGATTTCTGCGCAATGGCTATTGTGTAACCATTTTTCCAGGAATCCACATTCGTATAGATATTTCCTTCTTTATCCTCCAGACAGTACCAGAGATTGTCATCGTCCGCATCGACGCTGATGCCGCTCTCCTGGTTTTTAAAAGCAGCAACTTCTTCCGTGACCCCGGAAAGTGTCATATACAGATCGCGGATGGATACCTTTTTCAGATTTGCCGCCGCGTACTCATAGAGGTACGTTCCCGCTTTCGTTTTCTGCGTTTCCAGGCTCATTCCCTGATCGTATAGATACAAAAACTGGGAGGAAACATCAGCAGGATCAATTTTTTTCTCTTTCAGGCTTTTCACTGCATTATCGGAAGGAAAGTAGACCTCGCCGTCCGGGGAAAAGCTGTCAAACGTCTCTGCATCTGCCGCGCTCACTTCTTCGGTGAGTGCGGCTACATCCGTCTCTTCTGTTTCCTGGCTCACGTCAGTTCCATCTTCGTATGCAAGATAGGCTTCTTTGTCAATTCCGGCATCGTTCGTCGCATAATTGTCCGCAGTATACGCTGCCACCTCATTGAGGTCTGCGCTGCTGCCGTCATCGTACATCTTGACAAGCTGGTCAATGGTGTACGTTGTACTTATCCCGCCGCTTCCCTCTCCATCGGTTGCAAAGGCACGGTAATCAATCTCTTTTGTTCCGTCGTATCGACCGTTTGTGCCGAATTTACTCATATCATTATAGTAGCTCATGACGTTATGAAGCTGCCGCTGCACCAGTGTGCCGCATGCGGTGGTTTCTTCAAACGCATACTTTTTTGCTGCCGCATTCGGCGTCAGGCCGACGCTGGAAAGCATCAGTGTCTGAATGCCCCCGAACAGCGCACTGGCGGCAAAAACGATCAGCAGAAGAAAAACGATCAGCTTCCCCGTCAGGCTGTAGAGTTTTCGTTCTTTCACAATTATTCACTCCTTATTATTGTTTCTCAATCTTATACCCAATTCCCCATACAACTTTCAGATAGCGCGGCTCCTTCGGGTTGATTTCGATTTTCTCACGGATGTGACGGATGTGGACCGCAACGGTGTTGTCCGCACCGATCGCCTCCTCGTTCCAGATGCTCTCGTAGATCTGTTCAATCGAAAATACCTTGCCTGGATTTTTTACCAGCAACAGGAGAATATTGTATTCGATCGGGGTCAGTTTGACTGGTTCGCCCTCGACGCTGACTTCTTTTAAATCGTCGTTGACGAGAAGACCCCCGACCTGATACACATTTTCTCCGTCATCCGCCGGAAGATTTCCAAGTTTCGTGTAGCGCCGCAGCTGAGATTTCACCCTCGCCACCAGCTCGAGCGGATTGAACGGCTTCGTCACGTAATCATCCGCGCCGATGTTCAGTCCCAGAATTTTGTCCACATCCTCTGATTTTGCGGACAGAATAATGATCGGAATACTGCTCTTTTCCCTGATTTTCAGCGTCGCACGGATGCCGTCCAGTTTCGGCATCATGACGTCGATAATCAGCAGCTGAATCTCCTCCCTCTCGAGCATCTGGATGGCCTGCATGCCGTCATATGCTTTCAGCACATGATAGCCCTCCTGGGTCAGATAAATCTCAATGGCGTCTACAATCTCTCTATCATCATCACATACTAAAATGTTGTACATTTCTTCTTTCTCCACCTTTCATTTTTTCTTTTCCGGCACTTTTTTTCCGCGCCGGACCTCCCACATGATTCAAAGATGATTGTACCGCAAATTCCCTCAAGTTGCCAGATGTCTTTTGTTTTCATCTTTACTGTACCAAAGGAATCTTTAGGTCCGCAAAGGAAAATCTTAAGTTTCTATAAAGTTTTGTCTGTGAATTCAGAGCTCAAACATTTTTTAGACAATTGCAATTATTTTCTTAGCACATCCTGCTTGCCGTCTATGCGGATCTCAATAATTTAAAGATCATCAACGACCGGTACGGGCATGAAGAAGGGGACTTCTCCATCCGCCTTGTCGGACAGTTTCTGCAGGATGCCATCGGCAAACGCGGTGTCTGCGGACGCATCGGCGGCGATGAATTCGCATGTCTTGTTCCGTGTTCCGACGAAACAATGTCCAGGGATCTGTACCGGACGCTGCACTCCGCATTCGACATTTTTAATAGAACGAGCGAAAAAGCATATAATATTACCGTTTCCACCGGCTTTTATCTGCTTCCGAAAGACATGGATTCCACACTTCCGGAGATGCTCGCGCATGCGGATGCAATGCTTTACGAGGAGAAACAGAAACGAGATAAGAATGTTGCGAAAATTTTACCAAAATAGGAATTGATTTTTTTCTGGAAAGCAGTTAGAATACTTGAGGGATGATTTTTGAATCCCGTATTTCAAGCGAAACAGACCGGCAAAAACGGCTGTTTGATCAAAAAATTTCTAAAAAAAGGCAGGTGAACAGAATGGATAGTTGTGATTCTCATGGGCGAAGTACCAGCATAGGACGGGAACCGGAAAATATGCAGGATGACGGCCATCCTTCTGTCCTGCTTTAATCTTAAATATTTTCCCTTCTTATCCTATGAAAACCCGAAGTAAGACACATGATCCAAACCAGTTTTGAAACGTAATTCTCTGGTTCTTTTTTCGTGTGCTTTTACTGCCCTGTGAGGGTTCCAACATGCTTTTTCGCACCGACAGCACGCATGTTTTTTTCTGCTGTCAAAAAAAAGAATGGAGGATAACGAAAAAATGGAAAAACGAGTACAGGATTATACCCAGGAGATCCTGGATACAATCCGCAGTAACTCTTCTCCGGCTGTCATGGGCAGCCGCCTGGAAGATTACCACGAAAATGACCTGGCAGATGTTCTGCCGCTTTTAACGGTTCCGGAGCGATGCAAACTGTACCGCATTCTGGACACGGACATGCTGTCCGATATTTTTGAGTATGCTGAATCCGACAACGTAGCCGAGTACCTCGAAGAGATGGATGTCAAAAAAGCCGCTTCCATCCTCTCCAAAATGGAGACCGATGCACTGGCCGAGGTTCTGCAGAAACTCGACAAAGCAAAGAAAAAACTTCTGATCGAACTGCTCGATCCGGAAGTACGCCACGATATTGAGATGATCGCCTCCTTCGATGAAGATGAAATCGGTAGCCGCATGACGACAAACTGCATCATCATCCGCGAGGATCTGAATGTCAAACAGGCGATGAGCAGCCTGATCGATCAGGCCGCAAAGAACGACAACATCTCTACCATCTTTGTTGTCAATGCGCAGCAGAAATTTTACGGAGCGATCGATCTGAAAAACCTGATCATCGCAAGACGCGACGAGACGCTCGAGGATCTGACCGTAACTTCTTACCCGTACGTATATGCAGAGGAGCCGATCAACGAGTGTATCGAAGAACTGAAGGATTATTCCGAGGATTCTATTCCGGTCCTCGACAATGACAACCGCCTGCTCGGTGTCATCACATCATCAAACATCATCGACCTGGTTGATGATGAGATGGGTGAGGACTACGCGATGTTCGCAGGTCTGACCGCAGAGGAGGATTTAAAAGAGCCGTTAAAAGACAGTATGAAAAAACGTCTTCCATGGCTGATCATCCTGCTCGGTCTTGGCATGCTGGTTTCTTCTGTAGTCGGTATTTTCGAACAGGTTGTCACAACCCTTCCGATCATCATGACCTTCCAGTCCCTGATCCTTGACATGGCCGGAAACGTTGGTACCCAGTCCCTGGCTGTTACCATCCGTGTCCTGATGGATGAGTCCCTGACCGGAAAACAGAAATTACAGCTTGTTTTCAAGGAAATGCGCATCGGTTTCTGCAATGGTCTTCTGCTTGGTGTTCTGTCCTTTGCTGTCATCGGACTTTTCATCTTCTTATTCAAGGGAAAGACCATGATGTTCGCATTTTCCGTTTCCGCCTGCATCGGCATCGCACTGCTGCTGGCAATGCTGATTTCCAGTGCCGTCGGCACCTGCATTCCGCTGTTCTTCAAAAAGATCCACATCGATCCGGCGGTTGCTTCCGGTCCGCTCATCACGACGGTCAACGACCTTGTCGCTGTCGTTACATTCTATGGCCTGAGCTGGCTGTTCCTGATCGAGATGCTGCATCTCGCAGGCTGATCTTTTGATACGACTGAAAAATTTTTAAGAGGCAGATATCAACTTTTTCTGGTTTCGGAAAAAGCTGATATTTGCCTCTTATCTTTTCTCTTCCCTTCTTTACATTCCAAACAGAAACCGATATAATAGCAGGTAACGGTGCTTTTATGCTTTGACGTTTCACAGTGCCGCAAATATTTTGAAATGAGGGTTTTTGAAAACATGATTGTCAATCTCATCACCACAGTCTACAACTTTCTCTGGGGCGATCTTTTTACGATTCCGCTCCCGGGCGGCGGCAGTCTCGGAATCTCCCTTTTGATTCTTCTGCTGATCCCAACCGGCATCTATTTTACGATCCGGACACGTTTTCTTCCTATCCGTCTGTTCCCGGACATGATCCGTGCCCTGTCGGAAAAGAAAAATGAAAAAAGCAGCCTTTCTTCTTTTCAGACACTGATCGTTTCCACCGCAACGCGTGTCGGTATGGGAAATCTGGTCGGCGTTGTCGCTGCAGTCTCCGCCGGAGGCGCAGGTGCTGTGTTCTGGATGTGGGTGACGGCTATCATCGGCTCGTCTACCGCGTTTATCGAAGCTACGCTCGCACAGCTTCACAAAGAAGAAGATCCTCTGTACGGCGGCTACCGCGGCGGTCCTGCTACTACATTCACGATCTGGTTGAAGACCACCTCAAGAAGAAAAAACGATACGTTCTGCCGGCTGTTCTGTTTGCCATTGCCGGTCTGGTCTGCTGGTGCGGTATCAGTCAGGTAATCAGCAACTCCGTGGCTTCTTCTTTTAAAAATGCATTTTCCATTCCGCCGCTTTACACCAGTATCATGCTGGTGATTCTTTCTGCAATCATCGTACTGCGGAAAAATGCAACCGTAAAGGTGCTGGATTTTATAGTTCCTGTCATGGCAGTCTGCTATTTCTTTATCACACTGTTTATCATCGCAGTCAACCTCCGTCAGATTCCTTCTGTGTTTGCACGCATTTTTGAGGAAGCCTTCGGACTTCGTCAGATGGCAGCCGGCGGTTTTGGTGCTGTTCTGATGAACGGTGTAAAGCGTGGTCTGTTTTCGAATGAAGCCGGTTCCGGCTCCGCTCCATGCGCCGCTGCCGCCGCAGAATGTGACCGCCCGGCCAAAGCAGGCCTTGTACAGGCGCTCGGCGTTTTTGTTGACACAATCGTCATCTGCAGCTGCACCGCAATGATTATGCTGCTTGCACCAAAGGATCTGATTAATGGCCTTTCCGGCATGGATCTCTTGCAGACCGCCATGCAGTATCATCTGGGAAAATTCGGTGTGATTTTCATTGCACTTACGCTGTTTTTGTTCAGCTTTTCCACGTTCCTCGGCATTTTGTTCTATGCCAGAAGCAACGTTGCCTACCTGTTCGGTGACAAGTGGTGTTTCCAGACCGCTTACAAGGTTCTTGCACTTGTAATGCTGTTTATCGGCGGTATTGCCGCTTACACATTTGTGTGGGATCTCGGTGATGTCGGTATCGGGCTGATGACAATTTTCAACATTATTGCACTGTATCCGCTTGCCGGGGAGGCACTTTCCGAGTTAAAATCATATGAGGAGTCGAAGAAATCGTAAATCCTGTGGATTGCTGTTTCGGACCGAAAAATGGGTTTTTGAAAAAGGAGGTTTTTACACATGATCATTGAACCATCAAACTACACGTATGAGACAATGCCGGACTACACAGACGCGGTAGACGGCGCCGTGGAAATTCCGGTGACCGGAGAGGAAATTGAGATCCGCTATGCGCATGAAGTTGTCTACGACGAGGCGCACAATCTTCATCTGGAAATTTTCACACCATTCCAGATGGCGCACCCGGAGCGCACCTGGCCGTGCATCACATTTATTCAGGGATCCGCCTGGATGAAACAGTATGTCTACCAGAAGGTCGGCATGATCGCCCGTCTGGCGCAGCGCGGCTACGTTGTTGCAATCGTCGAATACCGTCACAGCGGAATCGCACATTTCCCAGCGCAGATCATCGACGCAAAAAATGCGGTACGTTTTCTGCGTGCGCATGCGGAGGAATACAAGCTGAATCCATCGCAGATGTTCCTGATGGGAGATTCTTCCGGCGGACAGGTTTCTTCCGTTGCCGGCATGACCGCAAAGAGCGGAAAACTTGACGAGCCGATCAATGAGGAAAGCTGCGAGGTATGCGGTATTATCGATCTGTACGGAGCTGTTGATGTGACACTGCCGTACGGCTATCCGATAACGCTGAACCATCAGAAACCAGACAGCCCGGAGGGCATGCTGATGGGCTATGACATTACCGAGCATCTTGAGGAGGCTAAGGCAGCCTGCTCCAAAACATACGTGAACGAGGATTTCCCGCCGATGCTGATCGCACACGGCACCAAGGACACGATGGTGTTCTGCCAGCAGAGTGTCGATCTCTACCACGCATTAAAGGATGCCGGAAAAGATGTACAGCTGTATCTTCTTCGCGGCGCAGACCACGGCGGTGCCGCATTCTGGACCGAGGAAATGATTACCGTTTACGATAACTTCTTCAAAAAATGTTTGGGTGAATAACATGAGAATTGCTTACTGCGAAGATGAACCGGCGCAGCGTTCCCGGATGGAACTGCTGCTCCGCACCTTTGCGGAGCGAAAAAGGCTTCCTCTGACCGTGGAAGCCTTTTCAGACTCCGCCGCTTTTCTGTTCCAGTATCCCGGCTCGTATCCGTTTGATCTCATCTTTCTCGATATTGATCTCGGCGGAATGGACGGCATGGCGCTGGCGCGGAAAATCCGTGAAACGGACAGTGAGGTGCCGATTCTCTTTCTGACGAATCATAAAGAATATGTTTTCGAAGGATATGAGGTGCAGGCGTTCCGGTATCTCTTAAAGCCGGTGACAGAGGATACACTGTTTCCGCTGCTCGAGGAGCTGCAGGCGATGCGCGGACAGGAAAAGCCGCATCTGCTGCTTTCACTTGGCGGGGAGACGCAGAAGCTGTTTCTCTCCGACCTGCTTTTTGTGGAATCCGATAATCATTATCTGACGCTGCATACAGCCGCCGGAATGGAAACTTTTAAGAAAAATCTGTCGGAGTTCCGCGAAGAACTTTCTGCCGCATGGCAGGCTTCTGGTGAGACGGGGGAATGTTTTGCGGCCGCACACCGGAGTTATCTTGTGAATCTCGCTCATGTGGAGCGGATCACGCGGACGGAATGTCTCTTGTCGGACGGAACAAAAATTCCGGTCAGCCGCGGATGCTATGCATCACTCAACCAGGCATTCCTGCAGTTTTACCGGCCGAATGCGTTTTAAAGGTTTTGCATTTTTTAATTTCCAATTCCGAACGAACCGAGGTGATGTTTCATGGCGCACATTCCTTTTTTATCCCATTATCTGGAACGCAAAAATATCGAATACCAGAACCAGCTTCTCGCCCGCCAGGTCGAGGAAGTGCAGAATATCTATCTGACAATGCGCGGCTGGCGCCATGATTACCACAATCATCTGCAGTCAATGAAGGCATATGTTGAGATGGGACAGTATGATAAGCTGCAGGAATATCTCGGGCTGCTCGAAAATGATCTCGATCAGGTCAACCAGCTCTGCGACTCGGGGAATGTGAATCTCGATGCGATTTTAAATTCCAAAATTTCACTCGCCGAAAAGAACGGCATCCGCGTGGATTACAAGGCAGCCTGCCCGGCCAATCTTACGGTGAGTGATATTGATCTCTGCGCGCTGATCGGAAATCTGATTGACAATGCGGTGGAAGCATGTGAGGGCCTTGCGGATCCCTATATCCGGCTTTATATTGGTGTGCTGAAAAACCAGCTGTATATTTCCGTTACGAATGCAACAAAGGATACTGTGCGGAAGCTGGACAGCGAGTATATCACCACGAAGCGCGGAAATCACGGGCATGGGCTGAAACGGATCAATCTTGTTGTGGAAAAGTACGAAGGATATATCAACCGGCAGAACGAGCCCGGCGTTTTCGTGACGGAGATTATGCTGCCGCTGTAAAAAGCTCTTTCCAGAATTTTTTGATTTTGTCCGATGATTCTACAGAAAAATTTTGCAGAACGTGAACACTTTTTTTGCTGTTCGCGTTCTTTTTTGTTCCATTTACGTACTTTTCCCCCGTGTTTTGCATGAATATGGTAGGATAACTACAGTTCACGAAAGACATGTGACAGAGGAGGTCTTTATGTATTCATTATGGTCTAACTACATTTATATTCATCGGGAGCTGTGGCATTACAGCAAAAAGCCGTTTCTCTTTCAGGCACTCGAAATCGTCTCACAGGTGCTCACCGGCTTTTTCGGGATTCTGCTTCCTGCCGGGATTCTCCTGTTTCTGGAACAGAGCAGCGGCTTTTCCGGATTTGCACTTGGAACGCTCGTTCTCTTTCTTTGCTATGCCGTTGTTTTTGTCAGCCACACCTTTCTGCAATCGCGGAACACCTGGCAGTATACCGAATTCCGGACCGGCTTTTTTACGCGCCGCCTTCTCTGTCATTTCATGCAGATAGATTATGCGGTTCTGACAGAACCAAAAACGCTGCAGCTCGCCGAAAAAGCCGTCGGAGCCACCTGCAGCAACTGGGTCGGCGTGGAAGGCATGTTCCGATACGATGTCACAATTTATTCTTCGTTTCTTGGGCTGATTCTCTACGCAGGACTGATCGGAACCGTCCATCCGGCTATCATTCTTCTGCTGCTTGTGCTCTCGGTTCTGCAGTTTCTCAGCTACCGCCGCGCGGCTTCTTACGAAGTCCGCCGCAGAGACGATCTGTCTGAAATTGAAGTATCGCAGCGCTATTTCCAGAAACAGTCGTACAACACATCCGCCGGAAAGGATATCCGTCTGTATCAGCTGAACGGATGGCTCGATGGTGTTTATCGCCAGCTCAACAAGCGGTATCAGAAAATTCTGTTCCGCATCCGCAGCGCCTACTTTGCAAATGATCTGCTGACACTTACACTACAGCTTCTGCGCGACGGAATCTGCTATGGCTTTCTGATTTACCGTCTATCCCACGGCACGATGACCGTATCCGGCTTTGTGCTTGCGCTCGGTGCCGTCTCCGGTTTTTCTTCATATTTTAACGAGATCACCGCCGCGCTCTCCAAATCCGTGCTCTGTCTCGAGCAGATCCGCTGGCTGCGGGAATTCTTCGATCTCCCGTTCCCTGCAGGCCACACGCTGCCGTTCCGGCCGGAACTTGCGGAAGAAAAACCGCTGGAAATCTGCTTTTCCCACGTCTCGTTTTCCCATCCGGGCGGCGATAAAAGGATCCTCGATGATGTCAGTTTTACACTCCATGCGGGCGAGCATACGGCACTTGTCGGCATCAACGGCGCCGGAAAATCCACCATTGTCAAGCTGATCTGCGGGCTATATCAGCCAACGGAAGGGAATATCACCATCAACGGCATTCCCCTTGGCAGTCTGAATCCGGCACAGTATTACAAAGCAATCGCGGCGGTCTTTCAGGACCCGTTTGCACTCTCGTTTTCGATTGCAGAAAATGTGAGCTGCTCCCCACTGGAAGAGACCGATCGTAACCGTTGCCGAGAAGCACTCATCCGCGCCGGACTCTGGGAAAAAATTGCAAGTCTGCCGCAGAAAGAAGAAACCTATCTTGGCAAGGATATGGCGGACGACGGCATTACGCTTTCCGGCGGTGAAATGCAAAAACTGATGATGGCGCGGGCACTCTATAAAAATTGCCATCTGCTCCTGCTCGATGAGCCGACGGCTGCGCTCGATGCAATCTCGGAAAATAAAATGTACGAAACCTACAGCACACTGCTGAAAAATAAGACTGCGCTTTTCATCTCGCACCGTCTTGCATCGACACGCTTCTGCGATACGATCCTGTTTCTCGAAAACGGAAAGATCAAAGAATGCGGAACCCACGATGAGCTGATTGCCCTTGGCGGATCGTATGCGCATATGTTTGAGGTGCAGAGCCAGTATTATCAGGAAACGGAGGAAGATATCTGATGAAAATGAAAGAACGGTTTCATGCCATCTGCCGCTTTTTAACTATGGTGAGCCAGGGCAATCACCGCGTGCTGTTCTGGCTTCTCGGAAGCGCTTTTGCAGCTGCAACGCTGCCGTATTTCTCCTTGTTTTTCTCGGCGCGAATTTTGAATTTACTGCTTGCAAAGTCGTACCGCGCCTGTCTGTATACTGTTGTCGTCTTTCTGCTTACGCAGTATGGGCTGGGATTGTTTGAAAAAATCTGCCGTCAGTATCTCGACGGCCAAAAAGAACTCTGTCTTGCACGCACGGAACAGAAAATCACCGCAAAGGCGCTGGAGCTGGAGTTTGAGAAATTCGAAAAACAGAGACGATGGATGCCATCCGGCGCACCAACGTCTCCTCCATGGGATCGGGAAATGTGGGTGACCAGCTCATTGTCATTCATACGCTGATCACTTCCCTGCTCTCGGTTCTCTATGCCCTGTTTTTCCTGCTCCGTCTGTTTCTTCTGTCCGACAGCAGCAGGAATAACTTTTTCACCTCGTCGTTTTCGATGCTTGCACTGCTCCTGCTCTGTGGTGTGCAGCTTGCACTTTCCTCCCGCATCAACCGCAGGAGTACGCAGAAAAAGATAGAGCTGAACCAGGGCAACGACCATTCCAACTCGGTTGCCAATTATCTCGTTAATGTGATGCTTGAAGAACGGCGCGCGGACGATATCCGCATCGGTCATCTCGATCATTTTCTCGACGTACAGTTTGGAAAAGCCATGGAACACTTTCTGCCGATGTACCTCGACTTCGCCCGCTTCTCCGCCATCACAGACGGAAAAAACGCGCTGCTTTCGCTCCTTTCCAATTTCGCTGCGTACCTTGTGATCGGCGCCAGGGCTCTGTACGGCGTTCTCCCCATTGGGGATGTTCTTCTGTATGCCGGTTCCGTGACACGCGCCATGAGTGATCTTCAGACATTTCTCGCAACCGGATCGGAGTTCGACTATATCAATTCCTATCTCTCGACCTATGAGGATTTCATTGCGCAGCCGTCTATGGCCTACGACGGTACACTGCCGATTGAGAAACGCGACGACGGCCAGTACGAATTTGCGTTCCACGATGTCTCATTCTCTTATCCCGGTACGAATATTCCGGTACTCGAACATGTGACACTGTCCTTTGCCGTCGGCGAAAAAACCGCCCTCGTTGGCCGTAACGGAGCCGGAAAGACAACACTCATCAAGCTGCTCTGCCGCCTGTATGAGCCAACTTCAGGTTACATCACCCTGAATGGCATTGACATCCGCAAATATAGCTACAAAGAGTACACACAGGCATTCTCCGTCGTTTTCCAGGATTTCCACCTGTTTTCCCTCCCGCTCGACGAAAACATCGCCGCCGGAACCGAGATTGATGAAGCTGCTTTGCAATCCTCTCTTGCAAAAGTCGGTCTCACCGACCGTGTACAGCAACTCCCGCAGGGCGTCCGCACCCGCCTTTACAACAACAACGGCTCCGGTGTCGACCTTTCCGGCGGCGAGGCCCAGCGCACCGCCATCGCCCGCGCCCTCTACAAGGATGCCCCGTTCGTCATCCTCGACGAGCCGACCGCAGCCCTCGACCCGATCGCTGAGGCTGAAATCTACGAACAGTTCAGCCAGATGACCGCCGGCAAAACCGCTGTCTACATCTCCCACCGCATGAGCAGCTGCAAATTCTGCGACCGCATCATCGTCCTCGACCACGGCCGCATCGCCGAAGACGGAACCCACGACACCCTCCTCGCAAACCACGGCATCTACGCCAATCTTTACGAAACCCAGGCCCAATACTACACCTGAGTCCTCACCCTCCCGTCCCCCACAACGTAAATGGGAGTCAGAAAAACACAACCCCTGGCAGTTCGTGCTAAGAACTTCCAGGGGTTGTGTTTTTCTGGCTCCCCCCACTTATTTCAGGAATGCAAACGGCTCCTCATCATGAATAAAATGCATCAGATGATAAGAACACATAATCGCTACATTTTCTTCCTTTAAGATTCTCTTTGCCTCCTCGCGGTCAGCAAGGACAACTTCGATCACTTCGCTCTCTTCGAGGTATTTGCGGCTGATCTCGCCCTCGCACCAGCCGTAAACGGCAGAGCATGCTTCATCGGTCAGGCCGATTGTGGTGAAGAACGGTTTCTCGTAGCAGGGATCTACTTTCAACGGGTGAAACGTAAGACCAGTCTCCTCATGCATCTCGCGCACGGCGGCCTCGTGGAACTCCTCGCCCGGTTCTACCAGCCCTGCCGGGAATTCATAGATGTAGTCGTCAATAGAAACGCGGTACTGGCGCACCAGAACAATTTTGTCGCGCTTTTCCCCGTACAAACTGTACATCAGCACGCCGTCCGGCGTATTTTTTCTTGTTTTGATCTTCATCTGCTCGATGGATTTTGCGCGGGAAGCCACATAATAGCGGAAGTGATGGTTTACTTTGTTTGTTCCTTCCACCAGGTAAAGATTTACGAACGGATTTTCCGTCTGTTTTGTGATTTTTTCAACATTCGGCATAAGTAACAACCTCTTTCTTTTCTCTTTTACTGGTCAAAATCAGCCTCAAACACGCCCTCCGGGGTGCGCATCGTCAGCACGCCGAGGTTGAATTCATCATCCATCACCGTGATGTGGTACTCGAAAATCACATCATCATCAAATTTCGATAATACCACATAGGAACCGTTCTCTTTTCCCTCGATCTGGTCGCAGATGTCATCGTAAACATCGCTTCCCGAAATCGGCCGCGGATAGCCGGATTCTTTAATTTTCTTTTCAATCATTTCATATAATTCGTTCATGTTCTGCCCTCGTTTTTCTTTTTATCGGTTATGTTTCATTGTACCACGAAAAGACCCGCGGGGACAATCCATTGCGGCGATTCACCGTGAACTTTTTTTATTTTCATACATCTTCTGGTCCGCCTGTTTCATGATGACGGATTCCGAGATTTCCATGTTTTCCCGGACCATTCCGCCGACGGTGCCGTTGATTCTGTTGTACGCCGTCATGATGCCCTCTGCACCGCTCTCCTCAATACATCTGCGGAACGGCTCGAGATACAGCTCATATTTATTCCGCGGGTCAATCGAAGAGTTCTTCCAGCCGCGGCCGACCTCGGTGTTGTTTCCATAGAAGTGTTTCAGGGTTGATGCACAGCGCAGATATTTTGGATCATCGCCCTGCATTCCCTCGATGTAAGCGCCGGCCATTTTTCCGGTCAGCACAGGGTCCTCGCCGTAGCCCTCCTCGTTTCTTCCCCATCTCGGATCACGCTCGAGGTCAACGGTCGGTGCCCAGCGGCTGAGGGAAGGATGTCGTCACGTCCGGCTTTCCTTTACGATCTCAACCGCCTCTTTCACCAGCTCTTCGATGCGGTCGAATTCGTTGTTTTCAATCATCGTATTTTTTACCATCCAGCTTCCGCCGCATGCTGCGATGCGGTCGTATGCCAGGTATTCTCTTACATTCTGCGGGTTGATGCCGCCGGTCGGCATGAATTTCATCATGGTGTACGGTGCTGCGATGGCACGGATGTATTTCAGTCCGCCTGCCGGTTCTGCCGGGAAGAATTTCACCATGGTGAGCCCAAGACCGATCGCCTGCTCCATCTCAGTCGGGGTCACGATGCCCGGGATCACTGGTACTTCGTGTGCCTGACACCATTTTACTACCTCCGGGTTGAGACCCGGGCTGACGATAAATTTTGCTCCGGCTTTTACGGCGCGGTCCGCCTGCTCGGTTGTGAGCACAGTTCCGGCTCCCACCAGCATCTCCGGGAATTTTTCACTCATAATGCGGATGGATTCTTCTGCCGCATCGGTGCGGAAGGTCACCTCGGCGCAGGCAAGTCCGCCCTTGCAGAGAGCTTCGGCAAGCGGCTCTGCTTTTGCTGCATCCTGTAAAACGACAACCGGCACAATGCCGTATGTTCCAAGCTGTTCGAGAATCTGATTCATGATAGCTGTTCCTCCGTTTTGATCTTTATCTGAAATTTATTCTGCATTCTGTTTTTATTTTATTCCCTTGTATCATAACCGGACAAGTTGTTTTTTTCTATTGTGCGGATTGCCGAATACATTGTAAAACTTGCTGTTTTGTGATATGCTGGGAATTGTTGTTATGGTTCAAAAATATCATTTTTTTGCAAGGATGCTTTTATTATGAAAGAAAAACTGCAGACGAAATTTGCCACCCGGCAGTACATGATTTCGGATACGTTTGAGTTATACTATTACAGCACCGACGATGTGCCCGGCGTAAAAGAACATACGCATACGCATTATGAGTTCTATCTCTTTCTCGAAGGGGCGATCTCACTGGAAATCGACGGAGTGCTCTACACACCGACGCCCGGCGATCTTCTTCTGATTCCGCCCGGCGTGCCGCATCATCTGGTGATGCACGACCTGTCTGTGCCGTACCGCCGCTTTGTGTTCTGGGTCAGCGCCGCTTTTGCAGAGCAGCTCCGCGCCCGTTCCGCCGACTACGTTTACCTGATGGAATACGCTGCCGAAAATCAGAAATATCTGTTCCCGCTCGATTCCGTCGAGTTCAACACGATCCAGTACCGCACCATCCGCCTGATCGAAGAAATGCGGTCCGATCATTTTGGAAAAGAGACGCAGATTTTTCTCTACGTCAGCGACCTGCTGATGCAGATCAACCGAACGGTGTATGAGCAGCATCACCCGCTCACCCGGAAAGCACAGCTCTCGCTGTATGAACAGCTCTGTTTCTATATTGATGAGCACCTGTCCGAGGATCTGTCGCTCGAACGGCTGGCGGCGGAACTTTTTGTGAGCAAATATCACATTGCACACGTTTTCAAGGATGAAATCGGCATGTCGATCCACCAGTACATTTCCAAAAAGCGGCTGGCAAGGTGCCGTGAAGCGCTGCTCGGCGATGTACCGGTCACGAAGGTGTATCTGCTGTTCGGATTTCACGACTATTCGAGTTTTTACCGCGCGTTTAAAAAAGAGTACGGGATCTCGCCGAAGGATTTTAAAGAACTGCATACCGTTACCAGCGATTAACACGGTCGTTCCAAATGCACTGTTTACTTTGTACTTTTCAGGAGGATTTTTAATATGTTTCAGATGTGGGGAAAATTAGTGGAAAACCATCATATTCTTCAGGATCTTACCGTCTGCATCGACGATGAGGATACCAGAACGCACAAGGTCTTCCGTGCGCTCGATGAAATCTGCGATGCCTGGAATCTGGCGAAGCCGATCTGGCTCGATACGAATATTTCGGAGTTTAAACGGAGATCGAAAACGCGGTTCACACAGGATAATTTTATTGAATCGCTGGAGTTTGATTATCTGGAAATTCAGATTACAGAGGAATAATGTTCTCTCGTTTTTGCAGCAATAAAGCAAATGCAAAAGCCGGGCATCCGGCGGAACTTGGGAGTGGCTGTTCTTACAGTCCCCTCTGCGGTTCCGTCGGATGTCCGGCTCTTTTTATGTATTTTGTCCCTGGCTTTGTATCCCTTTTATACCACGCGGTTTTCCATGCCGCCTTCCAGGTACGAAGCAATATTTTTCTGCACCAGTCCGATCAGGCGCGTGCGGGCTTCCTTCGATGCCCAGGCGATGTGCGGCGTGATGTACAGGCGGTCGGCGTCCGCCATTTTCAGCAACGGACTGTCACTGCGGATCGGCTCGCTGGAAAGTACATCGAGCGCTGCTCCGGCGATCAGGCCCTCGCGCAGGGCACAGCAGAGGTCACGCTCATTCACGATCGAGCCGCGGCCGACGTTGATCAGAATTGCGTTCCGCTTCATGTTGGCAAACGTTTCGATATTCATCAGGTTCTCGGTCGCCTCATTTAACGGGGCGTGGATGGAAACCACATCAGAATCCTTCAGCAGACGATAGAGATCGACCCGCTCGTAGTCCGGATCGTCGTGTGCACCGGAGGTGGAGTAATAGATCACACGGCAGCCGAATGCCTGTGCAATCGAAGCCACTTTTCTGCCGATCGCGCCAAGGCCGATGATGCCCCACGTCTTGCCCTCCAGCTCGGTGAACGGTCTGTCCATGCAGGTGAAAAGACTGCTGGCGGCGTAGCTGCCGTTTTTTACGTAATCATCGTAATAACGGAGTTTTTCTGCCAGATAGAAGTACATCGCAAAGGTGTGCTGGGCCACGCTGACGGTGGAATAGCCGGCGACGTTCGTCACGGCGATGTTGTGGCGCTTCACATAATCGAGATCGATGTTGTTGATGCCGGTCGCGGTGACGCAGATCAGTTTCAGGTTCTCCGCGCCGGACAGGGTGCGGCTGCACATGCGCACCTTGTTGCAGATGACGATATCCGCCTCCCGCACACGCTCCGGGCATTCCTCCTCCGTTGTTTTTTCATATACTGTCACTTCTCCAAAACGGGAAAAGCCGGACAGATCCATGTCCTTTCCCAGTGACTCTGCCTCAAGAATTACAAGTCTCATGTTGGTTCCTCCTTTTGCAGATGATGATTCTGCTTTATCCGGGAAAGCAGTGCCGCCTGTCTGTTTTGAAAGACAGCACTGCCTGAAATATTTTTATCTTAGATACCTGCGGACTGCCGATTCGGAAATATGGTCATGTCGATATGCCATGCTCCCCGGCCTGATCCCCTGGTATTTACACGTATTCGCTGATAATTTCCCTCATCAGCTTCTCTTCCTCGGGCGTCAGCATTCCGGCAAACCTGCTCTCGGCCGCGGCGGTCTGGCGGATGCCCTCCCTGACTTTCGAAATCCTCGCTTCTTTTTCCGGGTCTGCGAACAGTTCATTCCTCTCTTTGGCGGACTCGCTTCCCGCAGTCTGCGGTTTTGCTTTCGCCGCTCCGGTTCCTTCCTGAGCCATGGTTTCCGCCTGCACCGGCTGCCATTCGGTCTGCTGTACGGTTTCCAGCACCGCACTCTGTTTCGTCGCTGCAAACTCATTTTCCAGATAGTCTGTCCAGCCGTTCAGCAGAATTTCCTCTTTTCCGCCGAAATCCAGACAGAGCCGGAAAAAGACAAGGCCTCCGGCGAGCGCGGTGCCCGTTCCGAGGTAGCGCATCAGCTCCGCCTCTCCATAACGGTATCGGTAGATCGCCCACAGCGAAAGAATCGACAGCGCCAGAACCGTGAGGATCATATTCTGGCTTCCGCGCAGAAGCGTCGGGACTGCCATTCCCGCTGACCTGCCCTGTGCAATCTGGCTGCGCATAAACGCCCCGGCATTCGAAAAGGGATGCGCTTTTCTCTGACACGTTTCCAGCACCGACCTGGTCCATTTCGACTTTGGTTCCTTCAGCCTTCCGAGATCGCGGATGGCCCGGGTGTAGAAACGGTTATTCCAGAACAGGCACCACACACCGGCGATTCCTGCTGCTATCATTGCGTATAAGAACACATTTTGTTTCACACAAAACTCCAGCATTCTTATTCCCCCTGATGATTTTTGAATTTGCCTGTCATGATCATATGCCGGTGCTCCCGTTCCGTTGCGGTGCATCGGCGGATGCCGCGGCAGAATTTGCGCGCACAGGATTCTTCCGCAGACATATCGGCAGTGGAGACGTGTTACAGTTCCCAGGTACCTGTGAACTATAACATTCGCAGCCCTCATTGAAAATTTTGCTTCGCAAAAGGAGGGCTGCTCACACCTGAATCACTTTCTTACGCAGCAAAACAGCAAGTGTTTTACTGCTGAGCAATCCGTAGTGAGCATCTTCTTGTTCCGATGTGCCACAGTATAGCACTGCCGGAAAAATTTGGAAACAAAAAACGTTCGTCAAATTCTTTGTGATTCTGTGCTTTTTCGCGTGAATTTTTATTTTTCGTTCCTTCAGGGGACTGCTTTCGTGCCGGTTCGCGTGGTTTCGCTGGTTTTCGCCTGTCCGTTTGTCGATTTTTTCTTCTTGCTTTTTTAGATTACAGGCGTTTTACCATTTCCTGCAGCAGGTTGACACAGTGGCGGGCTGCCTCGCTCTCAAAGGTCGGGTAGTCCATCGTTGCGCTGTCGTCTGCTTTATCGGAGATGGCGCGGAGTACGACGTATGGAATCTTGTTCAGATAAGCGCCCTGCGCAATCGCAGCGCCTTCCATCTCGGCGCAGGAACCGTTGAATTCCTCGATCAGATGGTTTTTCACTTCTTTGCTGGAAATAAACTGGTCACCGCTGACCACGCGTCCGCGGAATACCTGGATTTCCGGATTGACTTCCTTGCAGACTTCCTCTGCCACCTCTGCGAGGTGCTCGTCTGCCGGGAAGCTTAAAACACCCATCTGCGGAATCTCGCCGAGCGGGTATCCGAAGATGCGCACATCCATGTCGTGCTGAACAGCATCGGTCGAAATGACGATATCGCCGATGTTAATTTCATTCCGCAGGGAGCCTGCAATTCCGGTGTTGATGACACAGTCCACGCCGTAATCATCTACAAGAATCTGGGTGCAGATACCGGCGTTTACTTTGCCGATTCCGCTGCGCACAACAACCACTTCTTTTCCGTTCAGGTAACCGTGGTTGAACTCCATGGATGCCTTCGTGCTGATTGTAACATCCGTCATCATTTCCTTTAAGCTTGCAACTTCAACTTCCATTGCACCGATAATTCCGATTAACTTCATGTTTATGATATCCTCCAATAACTTTACATGTACTCCCCGATTCTTTCTGTTCTTGCTTTTATGAAATCATTTTTGTCAGCGGTCAGCCGCTAAAGTAAGAACGGAAAACTCCGGGAGTCCATTTTCTTTTCCTTCTGGTTTCTTTGTAATTCCTGTTACAGTATACAATAAATTTGGGATCTGTGGTATCTTTTTTCTTTGCTGTTTTCGTAATCTATGATATAATAGCAGGAACCGAAGAATTATCGTGGCTGAAGTTCACGATAATGTTCTAATTTTTTATTCACAAAGGAGGATCCTATCGATGGAATATACAACAAAAGGTACCTGTTCCAGAAAAATTCTGTTTGAGGTAGAAGACGGTAAAGTACACAACGTGCAGTTCGTAGGCGGATGCAACGGAAACACACAGGGTGTTGCAAGACTCGTTGAGGGCATGGACGTAAACGAAGCCATCTCCCGCATGAAAGGCATCGACTGCAACGGACGCGGAACATCATGTCCAGACCAGCTTGCAAAAGCACTGGAACAGGCTATTCAGAAATAACTTTTTTTACGCTTGCTCTTTTTTATTATAATAACTCCCCGGGGAATGCTCACCCCGGGGAGTTTGTAATTTATCCACTTCTGTTTTTTCTTTTCTGATGCAGCACAGCTTCCCTGCCGCCTGCTTTCTTCCGGTTTTTCTTCTATATTAATAGCACAGTCTTTCTTCCAGCCACCGGACTGCTTTATCTGTCCCATTTGTCGCAGAGACTGTTGATCTGATCGGCAAATTTCGAAAGGTCTTTGTTAGCACCGCCTTTGTTTCTTGTAATGACGGTGAGCAGCCGCTGACCAGCCGCAACGAGACGATCGAAGACGGCATTTCCGCTGCTTCTCGTGCGCAGTGTTCCAGCGTTTGCCGTTGTTTCCTTCTGGATCGGAATGCCAACGGTTTTTTCGATGAATTCATTTTCTTTCAGGTCAAATACCGTGCCGGAGAACGGAGCCATCGCCGGGTAGCGGAATTCGTCCCACAGTTTTTCTGCAAAAATTTCCGTCACTTTATCTTCGCCGTGCGTTACGAAAACGCGGTCCGGTTTTGCCCGCAGACTGCCCGCCCATTTGAGCAGTCCTTCCTGATCTGCGTGGCCGCTCATGCCCGGGAACTGGATGATGTGCGCGTTCACATGAACCTCTTCCTGGAACAGTTTCACCTCCTTCGCGCCTCCGATCAGCGCCCGTCCCAGCGTGCCGACGGCCTGATAGCCGACGAAGAGAACCGTACTCTCCTGCCGCCAGAGGTTGTGTTTCAGATGATGCTTGATTCGTCCTGCATCGCACATGCCGCTCGCGGATATGATGACCTTCGGGGTTTCGTTGAAGTTGATGGCTTTCGACTCATCGGATGTAATCGAGAGCTTTAAGCCCGGAAACAGAATCGGATTAATGCCCTGCGCAAGGAGCGCAGCTGCATCGGAATCGTAGCACTCTTTCTGATGATCGCGGAAAATATTGGTTGCCTCAACGGCAAGCGGACTGTCCACGTAAACCGGGAATTCGCCGTGGCCGTGAACCAGATGCTCTGCCTTAATTTCACGAATAAAGTACAGCATCTCCTGCGTTCTTCCAACAGCAAACGACGGGATCACGAGGTTGCCGCCGCGGTCGAGCGTTTCCTGAATGATTTTTGCCAGCTCCGGTACATAATCCGGTTTCGGACCGTGGCTCCGGTCACCGTAGGTGGATTCCATAATCACGTAATCAGCGCTCTCTGGGTACTCCGGGTCGTTGATCAGCGGCTGATGGATATTTCCAATATCGCCGGAGAAGAGCAGTTTTTTCGTCACACCGTCCTCTGTCAGCCACAGCTCAATGGATGCGGAGCCGAGCAGATGACCGGCATCGAGGAAACGGATCTGAATGCCGTCCGATAGTGTCACACGCTGATGATACGGAATGCCCTCCAGTAAGCGGATCACGCCGAGGGCGTCCTCCATCGTATATGGCGTAACGTAATCTTCTTTTCCCGCCCGGCGGTTTTTGCGGTTCCGCCACTCGGCCTCGGCGAGCTGAATGTGTGCGCTATCGCGGAGCATGATGTCCGAAAGCGCTACCGTCGCCGGGGTCATATAGATTGGACCGCGGAAGCCGTGTGCATACAGCAGCGGCAGATTTCCGGTGTGATCGATGTGCGCGTGCGTGATCAATACAAAATCCAGCTGGGATGCCGGGACCGGAATCGGCTTGTTTTCATAAATATTCGGTCCCTGCTCCATACCGCAGTCCACTAAAAACTTCTTCCCGGCAGCCTCCAGATAATAACAACTGCCCGTCACTTCATGTGTTGCTCCAAGAAATGTAAGACGCATAAGATGCCTCCTGTTCTCCCGTTTTGTTCGGGGACAAAATGTTGTCACTGCGGGTCAAATCACGCGTTATACGTTTGGCCCGTTATCGCGGCCAGCAGTCGTCAAGTTCCCATGCCAGCATGGTCTTTGACGCGTTGTCCGCGAAAATAATCTGAAATTCCTTTTGTATTTTATGCTTATTCTCTCTTTTTTGATTATTATAGCATAATATCTGGCAGATTCCAACGGAATTTTAAGGCAGATTGCACAACAATCTTGATATTTTTGTTCAATTATGGGCATCGGCCGCCGGAAGTGCATAGAAAAGAGGCACCGGTATTCCTGCAGTAATACCGATGCCTCACTTATCGGGGCCAGCCGATGTTCCGTATGATCACTCACACGCTGAACATAGTAACACATGATGACTCAGATCTGTGTTGTGGTTGGAAAAAGGAATTTCGACGCGTTGAAAATCCTGAAAGATCTGCGTTTTCGTCTTAATATATTCATTGTTATAAGGTTTCTATAGGGGACTGGCCCCGAAAGGGGATGAAAGGAGCTTGTGAACTGCCGGATTAAAAATCATTCCCGTTCGTTTTCGTCACCTCTCCTGTGCCTATATAAATAACAATACGTTCGCTCGCTTTAAATAATTTTAATACTAATTGATTTTACGTTTGGATTAGCCAATATAGATACCGTTAGTTGAACTTCCACCATTTTCAGTAACACCACTCTTAGTACATGAATGATATCCTCTTAAACGATAGTAGTAACCTTTTTCTACTTTCAATTCCTTACTCATGTATAAAGATGCAGTATTATAATCCACATTTTCCCACTTTTTATAGCTATAAAAGTCTTCTGGTCCACTCGAACGTTCCAGGTAAATATTCAACTTTACGGTATTGCAAGTAACATTACATTCTGTTCCGCCAAATATTCCAATATATCCATTTCCATTATTGGTAATTCTTACAAACCCTTCTAACAAATATTTACTTCTAGCAACGCTTTTATATGTTCCTACTGCTTCATTTTCATTTGTTAATACAGACCCGTCTATCGTATTACCCAAATAATCTAATGCTCCTGCTTGTACATTTACTGTATTAAACGCCATTACAAAAATCATCATGAAACAAAAAAACATATTTTTAAGACTAATATACTTTTTCATATACCCCTCTTTCTCTCGTTTTCACCACTCACATTATATATACGTACATACTTTAAAGAAATTACATATTATACTGCATTTCATTTAATATTTTTATTATTTCCTCTTTCTCAATATTCCCACCTATCTGATAATATGCATCTTTGTACTTCCATGCTGCATAATAGCATTCCTCATTATTTTCTAACAAGTTCCCCATCTCAACATCAATTTCTTCGTCTAATGTTTCGACTTTTATCTGTTTTCTATCCTTCCAACTTCCTTGTGATAAGTCTTTTTCATTTGCTGCCAAATGAAAATATACAAAATGATTATTATACTGATATCTAATAATCGCCATTTGTGTTACTTCTGAGACAATCACATTGTCATATTGCATCCCTTTCGGGACATAATAAAACTCCGGAACCGCTATATGTATAGTATCCCGTATTTCCTTTTGGGCTTCATCTAAACTGCCTTCTGTATATTTTCTTTCCTCTCCATTATCTACCCATGTAGTGTCTCCCGTATTCCGAACCCCACTAATCGTCTCCACCAACCGAATCCGATTCGCCTCACTCGTCATACTAGCCCCAAAGATGCACGCCCCCACAACCAACACAACACCAGCCGCCTTTGCCGTCCGTACCCAGTGTTTTGTTGTTTTCGCTCTCTTCGCAATCTTCTTCTGTCTCTCCGCCTGCTTCTCGCGTTCTGCCTTTTTCTCCACGATCTGGCGGCGGATCTCCAGTGTTTTTTCTGTCGGGTTGCCTTCCGCGTCCGCGAGTCCTTCCTTCTGGAGTCGCTGCTGGAAGCGCTCGTACATTGCGTTCAGTTCTTCCTCTGAAAGCGCAGGCGCAGCCTCCTGTTCTGTTGCTGTGTTTCCTTCCTCTGCCTTTACAACTGCCGATTCCCCTTCCACCGTTTTCGAATCCGCAGCCATTTTTTCTTCCATCGTCTGCTCCAGTTTCTTTTTCAGCTGTTCTTCTTTTTCTATCTTTTTCATCTTCTTCCGTTCCTCGGCATTTTCCATGTTGTAACCGCTCTTGACTTTTTTTCTTCTTGAGGGGATAATAAAAGCCAAATGATATTATCAAATTCCAGGGAGGAATTCTCATGAAGCATATTGTTCTGACAGGCGGAGGTACCGCCGGCCATGTTACCCCGAATATTGCCCTGATTCCAAAATTAAAGGAAGCAGGTTATAAAATCTCTTATATCGGTTCCTACGACGGTATGGAGCGCAAGCTGATCGAAGATCTCGGCATTCCGTATTACGGAATTTCATCCGGAAAGCTGCGCCGCTACTTCGATCCGAAAAACTTTTCCGATCCATTCCGCGTCGTAAAAGGCTACTTTGAAGCAAAAAAACTGCTCAAAAAGCTGAAACCAAACGTTGTCTTCTCCAAAGGCGGCTTCGTTTCGGTACCGGTTGTCCTTGCCGCCAAAGCATGTAAAGTCCCGGCGCTCATCCATGAATCGGATATGACGCCTGGCCTGGCAAATAAGCTGTGTATTCCGTCCGCTGCAAAGGTCTGCTGTAATTTCCCGGAAACCGTTAAATGTCTCCCGGAAAACAAAGCCGTTCTGACCGGAACGCCAATCCGCCAGGAACTGCTGTCCGGCGATGCACGGGAAGGCCTGAAGTTCTGCGGATTCAATGCCGCAAAACCGGTTATTCTCGTCATCGGAGGAAGCCTCGGTTCCGTCGCTGTCAATCATGCGGTCCGTTCTATTTTACCAGAACTTCTGAAAGATTTCCAGGTGATTCATCTCTGCGGTAAAGATAAACTGGATGCATCCTTAAATGGTACCGAAGGTTACGTTCAGTTCGAGTACATCAAAGATGAGCTCCCGGATCTCTTCGCCGCAGCAGATCTGATCATCTCCCGCGCCGGCGCAAATGCGATCTGCGAAATCAGTGCTCTGGCAAAACCAAACATTCTGATTCCGCTTTCTGCCAATGCCAGCCGCGGAGACCAGATTTTAAATGCGCGTTCCTTTGAGCGTCAGGGTTACAGTAAAGTTCTGGAAGAAGAATCCGTGAATGCGCAGACTCTTCAGTCCGCAATCCGTGAGGTTTACGAAAACCGTCAGACCTACATCAATGCGATGAAGAAGAGCGGCCACACCGATTCCATCGGCCGCATCCTTTCCCTGATCCAGGAATGCGAACGCAAATAGTAACTACAGAAATCCCCTTTCTCTGGCTTTGTCAGCAAAGTGCTGGCAAAGCCATTTTTTCGTCCGAGTCATTTTCACCCGCAGATTTCCGATGGTGATACCCATTTCGGATGCTACTTCCTTTTCCGAACGCTCATGCACCTTGATTTCACGCGTAATATAATAACCCGATTCATCATGATCTTTCAGTGCATCCATCACTTCCTGAAAAAAATGATTTCTCTCCTGCTTTTCTTCCTCTGCAAGCGTCGGAAGTTCCATCTCTTCCGCCCGAAGATCCTCATCCAGTTCGTTCCAGTCAAAACGTTGTGTTTTTCTTTGATAATCAATTCCCAGATTCTTTGCAGCGACACGGACCCAGCCTTCTACTCTGTCTTCATCCAGCGCATCAATATTCAGGTACAGTTTCACCATCGTTTCCTGTGCGATATCATCCGCATCGGCTTCATTGTGCACCACCTGCATTGCGGCTGAATAGGCTGTCATTACATACTTTTTATATATTTCTGAAAAGTTATTTTTGTCCATTGTTCTCCGCCCCTGTTCGTCTGTCATTGATTCTTTTTCTGGCTGCTGCCAGCCTTTTCTCAGGCCTTCAGCTCTGCCGTCACGCTCTCAATGATCTGCTCTTTTACCGCATCCTCGAGAGTTCCCTGCTTCCATGCAGCAATACCGGCATTGTCACCTTCATATCTTGGAATCAGATGCATATGGAAGTGGAATACCGTCTGTCCTGCTGCCTCACCATTGTTCTGTACCAGATTGAAGCCATCAGAATGAAGCGCTTTCGTCATGGCCGTCGCCATTTTTTTGCCGAGAATCATTGCTTTCGCTGCGGTTTCATCCGGAATTTCATAAATGTTTGCAAAATGCTGTTTTGGAAGAATCAGCGCATGTCCTTTCGTTGCCGGTCCCTGATCCAGAATGACACGGAACTCATCGTCCTCATACAATGTCGCGGTTGGAATTTCTCCGTTTGCTAATTTACAAAAAATACAATCCATGATCTTTTTCTCCTTTACTTTTTTTAATTCTTCTGTTGTTCCGAATCCCGTTCTGCACGGTTCCGAACAACTCTATTTTCTCACTATTTGTCGAAAAATGTCAAATAATGCAGAACGCTTTTTGTTGCGCGCTCCCCCTTTTCAATGCTAAACTTTTGCCTAATCAAAAATCATTACCTACGCATCATAAGGAGGATACGGCTATGTCAAAAGAACCAACAACCAATTCACAGGGCTTATCGGAAGAATGTCACGCTATGATTTCCCGGATTTCACATGAGGTTCGAAATCCTGTTGCGGTTATCCACAGCTTTCATCAGCTTCTTCTTTTAGCGCATCCGGAGCTTTCCAACGATCTCTATTTTCAGAAAATCCAGGAAAATATGGCTTTTCTGAACTCCCTGCTCGATGAGCTCTCCTGCTATAATCATTCATATCGGGCGGTACGCGCTTACGTGAATCCTTATCTTCTGCTCCAGAATCTCTGTGCCGATACCGGCGTTCTCCTCGAAAAACAACAGGTTTCCATTGAACTTGTCAAGGAATCTGCCATTCCGCGCTTTGCCCTTGATACCACGCAATTTCGTCAGCTTTTTCTGAACCTGATCCGAAATGCGGCGGAAGCAATGCCTTCCGGCGGAACGATCAAAATCTCTCTCTGTTTCGACGGTGACTTTCTGACCATCCGTGTGCAGGACACTGGCTGCGGAATCCCCGCCGAGGATCTGCCGACTCTCTTTGACCTTTTTGTCACACATAAGAAAAACGGAACCGGCCTTGGACTTGCCATCTGCAAGGAAATTGTAACCGCACACGACGGCACGATTTCCGTTTCTTCCGTTCCCGGGGAAGGAAGCACCTTTACGGTCGTTTTCCCCTTTTCCTGATCCTTGCCATTCCCGGATAGAGAACCGCCATCAGGACTGCACCTGCCAGAAAACCGCCGATGTGTGCGAAGTTGTCCACATTTGAAGACTGGAATCCGACCAGCAGCGAAAGGACAGCCATGACGGCCATCCGCCGGAAGGTGAGATCCTCCAGCCTTCCTTTCCGAAATGCCAGAAGAACAAGCATCGCTCCGACTGCAGAAAAAATCGCTCCCGAAGCGCCGGCGGAAACTGCCGGTGCTTCCCCTGTTTTCATCAGGAACAGTTCATGCAGATACGAGCACAGATTTCCGACAAGTCCGCCACCCAGATAGATGACCAGATAACGGATCTTTCCAACTGCGCGTTCCAGGTAATCCCCAAGGAACAAAAGAAGCAGCATGTTGTTGATCAGATGCTGGATGCCAAAGTGAAGAAACATACTCGTAAACAGGCGATAGTATTCTCCGCTCTCAATCAGCGGCGCATACGCCGCACCGCAGTCCATCATATGTCTGGAGCTCTCTGTCCCTCCGGTCAGTGTGACTGCAAGGAATACCAGAATATTGCATACGACGATGACCAGATTGATGCTGTTTTTTGACCTCTTCCACATACGGTCCACGATATCTTCGTTCGGATCGTAACTGTTTTTCCTTTGTTCTTCCATTACATCATTTCCTTATCTGTGCTATTTTTTTATTATAATTTAATTCACTTGTAAATGCAAGAAATCGTCAAATTTTTTTCTTTTTTGATAAACGTTTTTCGACAATTATTGACGCTTCACGACGGCTTTCGACGTTTTATGACATTATTTTTTACATTATTTCTTTTTTTAATTTTATGCATAATTTTCTTTTCTATAATATTTTTGTTTCATTCGCATAACTTTTTTCTTTGATCATTCTGCCATATTAAAAATAACGCATCCAGCGCTTTCTCCAAATCGAAAAAGTGTAATGCGTCATTTTTCTCTAATTTCTGTTTTTCTCTCCCGCCTTATACCGGTATTTCTTCCCGGCAAATGAGATATCGTCTCCATCCTCCAGCTTCTTTTTTGTCTCGCCCATCAATGGAACGCCATTCACCGTTGTTCCGTTCCGCGAATTCAGATCCAGCAGATAATCTCCCTCTTCTGTACTGACCAGCTTTGCGTGAAGGCGGCTTACCGTACGGTATGGCAGAATTACATCTGCCGCCGCTGACAGTTTTCCAATCAATGTGCTTCCGCGTTCAATCGGAATCAGCGGAAGATCAATCGGATCTATCGGAATCAGATATGCCCTTCCCTCATCCTCCGGGCTGGTCAGCAGTTCCGTTTTTCCAAACAGATCCTCTTCATGCCCCTCCAATTCCATCAGGCTGTGCATCTTTCTGTTTTCCTGTTCTTCATTCTTTTCCCATGTTTTCTCTTTTTCGACTGAGGAATCCCTTTTCCATCCCTGCTGTTCTGTATCGCTTTTCGGATTCCATGTTCCATCTTTCTGTTTTAAGCCCTTCCGATTCTGATATTCCGAAAATACATCTCCTGTTTCTCCTTGTTTCCGGATTCCTGCGGCCTTCCCATAGCTTCCTGTTTCTGTTCCCGACTGCCGCTTTTCCATCGGCTGGCAAGTTCCAATGCCAGACTTACAATTCCTACAACAGCCGCCGCTCCTCCCAGCACCAGATACCAAACAGTTTCGGCCTGTGTCCACCGCAGTGCCAGCACACCTCCCAGAAATCCGATGCAGATCACTGCTTCCACAATATTTTTCCAGCGTCCTTCATCCTTTTCTTCCTCCGCTTCCACAAAAAAATTTTCCGCCGCTTCCGCTTCTTGTTCTCCCCAAAGTGTTTCCTCCATCTGTACAGGCGGATTTTCTTCCCTAGGACGCTCTTTTCCCTCCTGCTCCGTCGTTTCTTTCTTCTCTTTCCCTGTCTGATATAAGAGTGCCTGAATCATCTCAACCGAAAAGATCTCCGCCGAAATCTCCCGATACAGTCCATACCCGAGTACCACCGCATCCTGCTCCTGGTGATCCAGCTTCGGCAGCAGATATTCCATCAGCTCCCGGATCTGCTTCTGAAAACAGCCTGTGTGTCCCTGCTTTCCCGGCAGATAACAGAAGGAAAAGTTCTCCAGATTTGCATCTGCAAAAACCAGCTCCGGCTGCAGAACGAGACCGTCCGGTGCAAGCAGGTACTGCCCCAGTTCTTCGAGAAGATCCAGCAGCTGTTCAAACAGTTTCCGCAGCGCCTCCGCCCCAATCGAGCGCTGTTCAAACACACTCTGAAGCGACTGCTTTGATGTCACCTCATAGTAAAACAATGTTTTATCATCCATTTTCCCGATTTTGCAGTCCAAAAGCCCTGGGATTGTGTTTGTCAGCAGCATACGGATCTGATACGACGCCGTGTCCGGCTCTTTTTCCTCCTGTAAAATAACATATGTATGATTCAAATCTCTTTTATAATCAATCTGCATTTCTCCGCTTCCGTCCTTACTTCTGGTTCCAGATCTGTTTTACTGCCCGTATCTTCCGGATCGTTTTCACCGGATTGTTTCTCCTGCTTTCACTCAAAACCGAATATTCCCACGCGTTCCGGCTCCAGATTGGCAGAATGTTTCCTTCTGCTTTTATCTGAATCTCTTTTTCTCTGCATTCCGTCTGTACAGTCACCGGTTCAGCCGGAAGCGGTATCTGGGAAATCCACCATTCCATCCGGCTTTGGGCGGCTGCCTCTCCTTTTTCCACAGACAGACGGCCTTCACTGGCGGCAAGCATTGTGCTTTCATATGCCGCAAATGTATACCAGCTCCGTGCGTGTACAAAAAAGGTCAGCGACAGCAGAAGAAAAATCACCATCAGAACAAGCGGCACGACCAGAACTGCCTCTACCGTAATACTTGCTTTTCTCATTTTCACTTTCAAAGCATTCCGCACCTCCCCACAAATCCAAGCAGCAGAAACGGCACCAGCGGTATGGAATCCTGTTTCCGTATTTTCTTCCGCATCAGAAGGACTCCGCAGAGTACCGAACAGAGAATGAGTCCCAGCGTCAGAACGCCGAACGTCTGCCCAAATCCCAGCCAGATTCCAACCGTCAGAAGCAGAAGGCCGTCCCCGTATCCCACCTGTTCCCGTGATATATAACTGAGCGTCAGAAATCCTGCTCCCGGCAGCAGGGACAGCAGCCATTCCAGCCACGATGTCTGTTCCACCAGAATCTGCCATCCAATGCCTGTAAGGAATAAAACACCGGTCAGGACAAGGCTGATCTGCCGTTTCCTCACATCCATTCCGGCAAGAATCCCCAGATACAGCAATATAATTGCACTCTTTACTTCTTCCTGATACACAGCCGCGGCCTCCTTTCCGCAAACCCGAGTTTCTGTTTACCGTCCTTCTTTCCGGTCTCACCCGGAAAGAATACACCTGCTCTGCTCATATCCGGCTTTCTTACGCCGCCTTTTTCGCGCATTTCGAGCACTGCGGCAGTCCATCCGTCTGTTCCAGTGCTACAAGTTTTACTTTACGTTTCAGCCCTTTGCAGGAAAGACTGTTATGATACCGGTTTCCGTATTTCGTATAGTAAACTTCCGCACCCGCAGCGCCATTTCCCACGCACTGTTCGCATTCCTTATATTTTTCTCCATCCTGATTCCGTTTCCACGCAAGCGCACCCGGTGAGGAAACCTGGATCGAAAGATTGATATGACTGCACGACGAATCGGTATGATACACACTGCCGTTCTCAGTCACCCACACCATCTGTTTTGCTTCGCCCTCTTCTTCATCCGCCTCCTCTTCTGTCTTTCCGCAGAACAGATGCACTTTCGCACACGCTGCAATTCCCCGGTTCCGCACCGGAACGAGGCGGTTTCCCATTTTCGGCCAGTAAATCGCTTTCAGTTCCAGCCATCCATTTTTCACACGGCTTCCTGCCAGTGTCACCGTTCCATTTTCGCGGATTTCTTTTGGAATCTTTGCTTCTGCATAAGCAATGCACGCGGCCGTTTCTGGTATTTCATACGTTTCTTTTCCCGTCTCATCCACCGCGTAGGCACAAACGGAAAGATACCGCGCGGACTCCTGCAGAGATACCGTCAGCATTCCATGCAGCCGGTAAAGATCCACGATTTTTAATAACACAAGAACCGCGATCAGAAAAACAGGAAGTGCCAGTGAAGCTTCCACCGTCAGGCTTGCCCTGTTCCATTTTCGTTTTACAAAAGGCTGCTCTCCTGATCCGGATTTATAAAAATTCCCGGAAGAGTGGATAAGTTTTTTGATAAGGTTCCAGAAATAAATGTGCCGTTCAGAAGAACACCCTTTTGTATCCCTGCCGGAGTCATCCCATTTTTCAGGCTGCTCCCTGCATCTCATATCCATAATTTCTCGTAATCTCATACTCTCGTTTCCCAATTACCGCCGTAAAACCGGCTTCCAGTTCATCGACACAGCAATCCAGTCGGAAACCCGGCTGCTGCTGTTCTGTCCGCATATTGTATTCCACCAGATCCATCGCTCCAAACGTTACCGCTTTTCCCGATTTCTGCATCAAAAGCAGCCGCAGATAATCGGAATACTCCATGCCGCCCGGTGCATTTTTTCTGCTCTGATCCCCTGTTTCCAGCAGTTTCGGAAGCTGTTCCAGAGAAAGCTGCCACGATTCTGCCGTTTTGAACAGCGCTACTTTTCCACCATCCAGCAGTTCCCGCAGATCCAGAATGCTTTCTGCAAATGCCCAGCACACGGCAAGTGCCATTTTCACAACCGGCATCGCCGCCGGAACTCCAAACGACGCGGCAATTACCCCCGCCATTGCTTCCATCTCGCCCTGCTTCTGCGCATCTTTCGCCAGATACACCAGATTTGCCGCCTCCCGCAGCGCCAGCAGACGGTTCACGGTTCCCGCCAGATTATCCTGATCACTGTTTTTTCCGCAGAGCACATATTCCACCTGGCACTGCAGCTCTTCCTTCTTCTCCTTGCTGGTATAGCACGGAAATTTCCACAGAATATATTCGGACGAAAGCATCTTATCCACAAAGCTCAGTTCTTTTCCACACTCTGCCATGCCAAACCCGCTCTGCAGCTCCCGTTTTGATGCAAGAAACGATACATCCGTTTCCCCCTGCGACAGTGCCTGCCCTTCCGGGAGGACCAGTCCTAAAATTCCCATTTTCATTACTTTTTGAATGACCTCAATCGGATTCACAAAATCTTCCGGTACCGGCTGCTTCTGATCCGGTTCCGAAGGCGTGCCGTTTCCAGATTCTCCTTCACCTTCTGTTTTTTCTGTTCCCTCTTCTGGCTGTTTGGATTCTTCATACTGTTTTAAAACCTCCTCTTCCTCGTAACCGCTCTGTCCGTCCTCCTGACGTTTCACGGTTTCCTGTTCTCCTCTTAATTTCTGGGAAAGCTGCTGTATTCCATAAGTTCCAAGGCTGGCTTTCATTGCCTCACAGATCTGACGGGAGAAAGCACTTCCCTCCTCGTCTGTCGCAAGACGATAGCCGCCGAGATAAACTTCTGTAACCTGTCCGCCAGATAAACTGCCTGATAGAATTCCCATCCCCGATGCAGTGGGGGACAGAACTTCTCCCGCAGTTTCTGCGACTTTTCTGCTCATGGTTTCAGGTTTCCAGACACCGCTCTTATCCCCGCCGTTATAAAAAAACAGCTCGTACTGTCCCAGCAGTGTTCTGTCATACCCGGCAAACAGAGAATACAGTCCCTGTTCCATTGCGCAGGCCGTCATCACCCGTGCATGGGCATTTCGCACCGACGCAATTGTCCCGGAAATCAGGGAAAGCATCAGTATCAGAACGAGACACAAATATGCTGTTATGCTTCCGGCTGCCCATCTTTTCTGTCTTTCTGTTTCCCTCATGGGATACAGCTCCTTCCACTTTACTTTTACTTTTTCGAACTTTAGATGCCGTGGATCGGATAAAGGATATACCGAGACACAGATATGCAAATGACATATAGGTCCGTACCGGCTTCTAAATTTTTCTTTGGAGTTCCGTATTGGACATTTTCCCGTTTATACGGTGTTGCTCTGGTTTGTGACCTTCTCCATCAGACTGTTGACCAGACTCACAAGCTGCTTTTTAAAGATTAGTACGAGTCCGATCAGCACAACGAGAATCAGAATCACTTCCACAACCCCCACCGCATCTTCCTCTTTCCAGAACTCCGATATCAGCTTCATAATTCCCACCTCCTCTCTTTACCAGCTGTTTGTTGTGGGGATAAAAACATCCCCTATGCATAAAAGGACAAAAATGCCGGAACCGTGAGTATGACCAATACAACCGCAAGCATCATGCCCATCGGAAGAAGAAGCTTTGTCGATGCCTTTTCTCCTGTTGTTTTCGCCTGCCTTCTTCTCTCCTCAAAGGCCTCCTGCGATTCCTGTTTCAATAATTCCAGCAGTCCTTTACTGCCTTTTTTCAGATTCTGCGTCAGCAGAACAGCAAGGGAACGATACGCTCCGGTTCCCATACGCATTCCCATGCGCTGGTACGCTTCCTGCTCGGAAACACCGTTTTCCATCTCCTGGCAGGTAAATACAATCTCTTCATAGGCAAAACGTTTCTGCCCGCCAAGCGCCAGATTTTTCCGGTAATCCACTGCAATCCGCTCGAGTACTTTCCGCATCCCAAGCCCGGCACCCAGAAGAAGAACCATTTTGCTGACAATTTCGGGATAATCCCGCAGCATCTGTTCTTCTCTTTTCTGCCTTGCTTTTTCTTGTTCCCTTCCTTTTGCCGCCCAGCAGACTGCTCCTGCCGCCGCGGCAAGTGCCATAAGTTCCAGACCTGTCAGATCCGGCACTTTTGACCATGTTACAGTTTCTCCGTTCAGTGTCTCCGGCAGATAATAGGCTGTTTCTTCGGGATGCGCTTCGTTTTCTTTTTCCACTGCTTTTTTCAGTGCCCTAAAAACCGCATCCCGCCCTTTTATCTCCGGTGGATAGACCTGAACCTTCCGTATATATTCTGTTGTTTCCCCCTGAAGTTCCAGTTCCGCTTTCAGCGTAACCTCCACTCCTTCTTCGGGAATCTCGTCTGACAGCAAACCCCGGCTGTCAATCAACAACGGCCTGTCTGTTTCCCAGCTAAGCGCCACCGGGCTTCCCGGTATTTCCGTAACCAGATCCATGTTTCTGTTTACCGTATGAAAAGACAGATTCTCACCTAAGATGATTTCATCCAGCGCCTCTATCGCCGCACTGAACGCCTCTTCTATCTCTTCTGCGCTGTAAGCTCTTGCAGGTACAGACAGTGTAATTCTTTCCGGTTTCTGATTTCCAACAGAAACCTCAAGTTTTTCCTCTGTCGGTTGGCTGCCTAAGGCACCCCGTTCCAGTTGAAGTTCCGCTTTTTCATCTCCTGAAACTTTTCGCACTCCGATCGGAAGGCAGAGTGCAGTGCCCGCTATAAACCCTGTCGCTGCAAGGCAGAAAATCCGTCTCACCAATTTGTGATCTTCCGCCTTTTTTCTCATCCGGAAATACCAGATGAACAGCCCCGCCCATGCGGTCAGACAAATCCACAACATTTGATTCCTCCCCTTTTTTGCGGACGAATCGTTATGATTCGCAGTCTTACTTTTTAAACTTCAATTGCTTCTTAAAACTCAATGTCCAGAATCTTCTTTCCAAGCACCCATGCCGCCAGATACACGGCAAGGCATCCGCTCATGAAGAAAACCCCGATTACATTCCCATACATCACACTTAAGAATTCCGGAAAGGAAAGCTGTACATATCCCAGAATTCCAAACGGCACAACACTCATAATATTCTGCTCGAACCGCCGGGAAGAAACGCCCGCACGGATTTCCCGCATCGTGTCAATTCTCGTACAGAAAATATCCCACGTATTCTGAAAGATCTCGCAGACATTTCCTCCTGTCCGCTTCGCAATCACCAGTACACTTGCAAACGTCGCAATATCGTCAATGCGGCTTCGCACCGCAAGATCCTGAAACAGTTGTTCCACCGGCACGGAAATCATCATTTTATGACGCATCCGGCGCAGTTCCTGTACCAGAATGTTTTCTTTTCCCAGCGACTGTTCCAGCTGTCCTGCCGCCTCCAGCACTGCATTTTCCATGGAATAGCCGGAACGCAGTGCCGTGTGCATCCACGCAATCAGATCCCGGAAGCTGTCGTACAGCTCCTCTTTCCGTCTCTGAATCCGGTTTTTCCGATACGTGTGAAAACATACGATTCCAACCGGAACCACAGCAATGCATGCCCACCACGCCCGGTAACAGAGCAGGTTCACAGCGGCGGCAATCCCAAGACTGATTCCCGCTATTTCGAGATATTCCCGACCGGTAAATTCCCAGGTCTGATAGTCGATCCCCTTCGTCTCCTTCTCCTCTGCCATGCCCGTCTTTACCTGGCTTCCCTCACGTATTCTCATCCTGTTTTCCCCTCCAGTTTTTCTCTGTGTACCAGTTCGCCTGTCTTTTGCAGGCCTCTCCCATATTCTCTTCGAAACAAAGAAACCGTTTTGATTTCGTCCTCCTCCATCCCTGTGATCTCTGCGATCTCCTCCACCCGACGGCTTCCATCCTCCCCGCGTCCTAAATGCACGAGAATTTCGATTCCCGATGCAATCTGGCGGCGGATTGCTTCCAACGGGAGCTGCACTCCCATCAGCACCATCGTTTCCAGACGGGAGATCATATCTTTCACGCTGTTTGCATGTGCCGTGCTCAAAGATCCCGCATGCCCGGTATTGAGTGCGGATAATAATTCAAACGTTTCCGCTCCGCGCACTTCGCCAATAATTACGCGGTTCGGCCGCATACGCAAAGCTGCGCGGATCAGATCGCGGATCGTAATTTCTGTTCCTGATTCCAGATTTGCCTCTTTTGCTTCCAGCCGCACCAGATTCTCCACACCCTGGATCTGCAACTCTGCATTGTCTTCGATGGTTATGATGCGCTCGCCCTTTGGAATGTAGGCGGAAAGCGCATTCAGAAATGTCGTTTTGCCAGATCCGGTCGCCCCGCCGATCATCATGCTGTAGCGGGTCCGGACGAGAGCCTGCAGAAACTCTGCCGCCTCTTTTGTAATACTCCCGATGGAGACCAGAAATTCCATCGTCACCGCCTGCTCCGGAAAGCGGCGGATGGTCAGAATCGGCCCATTTAACGCGACCGGTTTCATGACAACGTTGACACGGTCTCCATTTTCCAGCCGTGCATCCACAATCGGGTTCTGTTCATTCACCACGCGGTTGCACCGGCCTACAATCTGCTGAATCACATCCTCCAGTTTTTCTGCGGAGGTAAAGCTTTTTCCATATCGTTCGATTCTGCCGTTCCGTTCCACGAAAATATGCTGATAACCGTTCACCATAATTTCTGTAATTCCAGTATCTTCCAGAAGTTCCTGCAGTACATCCAGCCGCCGCACACTGTAAAACAGCTGCCTGCGCAGCTCTGCTTTCTGTGACACCGGAAGATACCTTGTTTCTTCTTCTCCCAGGATCAGACGGTCAATCTCTTCCAGCACTTCTCCATCATCCGGCTCGGATGCAATATCGATCCGTTCCATCAGTTTTCTTCGCAGAATTTCTGACATTGTCATGTTTCTTCTCCTCTTCTGCCATCCCGCAGAATCTGACGCACATAGTCGCCCAGCTCGCTCCAGACGAGTTCCTCAAAATATGCTTTTCCCGTCCTGTTTGCCGTGTGAAACGGAACGTGAATTTTCCGCATCTTGTCCAGCACCGACTGGCAGTCCCACCGGCGCAGCAAATTTTCAAACTGCTCCATTTTTGCTGCAGAAATCACATCATTCCTTGTCGGAACGTAAATTTCATTGCAAAAATCCAGGATCTGATACAGATCCGCCACGCCATCCCCCAGGTCGAGAATCAGCACTTCATAGCTGCTGTTCTTCTCAATCTCCTGAAACAGCCATTTCCATTCTTCATATTTTGCAGTCTGAATGTCCATCGGCGATGCGGCGGGCGGCAGATAATCCAGGTTCTGCATTGACTGGACCATTCCGCCCAGTTTGTAGATGATGCCCTGATTTTCCTGTCTCGCATAATACAGAATATCGCTCATTCCCCTGTCGTAGCTGCATTCCAGCAGCCGTTCAAATCCGGAATAGCTCTCCATATTGAGATACAGCACTGCCCGCTCCTTCGCCAGAATCTGCCCCATCGTCAGGGCAAACGAGGTCTTCTGCGTCCGTCCGACCGGCGAATAAATGCCGATAATACGCATTTCCTTTTTCGGCAGCAGTGCAGGCGATGTATCGACACCATTTTCTACGCCGTAGCACGCCATGACCTCGCGGATCACCTTTTCCGACGACTGGTATTTGTAGACCGCCGGATACTGATCCAGCACCGGACTGTGTACGCCCTCAGACAGAATGATAATCTGACGAATCGGATACCGGCGGATCTCTTCTTTCATCGCTTTATCCGAAATCAGAAGAATCTCTGTTTCGTTATTCTTTGCGAACTCCAGAAACATCTCCGCACTGGAAAACGCATGCACTTCGAACGGAATATTTCTCTTCTGGTTCAGATATTCCATAAAATTGCGTGCATATTCCATTTCCGTGTCACAGACTGCAAAAACACTCTTTTTCTTTGCAGTATTCAATAAAATCCCCCAATCCAGAGCAGCACTCCCATCAGCACGGGAACGGAAAAATGGATGCACTCCATGCCCCACTTCCCATCGTAATAGGGAACCGGCTCTGTTTTTTTCTGGTATTTTCTTTTGGTAAAATAAGTTTGGAAATAATTGAAAAATTTGGTAAGACGCTGCGGTAAATTTCCGCAGACGAGAATGATTCCGATAGATAAGACCGCTCCAGACAGGAACGACACAATCATACATTTCAGGATCGCTGGCACACCGAGAAAGCCTCCAACAGCGGATAGGAGTTTGATATCTCCCGCGCCCAGCATATGAAAATAGAACAGAATGTAAAGTGCGAGTATCGGGAAAAGCATCCCAAAAAGAAAAATACCCGCTCCCGCGGCGCCATAGCGGATGAGCTGTGTAACCAGCCCGGCGATCCATGCGGTGATAATCCATTCATTTGCAATTCTGCGTGTTCTTAAATCCATCCATACCGCCCCTGTCGCAACTGTCAGTACCAGACAGTGCTGCAAAGACATCTTGTTTCTCACCTCCCGTTTCGTTTGGCTTAACTTGATTGTGAGGTCATTATAGTTTCCCCATCTCGATTTGTCCAGCGGTTTTCGCCAAGTTTTTCCGGTTTGTGAATTGCTTCCAAAAATGAGAGGAAAAATTCTCACGCCAATTTGAAAAGTCGTGTGAAAGCTTTTCCGATTTTCACGGATCCGTAGAATCGTATCGCAATTTCAGCACTGCTTTTTGGCTATTATTTTCTGTTCTGTTTTTGAAAGAAATTCATCTTAACCCTGCCTGCTTTCTACATCTTTCGACTTTTTCACGGATCGTTCTTCTCGGATACGCCCCCGGTAAAAAGAAAAAAAACAGACCAGAACCTTTTCTTTGATTCTGGTCTGCATAAATATATTTTTTTCGATTTTACTGTATAAAATCCGCATACTCCGCCCTGCTGACCTTCTTCAGGTCTTCCGGCGCCATGCACAGTGTCGTTCCGATTCGTCCTCCGCTCACGTAAACCTTGTCAAAGTCTGCCGCGCATTCCTGGATCACAGTCGGATACTGTTTTTTCATGCCGATCGGGCTGCAGCCGCCACGGACGTAGCCGCTGACTGCGGTGATGTCTTTCACATGGATCATCTCAATGGATTTTTCCCCTACCGCTTTTGCCGCTTTTTTCAGATCCACTTCCTCTGCAATCGGAAGAACCAACACATAATACTGTTTACTTTTTCCCTGTGCCACAAGCGTTTTAAACGACTGCTCGACCGGCGCACCGGTTACTTCGGCAGTGTGGAGACCATCGATAAATTCATCGCATTCGTACTGAAGAACCTCGTATTTGACCTTCTGCCGGTCCAGAATACGCATTGCATTTGTTTTAATTTCTTTCTCTTTTGCCATATTTGCTTTCTCCCTGTTTTTGCTGTCCTACATCATATGCTTCTTCACAATCGGGAATTTTATTTTTTTCTCTCCGGTGCTCCCTGCAGTGTATACAGTTCTTTTTTGAGCTGTTTCATTTCTTTTTTCATCTCAATATTTTTCTGTTTCAGCCGTACCACGCATCTCCGGCCTCCTCCGGTTTTACGGAAAGCAGACGGGCGATGCCAAGTGTATTAACATGCTTTAAGCAATAATCCGCATACGCTTTTTCACCGGAAAGCATAGCGACGCGGACGCCGCCTTTGTATTTCTGAGCGCTTAGGATTTTAATCAGACGGATTTCTCCTGTTTTTGCAACATGGGTTCCGCAGCATGCACAGCGGTCATACCCCTCGATGGTCACAATCCGCACCTGCCCCTCAATTTCTTTTTTGCTGCGATAATCCATCGTTTCCAGCTCTTCCTTTGACGGATAGCTGATGGTAACCGGAACATTGCGAAGTACAGCCTCATTGGCCTCCTGTTCTACATCGTAGAGCTGTTCCTCGGTCAGAACGCCGTCAAAATCAACGGTAGTCACATCACTTCCCATATGGAAGCCAACGTTGTTGAAGCCGTAAATCCGGTGGATAATGCCTGACACGATATGCTCTCCGCAATGATTCTGCATATTGGAAAAACGTTTTTCAAAGTCAAGCTTTCCGACCACCATTTTGCCCGGCTCAAGCGGTGCTTCCACGGTATGCCAGATTTCACCGTCGATTTCCTGTACATCTGACACAAAAATGCCATCCAGCGTTCCCTCATCTGATGGCTGACCGCCGCCCTCCGGGAAAAATGCGGTCTGGTCCAGCAGCACGCGGTACATGCCGCCCTCACAGACGCTTCGTTCTACGGTTGCCTCAAATTCACCCAGGTACGCATCCTGATCAAATAATCTTGTTGTGCTCATTGCTCTTCCTCTTTTCTGTCTATTCGTTTATGACGTCAATCTGGCACATTTTCATAGCTTCCAATGCATTTTTATGACTCTTCGGCGTTACGCCCGCGCACGCGGATGCATCGACCGAAATCGGCACTTCCGGATAAAATGCTTTCAGCAGCATGGCATTGGAAATCACGCAGATGTCGGTGCAGAGTCCCACGAGTTCAATGGATTCCGGCACGCCGCCTGCCAGTTTTTCGATCTCCTCCGGCAGATTTTTTGCACCGAGGGTGATTTTATTCATCACCACGACCTGTTTTTTCTCTGCCATTTTCTGAATTGTATCCTGCAGTGCATGACCCTTCGTTCCTTCGATACAATGCTCTACCGGAAGTTTTCTGCCCTCGGAAGTGTTCAGATAGTCTGCAAAATGTGTATCTCTGGTGCAGATGACGGCTCCGTCAAACGAATCCATCACCTCTGCAACACGGTTCACAATTTCAACCGCTTCTTTTGTGCCAAGACTTCCGTCAATAAAATCATTCTGCATATCTACTACAATCAATACCTTCATGCTATATTATCCTTTCGCCTGCTGTCATCCTGTTGATCTCATGCCGGATTTTTTTCTCATTCCGGCAGCCTTTAAAATTCCGTTTTTATAAATGCCGCATCCAGTCAATCGCAAGAGAAATCCAGCTCTGGCACTCTTCGCGCACGGCATTTTGATACTCATAGCTCTGTGTCTCTTCGTTTGCAAGCCCAAGGCCATGGCCGCCGACCGGATAAATATGCATTTCTACCGGAATCTCCAGTGCATGCAGTGCTGTAAAGAACAGAATGGAGTTTTCTACCGGCACACAGTCGTCCGGCGCGGTATGCCACAGAAACGTTTTCGGTGTATCGAGAGTGACCTGATTTTCCAGAGACATTTCATCTACAAGGTTATCATACTGATCGCCCAGCAGATTTTTAAAGGAATCGCGGTGTGCCTTCGGACCGGATGTGATTACCGGATAGGATAACAACAGTCCGTTCGGGCGAAGCTGCTTCGCGTCTACTTCAAGCTCTTCTGCAAGAAATGTTTTCTTTTTCCAGAATACACCGTACGATGCCGCCAGATGGCCACCTGCGGAAAATCCGGCTACTACTACTTTGTTCGGATCAATGTGATATTCTGCCGCATGCTCCCGCAGATACGCAACAGTCCAGGCAAGCTGGCGAAGTGCGGTCGGGTAATGAGCTACCGGTGCAACGCTGTAGCGCAGAATAACGGCATGATAACCTGCTCCTAAAAACCTCATCGCAATCGGCTCTGCTTCGCGGTCGGAGACCATTCCATATCCGCCGCCCGGGCAGATCACGATGACCGGACGCACACGGTTCGGATCAATTTCCTGTGAATTGTCCAGAAAATACGTGTATAATTTTCCGATTTCTTCTGTATCCTTTACTTTGACATCTAATACCTGATAATTCATAAGTTCTTCCTTTCCCCCATTTTTCCTGGCACGGCCACAGCCGTCCGTTTTTACTCTGTTGTCATTATACCGTATCAGCGCAAAATATCAAGCGTATCGCACCAGGCACTTTTTTCTTTTCAAACCCAACTGCTCATAGTATAATAAATTGTAACTGTTCAGAGCCAAATAAAATTTCAAAAAACAGGTATAAAATGCTTGCATTTTTAAAACTGTTTTTGAAATTTTATTTGACGGATACGCCACACCGACGAAATGCGTAGCATTTTGGAGGCTGACTCTGAACAGTTGCAATAAATTTATATTTGCATGTTTTTGAGCGGCAAAAATAACACATAAAGGAGTATATTGCAATTATGGATTCCAATCTTATTGTCCTTACCGATCAGGACGGAAATTCTGTCCGTTTTGAGCTTCTGGATATCGTAGAATACAAGGAGGATGAGTACGCCGTTCTCTATCCGGCCGACGGCGGCGATGACGAACCGGTACACATTCTGCGCATCATTTCCGAGAATCTCGATGTCAACGAAGCCGAGTTCGAAGGCCTCGATGACGATGAACTGATCGACACCATTTATCAGATCTTCCGCGAGCGCAACGATCTGGACGACTGATTCTGCCACGCAAAAAGAGCAGCATTTTTACCTTTCACACGTCGGTAAAATGCTGCTCTTTCTTTATTCTAATTTTTCCTCTTTCTTTGTTTCAATCCACAGTCGGTAATTTCACAGAGTCTGACATGTCAGCAAAATGCTGACTGTGGTTTGCCTCATGTCAGTGGGGGATACCGATTTCTCTCCGCCCGCCACTGCCGTTAACTTTCTTATTTGCAATTCATCTCACCACCTATAGAGGTGAGAGAATCCTTGCTATTATTTGTTGAATATTTTTCCAATATCGCAGCCAGTGGAGAGAATATCTCTTTCTGAGGGACATTACAATTTATACTGCATAAAATTTCCATTATGCACAAATCCAAAATCTGTATACAACTTAACGCCCATATCCGATGCCGTAATCTGTATTGTTCCGCATCCATATTCTTTTGCATCTTCTATCACACGGGACAGCAATTCTTTTGCAATACCTCTTCTTCGATACGCCGGATCTGTAAACATACTGGACAGTAATCCAATTCTGCCGCTCGGGCATCCAAAGTATGGAGGTTTTTCTACAAATGACATTCCACTTGTTGCGATGATGCTCTCTCCGTCAACAGCAATCCAAGATACAAAAGTACCATCCGCCATATGACGTTCATAGTAATCTTTTAACGCAGGTGCTAAATCAATTTCTTCTTTTGCCCCCTCTTCGCGAAGCTGATGGATTCTCATCTGAATGAAAAAATCCAGTTCCTTTTGGGTAAGTCTTTTATATTCGATTGCCATTTTTATTTCCTTCTGCTTATTTTCTCACATCCAGCACCTGCACATACGGGTCGTCCTTTGTGCATGGTTTCCAGTCGTCTTTTCCCTCTGCGTTCGGGTTTCCGGTTTTCATGAAATTGGTCCAGTCGTCCATCATTTCTTTGCTGAGGGCATAGTCGCCTCGGTTTTCGGGCGCCAGCTTCGGCCCAGAGTTCCGAACATGTACCAGAGTTCGGAAGAATGGAACGCTCCGGCGTCGTCACCTAACAGGGCACGGGTGAAGTAGTAAACGTAAGCCGGTTTTCTTCCGAGTTTTTCCAGCGCAAGGCTCCAGTTGATGCATCCCTTATAGATGCCGCCGTGCTCGCCTTTTTCTTTCATCTCCGGGAACACGCCGATGTCGTCTGCGGTTGATCCGAGCATGTATGGGATGTCCTTGATTTTTCCTTCGGTTACGGCATCGTTATAGCCGCAGGTCAGCAGATGATTGTCGATGTTCGGCACGAAGCTCAGCATTCTCGATGGATTTACGCGGTCAAACTCCTCCTGCAGCTCCACAATTTTCTCAGCCGGAATCGCACGCAGTTCTTCCAGCGATTTTGCTCCGCTAAGCTCTACAAATTCCTGGCCGATCATTTCCGCCTCAGAAAGCAGCATATCGCGGTTCAGTCCGGTGTCGTAGCCGCCGGCGCTCTGGAAAATGGCTTTGCTGATCCAGTTTTCAGTCAGCGGAGAACTGATGAGTGTCTGTACGCTCATGCATCCCGCGGACTGGCCGAATACGGTGATATTTTCCGGGTCGCCGCCGAATGCTGCGATATTTTCTTTTACCCATTTCAGTGCTGCGATCTGGTCGAGAATCGCGTAGTTTCCGCTTCTTCCGACACCGCTCTCCTCGGACAGCCACGGATGTGCCAAAAATCCGAAAGCACCGAGACGGTAATTGATCGTAACGAGAATCACTCCGCGTTCGCAGTAAGCAGCTCCATCAAATTCGGATTCGTGGCTGAAGCCGTGCATAAACGCGCCGCCGTGAATCCAGAAAGCAACCGGCAGTTTTTCATCCACTGTATTTGCCGGTGTCCAGATATTTAAGTACAGACAGTCCTCACTCTGCTTCATGCCGAATTCCGGATCGAGATAAAATTCTTTTCCATAGAAGGAGTCCGGCTCATGCTCGGTCTGCGGGCAGACGCATCCGAAATGATCCGCCTCGTAAACCCCCTCCCAGCACTCCGGCTCTTCCGGCGGGCAGAACCGTTTTTCGCCTACCGGCGGCTTTGCGTACGGAACGCCGCGGAATACCGTGTAACCGTCTTTTTGCACACCATGAACCTGTCCATATTTTGTTTTTGTCTCTGTAATTGCCATAAGTAAAAATCCCCTTTCCGTTTCTTATAACTGTGATAAAAACCCTCATACAGCTTCAGTATAGCAAATCTTTTTCTTCGTTTCTATATGCACAATTCCAAATAATGGCACCCAGTTTTGTAACTATTGATTATTGGTTATGCAGACATTTAAAAATCCTCTTGATTTATTAGCACACAGAAATAATAATATTTTGTATATAAGATTGACTTATTATCACTGACAAAAACCTTTCATGACTGATCTGGTTTACTTTGACCGGTTTTGGTGCTACACTTTTCTTTGCTTCAAAACGACATATTTCATAGTGAGGAGGAGTATTTAGTATGAAAGCCATTTTAACAGATCTTCTGGCAATCATCGGCGTTGTGCTGAATGGTCTGCCGCAGGGTCTTCTTGCTCTGACGTTTGGATTTGCATCGGTTCCGACGGCGCTGGCATTCTTTGTTGGTGCGGTGGGCAATACGATTACGCAGAGTGTCGCACCAATTTCCTTCCAGGCGGAGACGATCACTTACGCCGGAACGGCTGGAAAAGACCGTTCGGAACGCTGTACGATGATTTTTATCGGCGGTGTGATTATGGCTCTGATCGGAGTGTTTGGACTGCTGACAAAAATCGTAAACTTTGTAGGTGAGGATGTTGCCTATGGAATGATGGCCGGTGTCGGTATCATTCTGGTAAAGGCCGCGATCGATATGATCAAGAGTGATGCCATTTCCGGCGGTGTTTCCCTGGCCGCAGCACTGATCACCTATTACTTTACCAAAGACAGTGCCAATACCCTGGTTTATACCATCGTCATTTCCGTTGTAGCATCCTGCATTGCCAATGCATTTTTCAACAAAGAGAAATCCAGCATTGTCGTAGAGGATGATAAATTTGTCCGCCAGAAATTTACAATCAATGCCAACGTAATTCTCGGCGCACTCGGTATGGTCTGCCTGAACATTGGTTCCAACATTTCCTTCGGCGGAATTACCGCAGGAATGGCAACCGGTGGAAATTACAACGTCGATAACCTGACCGTGATTTCTTCCCTGGCCGATATGTTTTCTTCCTTTTTCGGAGGAGCCCCGGTTGAGGCAATCATTTCCGCAACTGCCAATGCACCGCACGCTGTATGGGCTGGTGTCATCATGATGGTTGTGATCGGTGTAATTCTGCTTCTGAAACTGCTTCCGAAAATCGGAAAATTTGTTCCGTCTTCTTCGATCGCAGGTTTCCTGTTTGTACTCGGTATCTTCAAAACCGTTGTACTGGATGCGCCGTCTGCCTTCGCTGTCAATGCAGCCGTCGGCGGAACCACAATGGTTGTCACTGCAGTAACAAACCCGTTCCTCGGAATGCTGGCCGGTGTTGCTGCAAAACTGCTTGGATTATAACTTCAGTAACATAAGAGGAAAATCGTATGAAAGAATACAGCATGGAGCTCTGCGGAGTGAAAAGAACACTTCCATTTATCCCGATCAGTGAGGAGATGGCGTTTGCAAGCTTTGTTGTCCTTGGTGACACCGAGCTGGTAAGTGCATGTGCGCCGGAGCTGGCCGCAAAAATCGGAGAAGTCGATGCCATTGTCACCGCAGAAGCGAAAGGTATTGCCCTAGCGTATGAAGTAAGCAAAGAGCTGGGCCATAAAGAATTTATCGTTGCACGAAAAAGCACAAAATCCTACATGAAAGATGTGGTTTCCGCATCCGTTCATTCGATTACAACAGCGGGTGAGCAGCATCTTTATCTGGATGGAAAAGACGCAGATAAAATCCGCGGCAAACGTGTCTGCCTGCTGGATGATGTCATTTCCACCGGCGAGTCCCTGCACGCACTGGAATGCCTGATGGCGAATGCCAGTGCAGAGGTTGTAAAAAAAGCAGCGATCCTTGCTGAGGGCGATGCTGCTGATCGAAAAGATATTGTATTTCTGCAGAAGCTTCCGTTATTCAAAAAGACGGGCGACGGAGAGTACGAAGTCATCGAATAATTGCCAATCCTTCTAATGCATATAGAGAATAGAAAAACGGTGCAGTTCTGAATTTCTGCCATGAATTCAGAACTGCACCGTTTCTTTTTAAAAGAGACGCAGAAGCATCATATACGAAATGGTTCCAAGAAGGATGGAGACGAGGGTCTGGTGTTTCCATTTGTAGGTGATAAAAACGACCGCTGCTGCGAGCAGTTTCGGTACTGCGGCAGAGATACCGCCGGTGGGAATATCTTTCATACAGTAAATGATCAGTACCGCCATGATGGCAGACGGCAGTGCCTGGCCGAGTCGTTCGAGTGATGCGGGCATTTTACGGCTGCCGGAAAATGTAAGAAACGGGAGTGCACGGAGTCCGAAGGTGATCAGAGCGGAGACAGCGCCAGCGTGTGCTTCTCTGCTTTTTCCCATTGGTCAATGAAGATAATGAGAAACAGGGCTGTCATACAGAAATCAAGGCCCGTCAGGTCAAATGGAATGATCTGGCCTAAAATGTCGCCAAGAACCGAACCAACTATCCAATAGTAGCGGCTGAACAGAGCGACGAGGAACATGGTGTCCTCTTTTTCTTTTTTCGGAAGATCTAAGGTACAGTTTACGGCGTATGTCTCATCGGTCATCGTGTGAATCATGTACAGCTTGCGGCGCCCCATCTGTTTGAATTCCTTCAGGAAGGTAATGCTGTAAAAACTCTGGCGGCTGTTCATCAGAAGTGCAGTGAGCGCAATGGTGATGAGGGAAGCGCCGCTAGAAAGAAACGTAATCAGAACGAACTGGAACGCGCCCGTATAGACCGTCAGACTTACCAGCAGTGAATCATACCAGGGAAAGCCGGCGGATGCCATCATCATGCCGTAGGCCATGCTGACGAAAACGTAGCTGCAGAAAATCGGGATGGATTTTACGAAAGCAGTTTTTAAGGTAGTGGAAGAAAATCGTTTCATAGATAAAATATCCTCACGTAAAAATAAATTTTAAAAATTAAATTTATCATACTATCTATATCATAGTGAGTCAATAGGAATACCATTTTACGCCAAAAGAAACGGATGACCTTCATCACCCGTTTCTCTCATTCTGCTCCAATCAACACATTCTTCCCCGCAAATGCAAACCCATAATGCCGGATCCTTTCCTGCGGCACGCCAAGGGCCACCAGTTCTGCGTCGTATTTTTTATCCACGATCTGTTTTAAAGCCTCCTGCACCGCATCTTCCAGTGTCTCCTTTTTTACCCGGCTGCAGACTTTAAATTCAATAATAATCGCCGGATCTTTTTCTCTATTCTTCGGAATCATCATCACATCATACCGTCCAAATCCACTTTCCCGATTCGACCGGATCTGATAACACTCTGCGCGTTCTGCCATCAGTCCCAGGACGAAGCCATGATAGAATCGTTCCGGCTCCAGGCTTTCATTTGTTTCCCCGCCGACATCAAAATGGCTGAAGGTCGCAAGGGACACTTTATTCATATAATAATTCATCGCTTCCAGATCGCCCTGCATCAGTGCTTTCACAAAGCTGCTGTACCCAGCTTCCGATGCTTCAAACCATCCGCTGAACATATCATCAAACATGCTCACCGTTTCCAGATTGGTGATACGGAGCTGATACCACGGCTTCAAAGTAATTCCGCGATACTCCACCTCTTCCGCTTTCAGATAACCGCTCGCGAGCAGCAGACTCCAGATTACATTTTCATTGTAACCCAGCTGTTCAAACACCATCTGCTCATCAAAGTTCACCGTGACTGCCTGTCCGTTCAGTAGATCTTCCATATACTCTTTGATTTCCGGCGAGGCGGTGCGGATCAGCTTTCCCACCAGACCGTTCGAACTCGTATCTGCCCAGTACGGGCGCAATTTCTTTTCTTTTAAATAATTGGTAATCGACCATGGATTGTAGATATCGCGGTGTCCGCCGAAGATAAATCCATCATACCACTGCTTCACAACATCCTTTTTGTCTCCCATTCCGAACTCGTCCAGAGATGCAAAAACTTCCTTTTCGGTAAATCCAAAACAGTCCGCATACAGATCCGATGTCGTCGTCACCACACGCAGATTATTTAAGTCAGAAAAAATACTTTCTTTCGAAACCCTCGTGATTCCGGTCATCATCGCACGTTCCAGATAAGGATTCGTTTTAAACGTCGCATTAAACAGACTCCGCACAAACGTTGTAAATTCCGCCCAGTAGCCATGGACATACGCTTCCTGCATCGGCGTGTCGTACTCATCCAGCAGAATAATCACTCTTCTGCCGTAATACCGCGCCAGATACATACTCATATTATTGAGTGCCGCTGCGGCCTCCGCATCACCCATATGCAGATTGACCTCGTTGTATGCTTTCTTCTCATTTCCGCTCAGCAGATCCCCATCCAGAAGATAACGGTTTTCTTCATACACTCTCGCAATCTGCTGTTTGATCTGAATTTTTGCTTCCGAAAGCTGATCTGCTTTCACGGCTGCAAAACTCAAAAAGATCACCGGATACTTTCCCTGCAGTTCCCGATATTTTTCTTCTTTCCAAACGCCAAGTCCTTCAAACAGATCGCCCCGGGCGGCATATTTATTAGAAAAAAAGCAGTCCAGCATGCTCATATTCAGTGTCTTGCCAAAGCGGCGGGGGCGGGTGATCAAGGTGATTTCATCCCCGTTTTCCCACCAGTCCTTGATGAAGTGAGATTTATCCACAAAGAAATAATGGTTTTCCCTTAAGGATGCAAAATTCTGTTTTCCTATACTGATTACTTTTTCCATCCATCACACCTGCTTTCGGAATTTGTCCTTTTCTCGATTATACACTATCCTTTCCTGAATTCCAATCTTAAAACATCCCATTCGCCGCAAACGTAAAAAACAACAACGCCAGAAACAGCACTTCCAGCACCGCTCCCAGAATGGTAATGATCTTTCCCGTCTTCTCTTTCCAGATTTTTTTCATCCCCAGATACAATAGAATTCCGATCACCGCGCCAAGCGTATTATCGATCACATCCGTAATATCACTCGCGCCGATCGCAAAAATATACTGCGTCACCTCAAAAAACAGGCTCAGTCCCGATGCAAGGAGAATGCGGTTCTGGATTTCGCTGTCCGGATAGAAGGCTGAGATGCAGAGGCCGAACGGCAGAAAGACCAGCATATTTTCGATAATTTCACTAATCTGCACTTTCCCGTTCACCACAACCGACGCCGCATATGGAATCAGATTAATCCCCCGCAGGTGCGGAATTTCTTCCGGGCGCAAGGCGAATTTGAATAAAATGCACCAGGCAAGCAGCGCCAGGTAAATGCCGAATACCACAAGTAATGCTTTTGATTTTTTCTCGTTTTTCCAGGTCATGTTCTTTCCCCTCTCATCTTCACTTGATAAGAGGATTCTACCAAAACATTCTTAGGATTCCGCTTCTTCTTTTCCAAAGAAATCCCAATAGATTTCCTAAGATTTTCTGATGCTCAGATTCTTTTACATTTCTTCGTCATGCTAATTTATTATATCTTTCATATCAATTATATCTTTTACATATCGCAAAAAACTGTGTATAATACACCGTGTGTAGAGAAATGAATCAAAATGAAAATCCCATGTTCCCCTGGGACAGCAGTATTCTCCCCACTGCTGTCCCTCCTTTCAGGGAAACTGTTACTGACAGTTTTCTTTGGTGTAGACGAAAAGAGGAGGCTGTGCAGCGAACACAGCCTCCTCTTTTCTATCTTTTTCGTTTTTCTTTTTGTTTATTTCTTAATCTCATATCCGCAATACTGCATGACCAGCTCACAGAACATTGCGTTTGCCCAGGAGAACCACTCTCTGGTGTAAACGGTCGGATCATCTACGAAAACACCCTCGTGCATCAGTCCTGTACCGCCGTCGGTTTCCATCAGTTCGTGGATCATCTGATGTTTCTCCTCTTTTGTCGGTGCGGTCAGTCCCTCGATGGCTTTGGAGATGTGCCATACGTAGCGGACCGGTGTGTGCGGACTTCCGATTCCGGAAAGCTTTGTTCCGGAATAGTAGAACGGGTTTGCCTCGCTTAAGATCAGCTTTCTTGTGTTGTCAGCCACTTCCTGGCTTTCCGGCTCGTAGCCGAGATAGCTCATAGCCAGAAGACTCGGTACATTGGCATCATCCATCAGATTATACTGTCCAAAGCCGTCTACCTCGTAAGCATAAACATCGCCAAGTCCCCAGATATGGGTGGTACCGTAAGTCTCGATGGCCTGTTTTACGGTCTTTGCCATCTCTTCTGCTTTCTTTGCAATTTCCTCTTTCCCGCCGACGAAATCCGCGATCTCTTTCAGATAATTCAGAACAACAACCGCAAACATGTTGGACGGGATCAGGTAACCGTAACGGCAGGAGTCATCGCTTGGACGGAAGCCGGACCAGATCAGGCCGATGCCGGATTTTACCTGCGCACCTTTTCCATCGCGGGAAAGCGTATCGGTGTAGGAGCAGTTTTTACGGATGAAGCTGTACGGGGATTTCTCCTCGTGGTTCATTTCAGTCTCAAATACAGTCAGGATTTTGTCAACACCTTCCCAGAAAACCTCGTCAAACTGATCCGTTCTTCCGGTGTTCTTCCAGAACAGATAGGAGAACTGCAGCGGATAGCAGAGAGAATCGATCTCATACTTTCTCTCCCAGATCCACGGTCCCATATCGGTCTCGTCCTTCTCCCAGCAGTTGCCGTTCGGTCCTTCGTTGAATGCGTTTGCGTATGGATCGATGTTGATGCACATAAACTGGCGGCGGATGAGGCCTGCGATCAGGTCAGCCAGCTCCGGGTCATTCTGTGCCGGCACCAGGTAAGGGCGCAGCTGTGCTACCGAGTCACGCAGCCACATGGCCGGGATATCTCCGGTGATGACGTAGGTGCTGCCGTCCTCCATTTTCTTCACGGTCGTATCGAGGGTGTTGGAGTAGCATCGCTCAAACATATCAACGATTTCCGGCTCGTCTTTCAGTTTTTCTCTCAGGCTTAAAATCAGCTCCTGAACGGACTTTGGTAAGGTCTCTTTCATTCTTTTTTCATCCTTTCGCTCAATTTTTCTCATTTCCCGTTATTCTACAACAGGCATCTCCGCAATCGAAAATGCCCTGTTGTAGTTCTTATAAAATTAATGTATCAGACTTATTTCTGTGCGTCAATCTGTTTCTGAGCTTCTTCGCGGATGGTCTCCCAGCCTGCGGTCTCAAGCTCTGCATCGATTGTTTTTACAAGCTCTCTCGGATCCTGTGCGCCGGTGAATAACTCAGAATAGTATTTCTCATATACGGCACGGCAGTTTGCAAGCTCTGTTTCGATGTTGGAGGTATCAAGGTTGAATCCAAGCATCTCAGACGGAGTTGCTTTCTCGTTCAGCTCTTCTACTTCATCCCACTGGTTGAAGTCAACATCGTCTGTCTGTGTTACATTGAAGAAAGTACCCTGGGTATATCCGGCCATGCCCCAGTCAGTGGTCAGGCGGTGTACTTTATTGTCATCGGTGTACTCGAAGTCTTTTCCTTCTGCTCCATAGTAGAACCAGTCACGCACTTTGGAATCGGTGTTTACCAGGTTCAGAAGCTGAAGTGCTTTGTCCGGGTGTTTGCATCCGGAGTAGATACCATTGATGGAACCACGTACGGTTGTGTTGGAAACGACTGTGTTGCCATACTGTACTGCTGAACAATTAGCGATACCATTGTTCGGACCCCATGTTGTTTTTGCAGCGCCGCTCCATCCCTGTGCAACAAAGAACATTGCGTATTTGCTGGAATCATCTGCTGTCGGAGCGTCTCCGTTGATGATGCCCTCCTGATACATTTTACGAACGATATCCAGGTTGGAAAGGATTTCTTCGTCATCCAGCGGATTGACAACGGTCTTGCTGTCATCGCCGTATTTAACGCCGATTGCCGGAAGTCCGGAGCTTAAATCATCGTAGTTCAGGTTCAGCAGGAAGTTTGCACCATTTTTGGACATGAAGTACGGAGATCCGCCTTCGCCCTCTTTTACTGTCTTCAGAGCATCGTACAGAGTATTGAAATCTGTTACAGAATTTACATCAATGTTATATTTGTCTGCAATATCCTGATCCCATACAAAGTACTCGGAAAGGGAGCTGTCTTTGTAGGTCGGTACGCCGTAGATTTTTCCATTTACTTCTACTGCTTTCCAGTAATCTTCCGGAATCATGTCATACAGCTCGGAAGCGTTGTCTTTGAGCAGATCTGTAATGTCCATCAGTGCGCCGGTGTTAACCTCGGAAGAGTAACGGTTCTGGTCTGTGAACAGGATATCGAAGTACTCGCCGGAGTTTGTGATAACGCTTCTTCTGTTATCCCAGTCGCCCCACGGAACGATCTCCATGTCTACATTAACGCCGATTTTCTCCTCCAGATATGGGTTGATCTGTGCAAGCCACTCATCATAATCCTTCGGCATTCCGTTACCAACCTGAATCCATTTCAGTGTAACAACTTCATCTTTTGCATCACTCTTTGAAGAGCTGCTGCTTCCGTTGCTGCTTCCGCAGCCTGCCAGCATGCCACCGGCCATAACAGCAGAAAGTGCAAGAGCTAAAAACTGTTTCTTTTTCATTGTAGCATCCTCCTGATATAAAATATAGAATGTTGAAATTATCCTTAACCGAAGCCTTTTGCTTCAGTATGAGATCCATAAAGGTAAATGGTCGATCAGCCTTTTACCGCACCGACCGTCAGACCGGAAATGAAGTATTTCTGGAAGAACGGATAGCAGCATGCGATCGGGATGATGATGATGATTGCCATCGCCATACGGGCGCCCTCTTTTGGCATCGAGTTCATGTACTGTGCCGTGGTAACGCCAAGGGACGGGTTATTTGCCATCATCTCAATGTTTCTCTGTACGTGATCCAGCAGCGCCTGCAGAGAATACAGCTTGGTATCGCTGATGTACAGGGAAGACTGGAACCAGTCGTTCCAGTAACCAAAGGTGAGGAACAGGGCGATCGTTGCCATCAGCGGTTTCGACAACGGCAGGGCGATCTTTCCGAAAATCTGGAATTGAGTTGCTCCGTCGATCTGTGCTGACTCAATGATAGATTCCGGAATGTTGGTCTTGAAGAACGTTTTACAGATGACAACGTTGAACGAAGAAACACAAAGCGGAAGAATCAGCGCCCATATACTGTTTTTCAGATTCAGAAACTGTGTGTTGACTACATAAGAAGAAATCATACCACCGTTAAAGATCATTGGAATGAAAACGACCATGGTAAAGAATCCGTTCAGTTTGTAGGTGCTTCTGGAAAGAACGTAACCCATCAGCATCGTAAGGGCAACTCCGATTACCGTACCGATAACCGTTACCGCAACGGAAACGCCAAGTGCTGTCAGGATCATCTGTCCTTCCCGAAGAAGGAATTTGTAGGAATCCAGCGAGTATGCACTCGGAATAAACTGGTAGCCGTTCATCTTGATCGAATGCTCGGAAGAAATCGAGATCATAAAGATGAATACCACCGGGATAATACAGGCCAGGGCGAGGATCACAAAAATAACATTGAAAATTGCATTTGTAGATCCCTGGATCTGATTTAAGTGTGAAGAGGAAGCCAGATCAAGATCTTTTTTCTTTTTTGCCATTTTCGTACCTCCTTAAATAATCGCGCTGTCTTCATCAATCTTCTTCACAATGGCATTGGCAAGAAGGATGGTGATGCAGCATGCAACAGACTGGAAGAATGTTGCCGCAGAAGTCATTCCGATCGGAGTGGAAGACTGCAGTGCGTTGTATACATATGTGTCGATAGTTGCTGTCGTTTTGAAGATCGAACCGCTTGCTCCCTGAGAAAGCTGGAAGAACAGTCCGAAGTCAGAGTAGAAGACCTTTCCGACATTCAGAATGAACATCATGATGATGACACTCTTTAAGCAAGGCAGGGTAATGTGCCATACCTGCTGTCTCTTGTTGGCGCCGTCCATAACGGCTGCCTCGTACAGTGTGGTATCAATACCGGAAATGCTGGACAGGTAGATAACCATGTTGTATCCGGTAGATTTCCATAGATACATGAAGATCAGGATAAATGGCCATACACCGGCACTCATGTACCACTGAATCGGTTCCTTGCCTGCATTTCTCATTATACTGTTGATTAGACCGTTGTCCTGGTTCAGGAATGCATCCAGGAAGTAGGAAGCTACAACCCATGACATGAAGTACGGGAAGAACATCATGGTCTGATATACCTTCGATGCTCTTTTGTTGTGCAGCAGGCTGATCATGATAGCCAGTCCTACGGAAAACACCATACCCAGGGCGATAAATGCCAGGTTATACAGGATTGTATTTCGCAGAATGACGAACAGATCATTGGATCTGATCAGGAACGAAAAGTTTTTAAATCCGGCCCAGTCACTGTGGAGCAGGTTGTAAATGAAACTCTTTCCACCGGTGATTTTGTAGTTCTTGAATGCAATAATCAAACCGAACATAGGCAGGAAGCTGAACAGAATGTACCAGACTGTGGTAGGCAGCGCCATGACGGTCAGCTCCGTGTCATTCTTGGTCCAGCGGTTTTTTTTCTTTTTGCTTGGTTTACTCAAGATTTTTTCCTCCTTCTCCCGATTGCTCGGCTTATCACTTTATCCGTTTATCTTACAAACGGATTCCCGGTAAATAATCTTTCCGGGAATGCGGTATACCTCGCCGCTCTTTTTCTGCGGTTCATTCATATGTTTGATCATACGTTTTGCCGCAAGACGTGCAATCGCGTCGGTGTCAACCGCAACCGTGGTGAGCGGCGGACTGCACAGCTGTGCATAAATGGAATCATCAAAACCGGTCACGGAAACATCCTCCGGTACGCAGATTCCACGCTCTTTTAATGTCTGCACTAATTTGAATGCGGTGGCATCGCAGTTACAGACGAATGCGGTGGGCAGCTTCTCCGGCAGCAAAAGCGGAATGGCAATGCTTCATCGCTTCGGTCCGGGATTCTCCACTCATTTTTCGGGGAAATTCCCTCCTCCAGCATTCTCCGCAGATATCCGAGATATCGGTCGGAAATACTGGTTGTACTTCCTACGGTTCCGACAAATCCGATGTCTGTGTGACCCTGCTGGATCAGGTAATTGGTCAGCTCATAGGAGCTGTAAATATTCTCGGTGATGACGGAATCGGATTTGTGGGTTTGATCGTAGATGTCCACATACACCTTCGGGAGATCAATCTGTGCAATCTGCTCCCGGACACCCTTATCGAGAATACCAAGAAAGATCAGGCCGTCGAACAGCCCTCTGGTCTGTATCGTGTTCATGTCCGACGGGAGTGTTGCTGTTGTCGGAGAAATCATGATACTCGAGCAGGATGCTCTCTGCAGCTCGTAGATGATCCGCTCGTACATTGCCATATAAAATTTTCCTTCGTCTCCGGAGCTGAACCGCGGACTCATGATGATACCGACTTTTTTGCTCTTCCGTTTTCCGTAGTCCGGAAGGACATAACCGGATTCTCTCGCAAGCGCAAAAATCTTTTCTTTCAGTTCTTCTCCCACGCCGTCTTTTCCGTTCAGCGCCTTGGAAACTGTTACTTTACTGATGCCCAGCTTATCTGCCAGATCCTGCATGGATACTGATTTTCTCTCTGCCATGTTACCAACAGCCCCTCTATTTGTTTCTTAACTTGTGTTTAGATGTTAACATCTTTTAGAAAGATTGTCAATAGCCTTTTCGTTATTTTGTATATTAAAATTCTTATTTTCCAGTCCTAATTTGTATAGATCGAGGAGTATTCTTCTGTTTCTTTTGATTTTTTAGACAGAAAATCTGTGTTCTTGTGTTAAGTCACATAACATCTTAATATTAACGCAGTACTTTTTCGCCTGTTTTCATTTTTAACGAAAAAGCAGCGGAAAGTCTGATTTTTTCGTCTAATTGTCATACTCCCCGCTGTCTTTTTTCATCTTCTGCTGTTTTTCATACTACCGCCAGACAGCCATGACCTCATTGCCTGACACCGCCGTAAAACCGCGGAACAATGATTACCCGCAAATAAAGGTAACCACACCCTTGTCATTATCTGACAGGCTTTCCATATCTTTCTCTGCGGTTCCCTGCTCCACAATCTCCACTCCATAACGGAACTCACTGAATCCGGACAGGTCCATCTTGAAGTTTGTTTCCCATGTGTTATTCATAATCCAGCTGTAAACCGGCCGTTTATTATTCTCCTCTTTGTTATCGCACAGAAGGATTGGGTGGGATTCCATCTCCCCCATGTAAAGTAACGGTGTGTCAAAAGTATTAACCAGAATCGTCTGATCTTTTGTCCGGTAAACGAGCCCTTCATCCGCAATATAGTATTCCATATTGGTGCCAGGAAGCTGATCAATACCAGGGCGCATGGTAACACCTCCGTTCTGGATCATCACTTCCGCATCCGGAAGATTTAACGATAACGGAAGGTACAGGCTTTCGATATCCTCGCTTAATGTTTTGGCTACCCGGTAAGAAAACTCAATTTTCGGAAGATGACGGTACATTTTGATCACAACACTGCTGTGATACGTTCCCTCCAGGGTAAAGATCAGTTCTACTTTGGTAAACACCGGTCCGTGATCCAGAATTTTCACATCCGTAAGGTCACCCTGATACTGCTCTGCGTGAAGTCCGCGGATATTTCTTCCGATCAGACTGCGTTCCGCATAAACACCCTTCCGTATTTCGGTGCGTTCATAAACCGGCGTGAAGAATGTTTCCAGACCGGATTTGCACATTTCTATTCCTGCTTTTTTATTATAGAAGGATGTGATGCCTTCTCCGACTCTCCATTTGATCTGGAAGAAATCATTTTCCAGACCGTAAGGCAGTTTGTAACTTTCCGGATCGTACGTGTTCACAATATCACGTACCCGCTCTGCGCCCACCCAGGCCGTTCTGGTAAACAGCGTCTGGGATGGAGCCGGCTGCTCTTCATAGGTAAATGTTTTTTCTTCCATCGGCTCGAATTCGGCCAGAAAGCTCACCAGCACTCCGCGCGGATGCGCCGACAGCTGCACTTCCATCTCCTGTTTTGTTTTGTCATCGGTTACTTTAACTGCAGAAAGACTTAAAGTTTCTACGTAAAATTCTACCGGAAATACTCTCTTTTGATGGCTTGTGGAGACCGCCTTCACTTTACCGGACAGATTATAATAGCGCAGAATATCACCCAGTTTATGGCACTGCTCATTTTTACGCATCGCTGCTGCCTCATGTGCTTTGGATGCATAACTGTTTTTCCGCATATCCAGATTTGTTACCATGGTATCGTACGGATTCGTTACCGTAGCAGAATGACCCCAGGTATGCTCTGCATACAAAAGAGAATTGTCGCCATAAGCCTGGATCAGTTCTTCGTTATGTACCCCTGTTTTTTCTTCCAGTCGGTCGCAGATATGGTTCAGTCGTACGGCTTCTTTGTAATGTTTTACCGCATATGGTGTACTTCCAACGCCATTGCCCCACCAGTCATTGATGGCACCCCGATACACTGGTGCATCCTGCACTTTATCCCGGATTTTGTCATACAATTCCTGAAGCGTCACCATATGCATGGTGACTTCTTCGCCATATTTTTCATTAAACAGCGCAACCGTATCTGCAATGGCCGGGTTGATCGGCGCATTATCCGAAAAAACGCCGGAAACACTGGTGATATAGAAATCGTACGGATAACCGTTTTCTTCATATTCCTTTATGCTCGCAGCCAGATTCGTGTGCAGATTTTCCAGAAGTCCTGTCACATCACCATTCTTTTTGCCGAAGTAATTTTCTGTCATAAAGTTAACATTTTTATTCAGGACGATGCCGAGGGCATTTCCCAGGTTATAATGCTCACCATTCCATACCAGCAGACGCTGTCCGTTCTCATTTTCCCAGAAATACGGTTTCTGGTTCTGATACAGCGGATACATGCCGTGATGGGTATGGATATTGGTATACAAAAATTCTACTCCGTTTTCGATCAGGGCATCGCGCTGTCCCATGGAGATACCATTAATATCTGCAATCATGGCTGTTTTGATCTGGATTCCTTTTTCACCGCAGATTTCCTGTATCGTATGGATTTTTTCTTTCAGATATTTGCAGTCGGCAAGATCATTAAAGTTCAGATAATTGGCAGACAGACCGATATTTCCTTTTTTTACCAGATCGAAAAACTTTTCTTTTTCTTCCTCCGTTGCCATTTTGAAGAACTGCTCCACGCAGTACCATGTCTCACAGTTCCATTTCAGATCTTTCTGGGTTGTGTTGTTTTTGATTCCATTTTCAATCAGTTCGACTGCCCGGCGGATGTTGTTTGCCTGATTGTAGATAACCTGCTCCTGCAGATCGGTGTATCCCACGTCGGTGTGGGAATGATGTACGATGTAGACTTCTCTGATTTTGTGTGTCATGATAATTTCTCCTTTTCCTGTTCTATGTTGCTCAAAATTTTTATCTCTCTTTACCCCACAGATGCCACCAGCATTTTAATCATTTCGCCCTCTTCCGGTACAATCCGGTATGTTCCGACCGCTGCAGGAACGATGGCGGTTTCTGCGTAATGTACCGTGAACGGTGCAAAGCTGCCATCCATGCTCTCGATGCGGGCACTTCGTCCCTCCACGAGATTCATCACATGAACCGTGTCATCCATCGAGACGGTGTGCGGCCCGGAAAGTGTATAGCGGATTGTGTCGATAAACTCGCGGCTGTGCAGTCCGGTGCGCTCTACTTCACAGTTTTCTGTTTTTTCCAGCGTTCTGGTCTGGCCGACAATATTGTCGTACACCCATTTGGTATCGCGGTTCCACTGGATATTTTTCATACCGTGGTCGAGATGGATCGGACGCGGCAGTCCATCCATGCCAAGGCGGCCCCAGTCCCAGAGTTTGAAGGTAAAGATATACGGTGTCGCACTGATTTCCAGCACCATCGTGTTTTTTCCGGAACAGTGCACCGTTCCTGCCGGGATCAGCACATGATCGTGTTTTTTGACCGGAATTTTGTTGACATATTTTTCCGCAGGGAAAAGTTCTTCTCCTTTTTCTGCTGCACGAAGTTCCCGCCCCATCTCTTTTTTATCCACACCTTCTTTGAGGCCGAGGTATACATACGTTTCCTCATCTTCATCGGCATCCAGAAGATAGTAGCTCTCATCCTGCGTATATGGCATGCCGAATTTTTCATAGATATATTCGGTCAGCGGATGTACCTGCAGGGAAAGGTTCTGACCGCCCATCGTATCCAGCAGGTCAAAACGGATCGGGAATTCTGCGCCGAACCGGCCGTGGACTCTTTCACCCAGCAGTTCATGCGGCGCATAGAAGACAAGATCCTGTGCCGGTACTTTTAAGACTTTTCCGCCGATTTCCAGATTCAGGCTGTTTTCCTCCGGAACTCCGTCAAAGCTCCACGCGAAATTTTCCTTCGATGCATCCAGACCAAAGTTTTCCTTCATCCACTGACCGCCCCATACGCCAGGGTCGAAATACGGCTCCATACGAAATGGCTGTCTGGCAAGCTGCTGCAGTGCGCCTCGGAAGGCATTTCCCGTTGTAAGAACCGGTGCATTTTCTTTCTCCGTATCCAGAAGATACGTGAATTTTTCATACCGCTCTTTTTTATAGCGGTCCGCCAGACGCCATTCAATGAAAAATCCCCGTTTATATTTCGTCAGGATCGGATCATTATAATTGGTACTGTGCCAGTTTGGCATGCCGCTCCGGTAGCGGAGCTGAACTTCCCAGCGGGTCAGATCACAGTAAACAAGAACATCTGCTTCGGCCAGAAGCTCTGTCGCTGTACCAACGATCACGATCAGACCACCGTTTGTATCTTTTTCTTCCATACATTCTGTCTCAATTGCTTTTTTCATGGTTTCCAGCTTTTCGCTCTCAAACCAGGTATCTATTGCTTTATGACACATGATACCGAAAACACGGTCATCGGTGATGTAATCGTTAAATTCTCTTAACAACGTTTCTTCGTCTTTGGCACAGTCTTCGATATCAAAAATCCGGTCCGGCTGCAGCGCATTGGCCAGTTCCATTATTTCTTCTTTTCGTACACCCGGGTACAGATCAAAGGAAAGAATACAGGTTTTCTTTTCTTTCTGTTTTTCCTGAACCGCCCGTTTTAATTCTTCGATGATCTCCTTTTTTTCATCCCAGATTTCATTTTCGTATCCTGTGATCTTCATTTGCGGATGTAATTCGTAGTTTCCATATTTCTTTTTTAAATTCATTTAGATTCTTTTCCTTTTCTTAATTTTTCTTCCATCCATTGGGTTGTTTCCTGCGCCGATCAGACCTATCATCTTTGTTTCAACGCTTTCGCATCTGGCGGATTTCGCACTTCTGTCCGGTTTCGTTTTTTTACATGTCATATGTTTACAGTTCCACCGTGTACTTATAACGATTTCCCGGATAATAGCAGATCGAATATTCAAAAACCTCGCCGCCCTTCCGAAATGTCTGCCGTGTCCGGATAAAAATAGGCATCTGCGCATCAATTTTCAGTGCTTTCTGCACCTCTTCCGATGGAAGTGCCGCCTCAAGCGTATCCCGGCCGGATTCAATATAGATTCCATGCTCCTCCCACAGATACTGATACAGCGATTCCATGTATGGCTCCGGCTCTGTTGGCAGTTCGCAGATTTTTTTCAGATACGTAATGGTATAGACCATGGGTTTTCCCACAGCATTCCTCACACGTTTCAGGCAATAACATGGCTCCGTCAATGGAATCTGCAGACTTCTTGCTACTGTTTCCCCGGGACTGATCAGTTCCATCTTGCAGTATGTTGTCTGCATTTCGATATGATGCTTTTTCATTTCTTCCGTGAAGCTGATGACACCTTCCATCTGCTCTTCGACTTTCTCGTAGACAACATCTGTTCCGATGCCGCGCCGTGCACGGGCGTAACCGCTCTGTACCAGATTCGTCATCGCCTGGCGTACTGTCACACGCGAAAGCTCGTACTTTTCCATCAGCTCTTTTTCTGTTGGCAGAAAATCTCCTTTTTTGTACGTGCCGCATTCGATCTGCTGTTTCAGAATCTGTTCCAGCTGCGCATACAGCGGCGGTGCTCCCGGATTTCTATCCATTTTTGCAGTTTCTCCTTCTTCTTTTCTCTCCATAGCATTGTATTTTTGTTTCTGAAAATATTTTTGCTCTATTGTGTTTTTTCAGGAAACTGTGACAACAGGCCTTCCATGGCACGGCCGGATGTTTCCGTTTCTATCTGAATCCGAATCTTTCTTTTCTCGCACTCTCTTTCCAGTTCTTTTCCAAACCAGGAAAAACTTTTTGCAATCTGTCCGCCCAGAAGCAGCAGATCCGGCTGATATTCCTCCAGCACAGGAAGAAGGCCAGCCGCCACATCTGCTCCAAATCTTCTCCAGACTTCTTCTGCCTCCATGTTTCCCGCTTTTACCAGACCATACAATTCTTTTCCACTCCACACTTTTCCTGTCACAGCCAGGCTAATCTGCTCCAGCCCGCGCACAGAAAGATAATCGTCCAAAATGGAATCTCCAAACGGCTGTTGATAAATCCATCCATTTTCCGGCACACCTTTTCCTGTTTTCACCGTTTTCCCGTTTTCTACAAAAGCCGACCCGGCGCCGGTTCCGATGCAGACGCACAGAATTTTATCCGCATCACGACAGTTTCCGTACCAGCTTTCTCCCAGTGCAAATGCTTCAATGTCATGTAAAAACAAAAATCGTGCTGATCCAAGTTCCGGCACGCGCGCCTTGATTTCTCTTTCCAGTGGAATCCCGTAAATGGCATCGTACTTATTCAGTCCCTGCATCCGGCTGATTCCATTTTCATAATCAAACGGACCCGGAATCGCCATCCCAACTCCGACAACACTTCCGTCTGCTTCTCTCATCAGTTCCCGGCAGATCTTTGCAAAATTGTCCAGAATCTTCTCTGTGCTCTTCTGCGCCTGTGCTGGAAATTTCCGGATTTTTGTTCTTACTCCATTTCTGTCCGACACACTTCCTTTGATTTCCGTTCCGCCAACATCCAGAAGGATATATTTTTTCTTCTCCATCCCGCTTCCGTCCCTTTTCATCTTTTCCCTGTATTCTTTCTGTTTATATGCCACTAGGATCTCATTTCTTTGTATTGGTTCTCCTGCCACCTTGTTATAATGTTATAACCTATTCATTTTTCTGTTGCAAGCGCCTGTCTGCAATTTTGTCTGCTTTTGCAAAACTTTGTGAAAACGCGATAATACGTTTTATGCACTTGGCGCAGAACGCAAAAAATCCCCTGTTTCCGGGGTTTTTTATACACTCCGGACAGAGGATTTTTCTTATTTTCTACTTATTTCAATACATTTTCCAATTTAACAAAAAGGTTATTCATCTCCTGCACCACGCTCTGCAGACTCTTTTCCCCGACATAGTTTCCAATCGCAAACAATGCCTTATACAAAAAATTAACCGCCCCCTGCAATTCTTCGTTTTGCTCTTTTGTTTCTTTCCGAAGCTGCTGCAGTTTTTCTGCCATCGGAAACAATTCCGCAAGAATCTGCTCTTTTCGTGCCCGATCCGACGGTTCATCTGTCTCCATTTCTTCGAGATCATAGTTATCTGTTCTGCCGCATTTTCCCTTGCACACTGCGCAATCCGGATTCAGACGGTTCTTTTCTGCCTCCACGCGTACAATCCAGGATTTCCCCTCTTCTTCCCTCAACTCTTTTTCCGGATTTGCCGCACAAATTCCGCCAAGCAGAATCTCATGCGTGGCTTTGTCCGGGCGGTGACCATTGCTGTCACCGCTGGAAAACTCCTGCGATTCACCTTTTGCTGCTTCTCCTCTTCCATCTACCGACCGGGCCAGACCGATCAGCGCACCAAGAAGCTCCTTTTGTATCTTCGTCATACTCATTTTTCTAATACCTCTTACCGAGCTTTTCATTTTTTTCGTCTTACATATTCCACAAAGCAGAATGTACCAATTGTAAAAATACTTTTAAGGGCACACGCTAATTACTATATCTGATTTTCTACAAAATTTCCCCCTCCGTAGAAATCACCACGGTTTTCACCGGAATCTTCTTTCCACTCTCTTTCAGCGCCATCTTCACGGCACGCTCCATTCCTGCGCAGCACGGAACCTCCATGCGTGCAACCGTGATACTCTTAATATCATTCCGCATGAAAATCCGCGCAAGTTTCTCGGAATAATCGATATCGTCAAGTTTTGTACAGCCTACGAGAACGACATGATCCCGAATAAAATCCTGGTGGAAGTTTCCATACGCATACGCTGTACAATCCGCCGCAACGAGAAGGTCTGCTCCTGCAAACATCGAAGCCCGCTCCTGCACCAGCTTGATCTGCACCGGCCACTGGCGGAGCCGGGACGGAACTGCTGCAGAATTTTCCTGCGCATCTGCACGGTCAATCGCCCAGCTGTTTTCACCTGCTTTTCCTGCTCCGGTATTCTCCTGTCCGGCCGCCTCTTTTGCCTTCCGCTGGTTCTCTTTTACCGCCTCCTCATCATACGGCAGCGCCTCCCGCTCCACAAACGAAATCGCATCTGCCGGACAGACCGGCAGGCAGTCACCGAATCCGTCGCAGTAGTCATCCCGGATCAGCTTTGCCTTCCCGTCAACCATCGCAATCGCACTTTCATGACAGGCATGCGCACAAAGCCCGCATCCTGTACATCTGTCTTCCTCTATCTGAACAATTTTTCGAATCATCGCTGAATCTCCTTTTTTCTCTTTATTTCTCAATACCTGTTTGTTTCTCAACTATGATATCATACTTTATCCCTGTTTTGACAGTTGTTTTTTCTAGTAGTTTTTTCCTACAATACCAACTCTTCATCCAGTGCCAGCGAATAAATAATTTTCTCTTTCACTTTCTTCCCTGTCGTCCGCTCCAGTGCCTGCTGGTAATAGGCGAGCTGTTTTTCATACCGCTTTTTCAGCTCCCCGACTTCTTTCACACGGTCCGTTTTGTAGTCCACAAGAACAATCTCATCCCCCTCCGGGAACCATGCGTCAATAATTCCCTGCACGAGAATGGTTTCATCTTCCGGATAGGACGGATCTGCCTCACTTGCCGGAACGGACATCACAAACGGCTGCTCCCGTTTCAGGGTTTCATTCAAAAAGGCATTCCGCATCCGCATTCCAACCGGACTTTTTGCGAAAGCGAGGATTGATTTGAAATAAATGCATTCCGCTGCTTCTTTCGTCATCTTTCCTTCTGCAATCAATTCCTCCGTCTGTGCCATCAGCTCTGTGATGCTGTACGCTCTGCGGTAATCGAGACATTCCAGCAGGCGGTGGTACGCCGTTCCGCGGTCAGAGCCCGTCAGAGCCGCAACATGATCCTTTTTCAGAAAGCCCGGCACAATTGGTACGAGTTCTTCCTGCGCGAACAGCTCTTTTCCGATCTCGGATTCCTCCATCCCGGCCTTCTTCAGCTGTGAAACGGTAACCTTTACCGGAATCTGTTTTTCCTTCTCATACGGATACTGGTAGGCAAACCGCTCCTCCACAAGTTCCTTCAGCGCCGCTTCTCTCGGCGGCTGCTTCGGAATTTCCATGATTTTCTGCTCATTCACCGCGCGCTCCATCTGATGCAGCACCTCTCCCTCAACAAGTCCTGCCGGTGATACAAGGCGGATCGTTACCGGAATTTTCTCTGCATACAGCGGATTGTCCGCATTCCCTGCCAGACCGAATTGTTCATACAGCCCGTCGAAACACCGGTTTCTCGAAAATGCCGGCAAAATCCAGTCGAGATACCCGGATGCACTGCTCAATGTCTGATATGACAGCAGCTCCTCCTGCCGCCCCGCATGTGCCGCGCACTGCTTCACGCGGCTCTCCAGCTTCGACGCCATGCCCGTCATAATCAGCTTCTCCTTCGGGCGCGTCATGGCAACGTAAAGCACCCGCAGCTCCTCCGCCAGATTTTCCAGCTTCATGCTCTGCCGGATGATCTGCCGCGGCAGTGTCGCCTGACGGACGCGGTGCTCCGGATCGATCGCATCCGCGCCGATGCCCATCCGGGAATGGAGTACAAGCGCCGCACGGCTGTCCATCTGGTTAAACGATTTGCCCATGCCCGAGAGGAACACAACCGGGAATTCCAGTCCTTTACTCTTGTGAATACTCATGATACGCACCGTGTCTGCGCTCTCCCCGTAAATATTCACCTCGCCGAAATCGACTTCATACTTCTGAAGCTGCTCGATATAACGGATAAAGTTGAACAGTCCACGGTAACTCGTCGCCTCAAATTCCACCGCCTTTTCCACCAGCATCTCCAGATTTGCCCGCCGCTGCACACCACCCGGCATTGCAGATGCATAGCCGCCGTAGCCCGTCTCCTCGAGAATCTGTGTGATCAGCTCATGGATCGGCGTATACGGCACGCGGCTTCGCAGCGTTTCGAGCTGTGCAAGGAACCTCCTCAGCTTCTCCCGGAGTGCTTCATCATCCCCCATCGCCGCATATTTTCCACATGCCTCGTAAATTTTCACATCTTTATCCACACAACGCACCGCCGCAAGCTCCGTGTCTGTGCATCCGCAGATGGGGGAACGCAGAATGGCCGTAAATGGAATCTCCTGACATGGATTATCACACAGGTGCAGATAATTCAGCACCGTAACAATTTCCTGCGTGGAAAAGTACCCTGTTTTTGATGTACTGTAAGCCGGAATTCCAGCCGCCTGGAGCACACGCGAAAACGTCTCCGACCAGCCGCTGACCGCACGGAGTAAAATGACGATATCCCGGTACTGGATTTTCCGGTATTCCCCGGTCTCCTTATCCACAACTTCCTCATTTCCAACCATTTCCCGGATGCGCGCCGCAACGGCAGCCGCCTCCGTTTCCATCTTCGTCTCGCGGGATTTATCATCTTCCAGCTCCGGCGCCTGGTCGTCCAGCAGCAGAAGCTCCGTTTCGTATGCCCTCTGCCACGGATCCATATTTCCTTCTTCTTTTTTCGGGAACACCGCACCCGCATGAAGCTCGCCGCCTCATCATACGCAATGCCGCCAAGCTCCGGACTCATGAGCTTACGGAACACATAGTTCGCCCCTGCAAGCACCTCCGGCCGGCTTCGAAAGTTTTTATCGAGATCAATCCTCTGCTGGCTTTCTCCGTCTTTTTGATACGTGCGATATTTTTCCAGAAACAGCTCCGGCCGCGCCAGACGAAATCCGTAGATACTCTGCTTGATATCGCCGACCATAAACCGGTTCCACCTGCCGTCCTCCTCACCGGACACCGCAGAGAGCAGTGCCTCCTGGATAAAGTTGCTGTCCTGGTACTCATCGATCATAATTTCCCGGAATTGCTCCGACAGCTCCCGCGCCGCATCGGTCCGCACCAGGCAGCCGTCTTTTTGCTGCACGAGAATTTCAAGCGCAAAGTGTTCCAGATCGGCATAATCAAGAATATTTTTGCTCCGTTTTTTCTCCGCAAACGCTTTTGCAAACTGCTCCGTCAGATCAATCAGCACCCCGATGGGCTCCCGGCAGTCGGCAATCTCCTCCGCAATCGCAGCGCTGTCCTTCTCAAAGAACTGCTCTTTTAACTTCTGCAGCTCCTTTTTACATGCATCGCGCTCCGCCTTTACCTGATCTTTCAGCGTTTCACTCACATCGTCTGCCTTTTTCCGCGAAAGTGCTTTAAACTTCATTCCGGCCATCGCGCGCACCAGTTCATCAAACGATTCTGTTTCCAGCAGTTCTTCCACCATCTGCTGGTCAGAAGCCAGCGCCTCATCATATAAATACGGTCCTCCAGAGCTTACTGCTGTTTTCCGGTTTTCCTGAATCCCTTCCAGAATACTCGAGAGCCGCTTTTTCGCCTCGCTCATCAGCTCCTGTACCCAGATACTCTCCTGCACTGCTTCCGGTGAATCCATCTGGTACGCCGCCCGGCACTCTTCGAGCCACTGCTCCGGCCATGGATAGCTCATGGAAAACTCATACAGTTTCAGCACAAGTGCATCGAGCCCGTCATCCTGCTTTCCCGCCGCGTAGCTCTCCACAAACCGTGTAAATGCAGACTCCTTTTCCGTAAAGCGTTCTTCCATGACCTTCTGGATCACATCGCTTTTCATCAGACGGATCTCCCCTTCATCCGCCATGCGGTACACCGGATCGAGATCGATCATCTGAAAGTAATTTTTTATCACATAGGAACAGAAACCGTGAATTGTGCTGATCTGCGCATGGTGAAGCAGGGTCTGCTGCCGCTGTAAATGCTCATTTTCCGGGTTTTCCGCAAGGCTCTGCTGCAGAGCGCGGCCGATTCTCTCTTTCATTTCTCCTGCCGCCGCACGCGTAAAGGTTACGACGAGAAGCTGGTCAATGTCGATTGGATGCACAGGGTCTTTCACCATTGCAAGGATCCGCTCTACCAGAACCGCCGTCTTTCCGGAACCCGCCGCCGCGCTGACCAGAAGATTCCGGTCTCTCGCATCAATGACTTTCTGCTGTTCCGCTGTCCATTTTACTGCCATGTTCTTTCCCTCTTCTTTCTGGCTGATTTTCTTTCCCTCACTTGGAAAAAATGCACCATATTTCACTTTTTCAAAAGCAGTCACTCTTTTTGATCTCTTTGTGCTGTCTCCTGCATTACCTTCATCAGCAGTTCTGTATCCATGCCCTTTAATTTACGGTATTCATATCCCTGAATTTTCTGATCGAATCCGCAGATTCCCTGATATTCGCAATATGCGCATGCCGTTGCTCCATCCCGCTGAAACGGCGAAATTTTTACATTTCCCGAGAAAATGCCCTCGCCGATCTCACGTACCTTCTTTCTGGTGTATGTCCGAATCACATTAAACTGCTCCGACGATGCCACTTTCGAATAGCCCGTGTAGCTTCCATCCTTCTTCTTTCCAACCGGAATCACATCCGACGTCGTTCCATCCGCGAGTACTCGGTCGAGAAGCTCCACCACCTTCCGATCTGCATTTACAAGGCCATCCATCCGCAGTGCTTTCAGCATCCGTCTGCCCCACGCCTCATCGGTCTCATCTTCTTCTTGGTCGAGGATCGGATCATCAATATGATAATAAAATACCCCCGCAGGCTCCACCAGCTTACCTGGATGCTTTTTCTGCTCCAGCTCCACCGCCGCATCCAGATAAACCGCCAGCTGCAGCTGTAACCCATAATAGAGCGCCACCAGGTCAAGCGATGTATTTCCCGTCTTGTAATCGATAATTTTCACATAGACCTTATCGTCCGTCTCACAGAGATCCACGCGGTCAATCCGTCCGCGCAGGCGCATCTTCTCATGCTCCGACAGATCAATATTAATCGCCGACAAGGAGTCCTCCATGGAGAACGAAACCTCAAATTCACCCGGCTCAAATTCTCCCTGCCGAATCTGCTGCTGCAGCGCCCACACCGTCCGTTTCAGAATCCGCTTTACGCGGATGATGCGATACTGATTCCGGCTTGAGCTCTGGAAAATCGTGTTTCCGTAATCTGCCATCGTCTCCTCGACGCACTCCTCGATCAGGCGGTCACGGGTATCATCCCCGACAGTCTTCCATGTCTCGCCATTTTCCTGCAGTTTTTTTGAAAACTTTTCGAGTGCTTCATGCATAACCGTTCCCATATCGGCCGCTTTCAGCTCATACTGATCCCGCTCGCGGATCTGAAGTCCGAACTCCATAAAGTGGGCAAACGCACATGCCGCATACTTTTCCAGCCGTGTCGCACTGTTTTTCAAAGTGTCCCCGTACAGCGCCGATGCCGCACTCCTTCCGATCACACCGTCCGCACAGCGCAGAAAAGCCGCTTTCCGATATGTCTCCGCCGGAATCCCCGCCTCCGGATGTGCCGCATACCAGCGGTAAAGCTCTTCAAACAGCGGATTCATCTCGCCCTCTGCCGCCTTTCCAAGCTCCTCCAGAAACAGTGCCTCCCCGGAACGCGGCATTTCCAGTTTTTCCTCCGGATTTTCCTCTTTTTCGATATCCCGCACCGGGATCTCCGGGAAGAGTTTTCGGATTTCGTTAATCAGATACGACGGATTCTGCGCCTCGCCGGACGCGCCCGCTTTCGCAAAGGAAAGGTACAGCCGCTCCGATGGTTTTGTCAGATTTCGGTAGAGATGGAATTTCTGCTGATACATCGTCTCCCGCGCCGTCGGGGAGAGTTTTGCATCCGCGCGCTCCAGCTCCTCGCGGTCATACTCCGAAAGAATACCGCCTCCCGCGTCGTGACGCGGAATCAGCCCGTCGTTCACACCGACGAAAAACAACACACGGATATCCTTCAGACGTGATCTCTCATTGTCACCGATCAGTACCTGGTCCGCGGTCGGCGGAATAATGCCAACAGAAGCCTCTGCAAAGCCAGCCTCCAGAATCTCCTGATACTCTGCCAACGTCATTTTTTCATCGCCCAGCACCTCGACAATCTTATCCAGAAGCTCCATGACAATACCGTAAATCTGGCTGTATTCTTTTGCAAATGCCTCCTGTCCCCGCTCTTCAAACTGCTGCCGCCGCTCCTCAAGTTTTTCCTGCATCTGATTCTGCACCGCCAGTGCGTACAGTGCCTCCGTCCGCTCCCGCACCGTGGCGTCTTTTTTCTTCATCTGTTCTGCAAACGGCTGCACTTCGGCATAGAATTTTTCCCGTAGGAGATTGCGCTGCGGCACTTCATCCGGTTTGATGCCGCGGTATCCCCGCGTCCACGTCTCCCCATACGCTTTCAGCCCGCGGATGCCAAGTGCCAGAACATAGTTTTCCATCGCATCTGTCTCCTCGCGGCTCAGACTCGAAAGGCCGCAGCGCAGATAACGGAAGACGCTCTCGTAGGAAAAGCTCTGTACCACCATCTCGATCGCCGCGCGCAGAAATTCCACGAACGGATTCATCAGCACAGAATGCTTTTCGTCCACAAAGTACGGAATGCCGCATTTTTCAAAAATTTCCCGCGCATATGTGCCATAAATGGAAAGATCTCCGGTCAGAACGGCAAAATCCTGGTACCGCATCTTCTCCTCACGCACCATGCGGCGGATCAGGCGCACCGTTTCCTCGAGCTCCGCACGTGGAGATGGCGCTACACTAATGTAAATACCCTGCTGTTTCAGATTTTGTCCGGACTCCAAATGCTCCTTTTTCGTTTTCTGTGCATTTTCCAGCGTGCTTGGCCCAATTTCTTTTTTGTTCTTTCCATTTGTTCCTGCCCCTGCTTTTGACTCTGCTCTTTTTCCTGCCTCTGTTCCGACAATCCTTCTTATTCCATATCGAAACAGGTTCTGTTCCAACTGATCCATCATGCTTCCCGACTGAAAACGGCCATATCCCGAGCGTCTGACCCAGATTTCCGGCTCCACTGGGCACCCTGCTTCGTCTGCCGCTTTCATAAGCTGTTGAATCAGCTGGCGGCTCATCGCAAAGAGCTGGTGCGGGATTGCCTTTTTATACGGATCCTCCCGCTCATCCATAATAATCGTCACATAGACCTTTTCACAAAGCCGGAACAGTTTTCCAAGCACACCGATCTGTACTGGCGTAAATCCGGTAAATCCGTCCACCAGTACCTCACTGTTTCGAATGAGTGATGATTCTTCCAGCTTTCCCGCCAGAACCTCCAGCACATCCTCCGCCGTCACGTAGCGATTTTCCAGATATTCTTCAAATGCACGGTAGATTACCCCGGTGTCTTTCAGCTTTGCTGCCAGCAGCTTTTTCTCTCCCGTCTCCTCCGCCCACGTATCAAGCTCGGACGGCGCAATCTGATACTGCTTCAGCTCGGAAATCAACGATTTCATCTGCGAAACTGCGCCGGTTCTCTTTAACGTACTTCCAAGAATCGTCAGCTCCTTTTTCTTCTCCTGTGCAACGCGTTTTACCACAAGACTCTTTCCCGTTTCTTCGAGCACCGGGTACAGACTGCCTCCGGTCTCCTCAAAAATACGGTAAGCCAGACGCTGGAAGCTCAAAATATCAACATTTAAAATACCGCCCGCCGGATGCAGTGACACAAGCTCTTTCTGCGTCTGCATTGTAAACTGCTCCGGCACAATGATCAGATAAGTTTTCTCCGGGTGGCGCATCGCTTCCGCCAGAATTTTCTGATACGCATATCTCGACTTTCCAGCTCCCGAATTTCCCATAATAAACTGCAGACTCATGTTTCGCTCCTCCTGTTCTGATCCACTTCTGCCAAAAAAATAAACATAGCTACAGTATAGCAGACTCCTTTTTTTGATGCAATCAACCTTCAGGCAAACAGTAACCATTTTCTTCCGACAATACTGCCGTATATTTCCAACGTAAACGGCCGCTCTTAACAGCTGAAAATATTCAGCATTAAGAGCGACCGTACATTTTAAGATCAATGACAGCGTCATATATTTTTATTATGTTATACTTTTCAAACGTTCCATCAAGGTTTCCATGCGGCACAAAAAAATCGTTGCCGCAAGTAAATCCGCAGCTCCTCCCGGACTCATATTTTTCCGGATACAAATCTGATTCAGTTCTCGCACTTTTTGCAAACCCTCCGCGCAAAAAGCACCACCTGTCTTAAGAATTGCCCTTGCTTCTGTTTGCAGCCATCGCATTTCTTTCTCACTGGTTCTGCTGATGACATTTGTGTCCGTAAGCTCTCCTATAATCTCAAGAAGAATCTGTACATTGATCTGATTTTGATCCCTGTTATTTGCTATATACTGCTTCATATGAGGAACCGTACGTTCACACAGAATCGGATATCCGCTCATCGCCAGTCCCCGGACTCCTTTCTCGCCCAGATGGCAGTAAATTTTTTCTCCATGCGTGATCCCCGAGCTTTGTTTTAATTTTCTCAGATCCTGTTCCAACTCTTTTTTTGTCATTTCCAGACTGATCCGGCAAACATCCTCCGACTCGATTTTTCCGTAATTTCTCAGGGAAATTCCGGCTGCAGCTGCAAGAATGCCAATCGTAAAAATGATTCCTTTGTGCGTATTGACTCCTCCGGTTGCAACAAACATTTTTTCTTCCGTCTTTTTTCCTCTTTCTCTGAGAAGGGGAAACAATGTCTTCGGATCTGCCTCCCAGGAATACCCGGCTTCAAACATTGCCGCCAGATCTTCGGCGATCGCCTCTGTACTCTTTTGAAATGTCTGACAGTTCATATCTGTATGCGCACCGGTATCCTCCCGGTCTACTAAGCCTGGTTTTGGTGTCGTATACACTTCTTCCATCAGGGCCTGACTGATCTCAGCGGCTACGCCTCTTTGTAGCTGCTCTTCCCATATGATATCATAGATCTTTTTTCTCAATTCTTCGATCGAATGTTTTCTGCTTCTGCCACACTGACAGGCCGGGTTGTCGCATAACAGACATTTTCTTTCCGGAATCCAAGATCATTTCTGCTGATTTTCGTATTTTCTTTTTCCAATACATCAATATCATACAGTCTCCCAATCTTCGTCTCTTCCAAAGCAATCATAAGCTTTTTCACCCGGCAGCCGTCTGCTTTCACAACCAAATATCCCTCATATCCGGTTATGTTTTCTTGTACCAGCCGGACTTCCGTCGAAATTTTTTCCGTTTCCAGCTTATTCTGTATCTTTTCCAGTCCTTCATAAAAGACCTTTTCGAAAAGTTTATTTACCTTTTCCGGACCCGGAATATTGAGCATAAAGCAGATTAACGTACCCGGATATTTTTCAAGAAGCTCTTTCTGCGTTGCCACCCTTTTTTCTCGGCTCCACAATACCTGCTCTAAGGAAACTTTATTTTCCGTTTTCATTCTTTTTCCTTTCCAGATAGCGCCAGGTACTTTCCGGAAGCATTCCGCAGACGCTTTTTAATTGATTTTCCGCATATTTTTTTCTGACCTCAGATGCACTGATGATCTGGTCTCCATATGTTTTTCTGGGAATTTCATGAAAGCGGATCTGATAGCACGGCAGCTGCTCCCGTAAGCACTGGTTATAGGTATGTGTCACATCGCAGACCGGTTCACTGCCCACATAGCGATCTGTAATTTTAAGCTCCGGTGCAATGCACTCTCCAAACAGCTGAATATCCAACTGGCAATTCATCTCATAGGCTTTCGCTTTTTCTTTGATAAAGTATGTCGGAAACACAGCCGGCGAAATCATGTATTCTGAGGTCTGGTGAAGAATCACATTTGGAATTTCCTGTATTCCTTCTTTTACCAACTGATACCGTTCTCTCGTTGTCAGAAAGCTCTGTTCTTCTGAGAGGATAAAAATGTGCAGCCATTTGTTTTTTTTGCTGCCTCCCGGATCAGGTATTCATGTCCTCTGGTAAAGGGATTACAATTCATAACCACTGCACCGATACCGTTTTCATGTCTGTTTTCCACTTTGCATTTCTGCTGTTCCTGTGTTTCTTTTTTTAATCGTTTCAGGAATTTTTCAAGTCCGTTTTTGTCATTTTCCAGAAGAAGAATTTTTTCTGTCTGTGCCACCGGATACATTCCCATACTACAAAACAGTTCTTTGTTCTGAGGCTTGGTAAATCCGAAAAAATGAGAAATTCCCATTCCATAAAAATATTCAATCAGAGATGTCATAAGATGTGCCAGCAGATTCTGTCCTTGATACGCTTCTGATACCGCAACACATTTTATGATATTTTTCTGGCAGGAAGCAGTTGCTATGATTTCTTTCTCTTTTCGCAATACGATGGAATGTGTAATCTGCTCATCATAAGTAAGTCCCATGTATTCCAGAAATTTTTTGAGTTCCTCTTTCTTTTTCCCGGTAAAAGGATCCCCTGTTTCTTCCATATAGTCACTCACTGCCTGCCCTCCCTTCTCTTATTTATGTACTGGCTCCGGGAGTATATTCTTTTCCTCTTTAAATCGGAATGGTTTAATCTGACGAACTACATCCATGATGGTTCCATCTCTGCTTTCAATAATTCCTACAACACGTTCGCCAAATTCTACTTTCTCCGGTTCTCCTGCAATCCGGTAAGCCAAATCCCGAAGTTCTTCTATCGTTTTCAGCGGAAGTCCACTGTTTTTTACCGCTTCCAGCAGATCTTTTCGCAGTGGGTTAACTGCAACTCCATATTCCGTGATGACTACATCTACAGATTCTCCCGGTGTTGTCACTGTTGTTACTTCCGTACAGATTGCCGGAATTCTTCCCTGTAATAAAGGAGTCAGTACAATGGTGCATTTTGCACCTGCCGCCGTATCCGGATGACCTCCCTGCGCGCCTGTTATAACGCCATCGGAACCTACTACAACATTGCAATTGAAATTTACATCAACTTCCAGTGCTGCCAGAATCACAAAGTCCAGTTTGTTGACTACTGCGCCCTTGTTAAAAGGGTCTGCATATTCACCGGCACTGATTCTGAAATGCCTGATATCTTTTACTGATTCTACCGCATCCAGATCAAAATCCTGCGTATCCAGAAGTACATCAACCTGATTGTTATCCAGAAGATCACACATCGGTTTTGTCAGACCTCCGACACCGAAACGCATACGGATTCCACGTTCCTTCATGATTTTTGCCAGCGAAATGGTGGAAGCGATAGACGCGCCTCCCACACCTGTCTGATAGGAAAATCCATCTTTAAAGTACGGGGTAGACGTTACAAATCGTGTACAGTAATCCGCCATCATCAGTTTTCTCATATCTTTCGTCGGTTTTGCTGCACCTGTTGCAATTTTCTTAGGATCTCCAATTGCATCTACCACTACTACATAGTCTACTTTTGTCATGGAAATATGCGCCGGGAAATTAGGAAACGGAACCAGACAGTCCGTAATTGCTACGACTCTGTCTGCGTAATCAGCATCTACCATCGCATAGGACAACACTCCGCAGTCCGCCTTTCCACCGATACCACGACAGTTTCCATAATCATCACACGTCGGTGCTCCGATAAATGCAATATCCAGGTGTACTTCTCCTGTTTCGATTGCCCGAACTCTGCCGCCGTGAGAGCGCATCACTGCAAGCCCTTTCAGTTTTCCCTCAGAAATCGCCTTTCCAATCTCACCGCGCACACCGGAAGACTGGATTCCCGTAATCGTTCCATCTTCCATGTACGGCACCAGTCCTGCATGCGCTTTCCCAAGAGAGCTGGCACAAATGGTAATATTTTTAATACCCATTTTATGGATTTCTTCCATCACCATATTTACAACCAGATCACCATCCCGGAAATGATGATGAAATCCAATTGTCATGCCATCCCGGATTTCGCATTTCACCAGTGCCTCATGAATTGTTTTCACCAGTTTGCTGCCATCGGAATTCACCACGCAGCGGGTTTTCGGACCATCTTTCTGATATTCATAACCATCATAATAATGCACTCCGTGAAATACTTCTTTTCCTGTTATCTTCAATATTTCCTCGGGAATTTCTCTCCCTACTGCATTTTTCATTTTACAGTTCCCCCTCGTACACACCGGAAGCCTTGGCCAGTTCGATGATTCGCTTTGCACCATCATAAAACGCAATATCAATCATCTTTCCGTCTACAGTAAACACACCGATTCCCTGTGCCTTTTTGCTGTCAATCTCACGGACTACTTTTTCCGCAAAAATAATCTCTTTTTCTTTCGGCGTAAAAATTTCATGTACAATACGAATCTGTCTTGGATTGATAATCGATTTCCCATCAAAGCCCATCAGGTGAATCGTATTGACGTCTTCCCGAAAGCCCTCTTCGTTTTCCAAATCTGTATAGACGGTATCAAAACACTGTACACCTGCTGCCCGTGCAGCGATGACAAGCTGCTGTCTTGCTCCCATCAGTTCTATTCCGGTTCCCGTGATGTGGGTATGCAGATCTTTCGTGTAATCTCCACCGGACAGTGCGATACCAAACAACCTTTTCGAAGCCTCGCAAATTTCTAACGCCTTCACCACACCTCTTGCCGATTCTATCGCTGCCATAATTAAGGTACTGTTCTCCGGTCTGCCAAACTCATTCTCTGCCTTTAAAATTTGCTGCTCCACTATCTTTACATCTTGTGCTGTCTCTGTCTTCGGAATCCGGATGCCATCACATCCACCGGCTACTGCGCAACGGATATCTTCCTTCCAGAAAGGTGTGTCCAGGCCATTGATACGTACAATCCGTTCCGCTCCATGATAATCAATCGTGCGAAGTGCATGAAACAGGGAAAATCTGGCCGCGTCCTTCTGATTTTCTGCCACTGCATCTTCCAGATCCAACATCAGAGAATCTGCTCCATAAATATAGGGATCTTTAATCAGTCCCGGCTTCTGTGCGTTTAAAAACATCATGGTACGACGTAATCGTTTTTTTGCGTCTCTCATCGGATCGCACCTCCCCATGGCAGCTGCTCCGACTGCCCGGCGGAACGGTATACCGCAGCTTCCACCCTTGCACGGATGGTGCAGTCCAGAGCTCCTTTATCTACAATCTTAATTTTTACGTTCTGAACTCCCAGATTTTCCAGAGTATCCAGAACCACATGACGGATCTGATTTCCATACTGATGAATCACTGTACTTTCCAGTACCAGATCTATGTTGCCATCCCCATCTTCTACCGTAACCATACAATCGCTGGATTCCAGTGTTCCGGCTACAGCTGCTTTTTCTATCTCCATTTTCCTCTTCTCCCTGTATTTCCCGTGGGGCTGCCGCACTAAGAAAAATTTCTACAAATATAGATTTTTATCTCCTAAATAACTCCATATTTTGTAGTGTTTTCGCTTAGCGCGTGTTTGAAAAATCATCTCTGCAATCTGCAAGCCCCACTTTATACTCTGCAGATTTTACTCTTCTACTGATTTTCCCGCAAAGTTCATCCAGTCCAGAATCTTCTGAATATACTCATCAAAGAAAATATCATCATGCCTTCCCGGACCCTCTTCAAACAACAGCGGAACGCCCAGCTGATCCGCAAACTCCTTCAGATCTACCGAATCCTGATGTCGTCTGTCCTCTGTACCACAGCAGGTATACAATCTTGGAATATCTCTTCCTTCTTCTTTCCGGTTTTTCAACAGTGTAAAAACATCATGAACCTCCGGTGTAATTGCAGGCGGATCGCCATATAACGCTTCACAAAGAGTGGATACCGTATTTACCTTTCCCTGATAACGATATTCTGCATGATAAGATCCCGCAACGCCTCCGATTGCCGCAAATTTTTCCGGACAGGTAAGTCCCCATTTATAGGCACCGTAACCTCCCATCGACATTCCTGCAATAAAACGGTTTTCCCGCTTTGTTGCTGCCGGGAAATTTCTCTCCACAAAATCTGTCAGTTCTTCTGTCAGATAAGAAAAATAATCCAGTCCGTATTTCATATCCGTATAGGCGCTGTTATATACGCTTGGCATAACCACCATAATCTGATGCTCATCTGCATAACGCTCAATCTTGGAGGTCCTCAGATACGAAAGATGGTCTCCTGTAAATCCATGCAGCAGATACAGGGTCTGATATTTTTTGTTTTTCCCGAAAGTCTCTCCCTTTTTTCCCTGCTCTACATCTTCCATTCGCTCTTTTTCCGGAAGCAGAATCGAAACATCTACCTGCATCCGCAGGATACAGGAGTGAAAATTGCAATGTACATATGCTGCCATCTGTTTCTCCTTTCTGTCAGCCTTTTACAGCGCCGACAACCACACCTTTGATAAAATATTTCTGAAGCATCGGGTAAATAATAATGATTGGTAAAATTCCGACAAATGCCAGTGCCATTCGGATGGAGTTTCCCGGAAGCGAAACTGCCTGTCCTTCGGCCGCCAGCTCTGATGCTCCGCTTCGCAGATATTCAATGTTTTTCATGATACGCATCAGAAGATTCTGAATACCAAAATATTTTGGATCCTGTACGTAATATAAAGCATTGGTCCAGCTGTTCCAGTAGGAAAGACCTGTAAACAGTCCAATGGTGGCAACTACCGGCTTCGACAACGGAAATACAATTTTGGTGAAAATTCCAAGCTCTGACGCTCCGTCCAGCTGTGCAGCTTCATATAATGCTTCCGGCAGGCTGTTGCTGTAATAGTTTCTTACCAGGAAAATATTGAATGCTGTCATCAGAAGATTCGGAAAAATCAGTGCTGCATACGTATCTTTAATATGGAAAAATGTTGTCCACATAATATACTGTGGCACCAGTCCTCCATTAAACAGCATGGTAAAATATACAAAAAAGGATAATGCGTTTCTATATTTGAATGTTTTTCGTGCCATCGGATATGCGATCGAAGTCGTCAGTAATACGCTTAATCCGGTTCCGACAACGGTTGTTCCAATCGTAACAAGATACGATCTTACGATTGTTGCTGCCTGTTTTACCATGTAGGTATATGCTTCCAGGCTGAGTTTCTTCGGCAAAATCTGATATCCGTTTGTAATCAGTTCATTTTCATCGGTAAAGGACGCAACCACCAGAAGAATCATCGGAAACAACGCCACAATACTGATTACCACTAAAATAACTGTTGCTATTGCAATAAATCGTTTTTCATCGCTGACTGTCTTTTTCATATCCTGCCTCCTAGAACAATGCGTTTTCCGGATCTTTTTTCCGTACAATAAAGTTTGCAATCATGACCAGTGCAAAACCAACCAATGACTGATATACACCTGCTGCCGAAGACATTCCTACATTACCCTGTTCCATCAAACCACGATAGACATACGTGTCAATCGTCTGCGTCGTAGAAAACAGGGTTCCTGCATTCATTGGTACCTGATAGAACAAACCAAAGTCAGAATAGAATACACGGCCGATCGCCATCAATGTCATAATAACAATGGTTGGTCTCAGAAGCGGAAGTGTAATGGCCGTAATCTGTTTCAATTTAGAAGCGCCATCAATCTTTGCCGCTTCATAAATTTCCTTATCAATGCCTGCAATACCTGCCATATAAACGATCGCATTATATCCTGCATTCTTCCAAAGATATACAATAACCAGGATAAACGGCCATGCAGCTTTTGCAGTATACCAGTCTACGCCTTTTTTCCCCAGCGCATCTAAAATTGTATTGTTCACAAAACCGGTTGTACTTCCCAATAACGCGTATACCAGATACGCCGTTACAACCCATGACAGTAAGTGTGGAAACAACAGCACGGACTGGAAAAACTTTCCGCGTAACAGTTCTCCCAGCTCATGCAGCAGGATTGCAAAAATCACAGAAACTACGGTTCCGATCACGATAAACGCCAGATTATATAACAATGTGTTTCTCGTAATGACCCATGCATCATCTGTCAGGAACAAAAATTTAAAGTTATCCAGTCCACACCACGGGCTTCCCCAGATTCCTTTTGCATAACTGAACTTTTTGAACGCAATAAAGGTTCCAATGATAGGAATATAGTTATTAATGATCAGATATGTAATACCCGGTAATGCAATCAACAGTAATGCTAATGTATTTTTACTGGCATGTTTTTTCTCACTTTTCGTCATAATTCGACTCCCTTTTTGATAAATAAGGCTGCGGTAAATTTCCGCAGCCTTTTCTTTTTTAAAGTCTTTCCTATTTGCTACTCATCCATGCATCCAGCTGCTCCTGCTTTGCCTGAATCAGGTCATCCATACCAGCTGCTTTCAGTCGTTTTGTCATCTCGGCAAGTGTTGTATCTACATCTGCTGCACCAACCCACAGAGATTTTTTATACTCTTCTACAATGTTCAGGCATGCGGTATATTCTGCTTCTTTATCACTGTAGTCGTAAAGGAAACCATAATAGTTTGAATGATCTCCATCATAATTCTGCTGCTTGTTTGTCTCTTTTTCTTCTCCATACAGACCGCCTACAACCGGATAGGTCAGCCATTTATTTCCCCAGAAATAGTAGTTCATATTATCGGTATAGGCTACACTGTTCAGATCCGTATATCCATCCGGTGCTACTGCACAACCATTTTCATCCAATTTGTAATCCACCCCTTCTTCTCCATAGACCAGAAGGTTGTCTACATATGCATCCGTGTACAGCAGGTTCATAAATTTGCAGGCTGCCGAAGGATCTTTACAGCCGGAATTTACCATCCATGCTCCGCCGTTTCCAGACCAGATCATCGAATCACTGATCTGTACATTTTCAAACGGATGACCATAGTTGTTTGTATACTGCTGCGCAATCTTCGGATTACCCAAGCCACAGAATGTGCCAAAGCAGTTGCCGGACATCAGTAATTCTGCAGTAGTTGCTGTTGTAGTAGCTGCATCACTTGCATAATAACCAGCTTCAAACCAGCTTCTGGTCAGTTCGCACAGTTCTTTGAAATCTGTCGTTTCATACATATCCACTACAGTTGCATTGTCCTGATAAGCCACACCGGAAACGGATGAGGCAATATTGTCACCTAATGGATCAATTTTAGCAATCTTTCCCAGGTAGCTTTCAAATAACGCATTCGCTCTGTTTGGATCAATGATTGTCATATCCGGATAAGCTTCTTTTACCTTTGCAAACACTGCTGTCAAGTCTTCCGGTTTGGTAACCTGACTCATATCGATTCCAAGTTCCTCGGTAATATCTTCACGATAGGTAAATCCACCCGGTACATAGTTGGAACCCATATTCAGAATTCCATATGTTTTTCCCTCTACCGTTGTCGGTGCCAGAAAACCATCGTAAAGAGTTTCTGTTGTTTCTTTCAGGTCACTGTCCAGATACTCTGTAATATCCAGCGCTGTTCCATCCTGAATATATTTCAGATGCGACGTATTATAGGCCTGAAACAAATCCAGCTGTTCTCCGGATGCCAGCATCAGATTCACCTGATTCATATAATCAGAATTGGAAAACAGTACCAGCTTGACCTTTGTATTGATCTTATCTACTGTATAATCGTTGATCAGGTTCTGAATTCTTTCCAGTTCTGATGACTCCGGGATATTGTTCTGCGTCATGTACGCAAATACAACCTCTGCCGGTTCTTCGCTGTCGCTGCTTTCCTGCTTACTGCTCTCCTGATTTCCGTTTGCATCACTGCTCTGTGCTCCACCACATCCGCTCAGCAGAGATCCTACTGTCAGGGTAGCCATCAAAATCGCCAAAATCTTTTTCTTCATTTGTTTCTCCTTTCTTCTTTCCGGTTCCTTTTGATAGACTTATCATAGCGCAAAAAAAACGAAAGTTCTTACACAAAAAAGTACAAAACTTTCGTTTTTAAGATATCTATTCTTTTTTCCGAAACTCTGCCGGTGAAACTCCCGTATATTTTTTAAATACAGATGAGAAATACGGAAGAGTATCAAATCCGACTTCCAGCGCAATATCAATCACCTTTGTATTGGTGTTTTCCAGCAAATGTTTCGCTTTTTCCACGCGCAGGGAATTAATATAATCATTCAACGACGTTCCGATATCCTTCCGGAACATTTTTCCAATGTATTCCGGCGAAAAATGAAACCTCTCCGAAAGCGTATTTCTGTTAATATCTTCCGTATAATGTTCTCTGATATAATCAATTACCTGATCTGTGATCCTTTTTTCTGTTTTTTCCTTCCGTTCCTCCTGTGTCAGATCAAATACCTTATTCATCAGCCAGGTCATCCACTGCACCATAGAGAATTCTGATTTAACAGCATTCATATCCAGTTTCAGATAGATCGGATCACGAATCACGCTGTTCATATTTTCCTTTTTATCATGGAGATATTTGCTTACAAGCTGTGTCAGTTCCACTTGAAAATTGCGAAATCCTTCTACGGAATGCATCGTTTGCTTTACATGCTGCAGCGTTTTTTGTAAATATTCCAGTGTACTTACCCTGGAACCCTTGTTCAGACACTGCAGGATATAATCTTCGTCCAGAATATGTCCGGAAGCCTCTTTTTCTCGAAGCAATGCCATAAATTCTTTTATTTCCCCTTCGTCATAAATATGCGTTTTGTCATATTCCATTATTTTCTCTTTTTCCAAACCTGCTTCATAAAAAGGAACACTCGGGGAAATGTATCCGATCTGCAATGCATCAGGAAAATATTTTTCAAATATCTTTCTGACCCGTGCCGCTCTCTCCTTCGTCTCCTTTTCCGAAAATTCCGACAGAATTCCAAGATAGGTCCCCGTATTCTCTTCCCAGCAGATCACATTTTCCATTTTGATTTTTTCTGTGAATGCTTCTGCCAGAATATTTTCCATTGCAAATTTATAAATGGATTCCTGTTCCTTTTCTTTCCCGAAGTCCAGTTTGCCACTGGCAAAATGAAGAATCACAACACAATATTTTTCCTGAATTTCTTCCGCTATCCCCTGTTGCTTTATTTCCTCCTCGAGTCCCTGTTTTTGCACACCGGGTTCCAGCAATACTCTTGTCCAGAAATATCGCACCATCTTTCTTTTTCCGATCTTCCAATATTCCCGGATTTCCTCCGTTTTTTGTTTCCAGGCTATTTTTTCTGTCACACGAAGCAATGCCTGATTGATTTTATTCATGTCAATCGGCTTCAGCAGATAGTTTGCCGCACCATTCTGTACAGCTCCATAGGCATATTCAAATTTTTCATGGCTGGTCAGAAAGATAACCTCTGTCTGGATTTTCTGTTCTCGTACCCATTCCAGAAAGTGAATCCCGTTCTCCTTTGGCATTTCAATATCGCATAAAATCAGTTCCACTTTGTTTTTTTGCAAAATATCTCTGGCCATAGAAGTATTGTAGGCCACATAGATCTGGTCAATAGAAAGTAACGCGCGATCCAGCTGTTCTTCCAATACCTGCGTTGTCACAATTTCATCATCTACAATCAGCAAATTCATCTCTCTTCGTCTTTCTCCTCATCTGTACATTTCAGTGTTTTCGGAATCCATATGGTTATTTTGGTTCCTTCCGGTTCCAGATTCTCCAAATACAGAAGATGATCCTGCTCGTACATCATCTTCAGAACCTCTTTTACATTTTTTATTCCAATTCCACTTCCATCTTTTTTTTCTGTTATTTCCATATCTTTATTCACAAAGTCCAGTATTTCCTGCGAAAATTGACCCTGCGATATATATAGTTCCAGTTTTAAGTAAACTTCCTTCCCCGAGAAGCTCCACAATGCCTGAATCAGAACCGTAGTGAACGAATCAATACTGATCACGTGCTTAAATATATTTTCCAAAAATGTATGCAGAATCATCTGCGGCACCGGATACTGCTGCAGTTCTTCCGGTACATCCATATAGACATAAAAGCAATCCCGGTACATGAGTCGCTGCATTTCCAGATATCCCTCGGCATTCTTTATTTCATCCTGCAGCGGAACGGTATGCAGACCAGTTCGAAACATATAACGGATGTTCTGTGAAAATGCCTGAATAAAGGTATGGACATTCTCTTCCTCGTGCTGATAAACCATGCTGTTAATGGTTGATAAAGCATTCAGGAAATAATGTGGTTTTAATTGCATATGGATATACTTCAGCTGCACATCCTTCATTCGAAGTTCCTGTTCGTACTTTTGCACCCTCATTTCAAGAATCGTCTGTACCATATCATTATATGCCTGTTTTACTTCTTCCATTTCGTAGCTGTTTGTATTATATTCCGCTCTTGCCCTGAAATCTCCACTGTGAATTTTTCTGGACACCCAGAACAGGTCTGCAATCGGCCGGAAGATTTCTTTTTGCATATACCAGACAATTGTTCCAAAGAAAAGCAAAGACAGTACTAAAAATCCAAAAATAACGATACCGGAGGTAGAATATGCGGCATACTCGGATGATTTTACACTGTAATACATCTGATATGCATCTTCCAGAACAGATCCCTGATAGATACTGATGGATGGATCCTGTTTCTGCAGATTCTCTATTTCTTCTCCATATGCCCAATCTTTTCCTGAAGCGCACAGAATTTCCCCTTTTTTGTCTGTAAGATAAAATGCTGCCTCTTTGATGGACATATCATTATAGTTTAACAAGGAGTCCAGTCTTTTTTCTGATATCAATACAGCGATCGTATTTGCACCATAATTATAATATTTTACCAGATACACCTGCGCCCCCATAACAGTAGAAGTCCAGCCGGATGTAGGAGTTTTATCAAACGTATTACGCTTTTGAAGATACTTTTTGATATCTTTTATTGTATCATATGTTATATTTCCATTTCTCTGAATCAGGATACTGTTGTCTTTACAATTAACAACTGCATAGGCATCCGCTTCCTTTGTGTCTTTACATCTTTCCTTTAGAATCTGAAGCATTTTATACTGCGCTTTCACTTTTTCCAGGTTATTTTCTCCATTTAGCTGTGTCAAAAGCAGTCGATATCCCAGTAAAAGATCCAGGTTATCATCCAAGCGTTCCAATACACCTTCCATCGTATTATGATAAATCTGCAGCGTATTTTCCACCAGGTTTTCCTCATTTTTTTTAGCAATATCAACAATAAACGCTTTGTACAGAAACAGTAAAATAATCTGCAGAAGCAAAAAAGTAGTAAAAAAAACGCCCATGGTCCTTCTGATTTTTCTTTTTTTCATCTTTCCCCTCCTCTTTTCCCGACTCTCCCTGAAGTTTGTTATCGTGACCGATTACATTATATACTAATTTTCGGGCAGAAGAAAGACTGTCCAAAGATTACTTGCAGCTTGCGGAAATGATTTTTCAGACACTTTTTTTCATAAACGATTTTTCTTTTACATACATTATAGTAAAAACGCCCGTCCGTTCGCCCTCGTCCGCTCACAGACGGTTTTTCAAAAAGGAGTGTGCCCGCCCATGAGTTCCAAAACGAAAATTGTTGTACTACATATGAAAGAAGTGGTTTACACCGCTGTTTTTCTTGCTCTCGCGCTGATTCTTCTCGTGGTGTTTCTGATCATGTTCTCCGGGAAGAAGGATTCTGCGAAAAAACCTTCTGTCACCACTGCTGCTTCCGCCGAAAATGCACGCTACATTCCCGGCATCTACACCTCCACGATCTCCCTCGGCGACCAGACCTTCGATGTGCAGGTCAATGTTGAGCAGGACCGCATCACCGCGATTTCACTGAATAACTTAAGTGAAACCACCGCCGCCATGTATCCGCTCATGGAGCCCGCGCTCGATTCCATCGCAAGCCAGATCTATGTGAATCAGACGACGGAAGGCCTCATCTACGGAGAGGACGACCGCTACACCTCCGAACTGCTCGTCTCCGCGATCAATCAGGCGCTCGAACAGGCTCAAAATCCTTCCTCCGCAGAATCCTGATCTTTCCATGCAAAAAGGCCTCGAAGCATTCTTCTGCTCCGAAGCCTTTTTTCTGTCGTGCATCTCAAAATTTGATTCCCTGCACCAATTTGGATTATCTTTGTTTCTTTCCGTATTTCCTGTTTTGTTTTTTACAGCTGGTCGAGTTCCTCTCTCCAGAGCTTCACGCACGCATCACTCGGCATACGCAGGTCGCCGCGCGGGGATACCGCAACGCTTCCGACCTTCGGGCCATCCGGCAGGCAGGAGCGTTTGAACTGCTGCGCGAAAAATCTCCAGTAGAACGTTTTCAGCCATTTTAAGATCGTCGCATCATCGTAGACACCGGCAAATGCAAGTTTTGCCACACGGTAAATCTTGAGCGGTTCGTACGTCACACGCAGCATATAGTATAAGAAGAAATCATGAAGCTCGTACGGTCCGACGAGATCTTCTGTTTTCTGAGAAATGACACCATCTTTCGGCGGCAGCAGTTCCGGGCTGACCGGCGTGTCGAGCACATCCAGAAGGATATCGGAAAGTGCTTTTTCCCCGCAGGTGTCCGCATAATACTGCACCAGATGGCGCACCAGGGTTTTCGGTACGGACGCATTGACGGCATACATCGACATATGGTCGCCATTGTACGTTGCCCAGCCAAGTGCCAGCTCGGAAAGATCACCCGTTCCGATAACCATACCGCCGGACTGGTTGGCAAGATCCATCAGAATCTGCGTTCTCTCACGCGCCTGTCCGTTTTCATACGTCACATCGTGTTTCTCCGGATTCTGTCCGATATCGCGGAAATGAAGATTGACTGCCTCCTTAATATCGATCTCTTTTAAGGTTGCGCCAAGACATCTTGTCAGCTCACAGGCATTCTGATACGTACGGTCCGTCGTCCCAAAGCACGGCATCGTCACAGACAGAATCTGCTTTCTCGGAATCCCAAGCAGATCAAATGCTCTTGCCGTTACGAGCAGCGCCAGCGTCGAATCAAGTCCGCCGGAAATACCGATGACTGCGCTCTGGCAATGGGTATGCGCCAGACGTTTTTTCAGTCCCATAGCCTGGATATTTAAAATTTCATCGCATCGCTGATCGCGGTTATGCTTGTCTGACGGTACGAACGGTCGCGGATCGAAGTAGCGGGTCAGCTTTGTCTCTTCTATTGCCAATGAAAATCGAACGACCTGATATCCATCGGTTCTCTGCTCCGGATACGTGGTCATCCTTCTGCGCTCACTTGTCAGACGATCCACGTCGAGATCTGCGCAAATGATCTGATTCTCAAATCGTTTTGCCTCGGCAAGAATGGTTCCGTTTTCAGCAATCAGATGCTGTCCGCCAAAGACAAGATCTGTCGTCGACTCGCCCTCGCCTGCTGTCGCGTATATATAGCCGCAGATCAGACGCGCCGACTGTGCGCTCACAAGGCTTCTCCGGTAACTGTCTTTTCCAACCATTTCATCACTGGCAGAAAGATTTACGACCACTGTCGCACCTGCAAGCGCATGCGCCACACTCGGCGGATTTGGAGTCCAGAGATCCTCACAGAGCTCTGCTGCAACTTTAAGACGCGGCATTTTTTCACACTGGAAGAGCAGATTCATGCCAAACGGAACCTCTTTTCCAAAAAATTCCGTTGTTGTCACCGCTTCTTTTCCCGGCGCAAAATGACGCAGCTCATAAAATTCATTATAGTTCGGCAGATACTTTTTCGGCACAACACCGAGAAGCTCTCCGTGACAAAGCGCAGCGGCTACATTGAACAGCTTTCCGCCCTGTTCCCACGGCAGTCCGACAAAAATCAGCGCATCGGTCTCTTTCGTGCCATCGGCAATTTCCTTTAATCCTTCTTTCGCCGCATCAATCATCTGACTCTGCCAGAATAAGTCACTACAGGTGTAGCCGGTAAGAGCCAGCTCCGGGAGCACCATCACCTTTGCTCCCTCGCCCTCCATTTTATGAATCGTTTCCAGAATGACTCTCGTATTTTCTCTGACATCCGCTACCACTACCGCACAGGAAGCGGCGGCAACTTTTACGAATCCCTGTTTCATCTCTTTCTTCCTCCACTATCTGGTTCCCTGTTACAGATTTTCTGCAAACAGAAGCTCTCACAGCCTCCGTTTCGCCTGAAACAGTACTGTTATTTGCTCTTACGCAATAATTCTTTCAGATCCTCGGTAGAAAATTCATAGGCGCTGTTGCAGAAATGGCATTTCAGCTCCACCGGTTTTGCTTCCTGAATCATCTCGTTCAGTTCTTTTCTTCCGACCGCTATCAGCGCTTTCGATACACGCTCACGGCTGCAGTTGCAGTAAAACTGGGTCGGCACGGTATCGTTGATCACAAGGTCCATGTCTCCAAGCAGTTTTTCAAGAATCTGCTCCGGAGTCAGGCCCTCGTCAAGGAATGCGGTAACGGAATTGACTTCTGCCAGACGCTGCTCCAGTTTTTCAATGACTTTCTCATCGCAGAACGGCATCAGCTGAATGATAAAGCCGCCGGCCTGACGGACGGTATTGTCTTTGTTCATCAGCACACCGAGTCCGACGCTGGACGGAACCTGCTCACTCGTTGCAAAATAGTAGGTCAGATCCTCTGCGATCTCACTCGTCTGCAGAACGCACTGTCCGACGTACGGCTCTTTCAGTCCCAGGTCTTTGATGACATCCATGAATCCGACGCCGACAGCACCTGCCACGTCAAGTTTTCCTTTTTTGTTGGCCGGAATCACGACGTCCGGGTTTCCGACGTAACCTTTTACATTTCCTTTGGAATCTGCTGTTACGGTAATGCCGTTCAGCGGTCCGCCGGCATGGATGCGCAGGGTCAGAAGGTCTTTATCTCCCTTCATCATAACGCCCATCATTGCACCTGCCGTCAGAAGGCGGCCCAGCGCTGCGGTTGCAACCGGGCTCGTGTTGTGATCCTGGCGTGCTGTCTCTACGGTTTCTCTTGTTGTCGCTGCAAACGCACGAATCTGTCCGTCTGCCGCTGTTGCTCTTACAATATAATCCATGTTTCTCTCCTATTTCTCACTTTTTCCTTTTTCTCTTGCTACGACATAAATACGTTCGCTCTCCGGTCTCGGCGCATCCTTTGTGAATGCATCGTAGGCCGTCACAAACTCCATGCCTGCCTCTTCCAATAAGCGGCGGATCGTCGCAAGATCGTACGCTCTCTGATAATGTACCTCCTCAAATTTACGGTACAGATCGGAATCTTCTCCCTCCGGGATGAAAATGGCAAGCTCATATTCGTTGATCTCTTCCTCCGGGTCATAGTAATTATCCCAGATGAAGCTTGCCTCTTCGCGGTTTTCCGCAATCGTAGTCTCACCCATCTGTTCATATTTATACTTGGTATTCAAATCAAAAATAAACATGCCCTTCGGATCCAGATAATTGTTGACGAGTGAGAAGACTTCCCGCAGATCGTCTTCCTCCAGAATATAGTTGATGGAATCGCAGATGCTCACAACCGCCTTCACGGTTCCGTAGAGCTCAAATTCCCGCATATCCTGAAGCAGATATAAAATGTTTAAGCCGGACTCGGCGCGTTTTTCACTGGCAATCTCGAGCATATCCTCAGAATTGTCCACGCCGATCATATCGTAGCCCTCTTTGGCGAGCAGCTCGGTCATGTTTCCCGTTCCACAGCCAAGATCGAGCACCAGTCCGTCTTCCACCTGATATTCTTTTAAAAGCTGAATCAGATATTTGCTCCAGGCAGGATAGTCCACGTTGTCCATGAACATGTCATATACCTGGGCAAAACTGGTATAACTTTCATTCATCTTTCTTTTCTCCTTCATCGTTTACAGTAGCTACGCCTTATTGTATCACATCACACAGGGCAACTCAATATACGAAAAGACCTGCAGGATCCCTGCAGGTCTCATTCACTCCCCGAGTTGGGCTCGAACCAACAACCCTTCGGTTAACAGCCGAATGCTCTACCATTGAGCTATCGAGGATTATTTAATTGAAGATATTTGATATACCTTCAAAACCGCATACACTACACATCTATCATTCCATCTTGTGAACACAACCATTCAGGTCAAGCCCTTGACCGATTAGTAACAGTCAGCTCCATGCCTTACGGCACTTCCACCCCTGCCCTATCTACCTCGTCGTCTTCAAGGGGTCTTACTTCTTTCGAATGGGATATCTCATCTTGAGGGGGGCTTCACGCTTAGATGCCTTCAGCGTTTATCCCTTCCCG
>NZ_QUHY01000090.1:0-1379 GCF_003479865.1 Blautia sp. AM47-4
GGACATACGGCACAGGGCACAAAAATGTTCTATGATACAGGTAGTTCATCGATGGATTATTCCAATCGAATGACCAGCCTGTGTGGGATATGCTTCCCCGGCGATGTAGTGCCATGACTTTTGGCAGGGATATGGAGGAACCCTGACCGAAACGAGCATACCAAAGGGAGCGATACGCCGCTGTGAGATTCAGGGGAGGAACGACACCGGGGAGAACTGGCGAACTGACACCGAAATGATACCGAAACACGACAATCTGATAGGGGGACAGTCTACCCTATCGCTGATACTTCGGGAGATTTTAGGGGGCTCTATGGCTGTAATTTTGCCGAAAATCGCCCCGAAACCATACACTAAAACGGGAGGAAGCGCAATATGCCGAGAATGAGCAAAAAGAGGAAGCATGAGCTTTCTTTTTACCTCAATGACCGGGGGCGTGTCACTTACAACGAATTATGCCGGAGATGCCAGCATGGGTGCAAGCAGAGCTTCCGGGCGGTTGTGATTGACTGCCCCCGTTATTTATCCAAACGAGCCAAGAAAAAGGAGGAACACACCGAATGAATTTTGAATTTATGACGATAGACACACCATTGCCGCCATGTATGCCATTTCCCATAGCGTTGACAGGATTTCCAGTCAGCAGCACCGCAAAGGTCATGTACTGCCGGATGCTGGACGCTATGCTATCCAAAGGGCAGGAGGACGAGAACGGAATCCTGTTTGTCTGCTTCCCTGTCACAGCCATTGCAGCAGTCCTGTCCCGCAGTCCCATGACGGTCAAACGTTCATTGAATGAACTGGAAACCGCCGGACTTATCATGCGGGTGCGTCAGGGCGTTGGAGAACCAAACCGGATTTATGTACTGATACCGGGAAAGGGGGACGCTGCCCTTGCCTGATACCTCAAAGCTGGAAAAGCTAAACCGGGAGCTGGAGAATAGCGAAAAGAAACTGCGGAAAGCAATCAATGATGAAAAGGCATTGCAGCACCAGTTAAAGCAGCTTACCCGAAAGGAACGGACGCACCGGCTCTGTACTCGTGGCGGTATGCTGGAAAGTTTTCTGCAAGAGCCGGAACGCCTGACAGATGATGATGTCATGCTGTTGTTGAAACTCATTTTTCACAGACAGGACACGCAGGAACTATTGAAAAAACTGCTGGAACGGGAGAAGCCGGAAACCCCTTAGTTTACTAAGGGCGCAATTATACACCACCCAGAGGTTGGTGCATTGCGTTCTCCGAAGGCTCCTCGCCGGAGGGCTGTGATTTTCCGCAGTCATGGTCTGCTCCAAATCAAACAGGGGACGCTACGCTTCCCCTGCGCTGGCTGCCGCCAGCTACCCTTTTGTGGACTTGCCATCTGGGGACACCTTGC
>NZ_QUHY01000091.1:0-1320 GCF_003479865.1 Blautia sp. AM47-4
TATCTATCAGCATTTTCAAGGAAACAAACACATCAATTTACTACTTATTTACTACTAACGAATGAGCCTTGATACGCAAGTTTTCCTAGATATGCAAAGATATGGTACAGCACATCAGTATTGAAACAAGAAAAAATTGAATAACTTATAGACTATGGAACGCCTAAAATGACGTTCCTTTTCTATTTCCAGCCGTTCTTATTGGACGGCTATTTTATTACCAAAAATGAAAGGAGCATTAAACTATGAAAAAGACATGGAAACGATTGTGTACGGGCTTTTTAGCTCTTGCGACTGTCGTTACTGCTTTACCGACTACACCCGTTCATGCAGAAAGTAAGCAATACTGGACGGAGTCAAAAGAGCGTGTCGGTATCGTTGAAAAAGTAATGAATGACGGTTCGATTGGTTCTACCTTTAATGAGGGACATTTGACCGTTGAGGGCGAGGACGCTTACTGTATTGATATTAACACAGACTTTAAGAACGGTTACAAGACCAGAGCTGACGCAAGCTCACGCATGAGTGCCGACCAGATAAGCGACGTTGCCTTATCTATCGAATATGTAAAACAGTACACAGACAGCCACAGCGGAATAAGCAAAAATCACGCTTACCTTTTAAGACAGCTTGTAGTCTGGCAGAGATTGAGCGTACATCTTGGCTGGCAATGTGATAACGTGCGAGCTTCTTATGATGAAATTCCAAAGGCTACGCAGGACGAAGTTTTCTCTGGTGCGAAAGCCTTTGTCAAAGAGAATAAAGGACGCTATGAATGTGGCGGTTATATCTATCTGGCGAGGGGCAGGAATTGGGACAATTCTGGGCGAAGCTGAATGTCGGAAATGCGAAATTACAAAAGACTTCCAGTAATACTAGCATTACAGACGGTAACGGGAATTACTCTATTGCAGGTGCAACCTATGGTGTCTTTTCTGATAAGGACTGCACGAAACAGCTTGCTCCCCTTACGACTGATGAAAACGGAAATACAGATATTGTAGAGGTAAAAGCAGGCACAGTCTATATCAAGGAATTATCCGCACCAGCAGGATATAAAGTGGATAAAACTGTATATTCCTTAAAGGTTGAAGCTGGAAAGACAGCAACATTGAAAGTATCTGATACGCCAAAAGTAACGGACACTTTGATTGAGCTTTTCAAGATTGATATGGAAACACAGAAAGACAATCCGCAAGGGAGCGCTTCTTTAGCAGGTGCGGAATTTACATGGAAGTATTATGCAGGCTTCTATAATAAAGACAATCTCCCTGCCGAAGCTACTCGTACATGGGTTACAAAGACAATCGCTGAAACAGA
>NZ_QUHY01000092.1:0-1266 GCF_003479865.1 Blautia sp. AM47-4
TTTTCCGCAGTCATGGTCTGCTCCAAATCAAACAGGGGACGCTACGCTTCCCCTGCGCTGGCTGCCGCCAGCTACCCTTTTGTGGACTTGCCATCTGGGGACACCTTGCGTTGTAAGCTGTTCCCAGCCGACAAGTTTTACAAAAGCTCTCTGTACTTTGAGGGTCGAATAAAGTATAATGAAGTCAATGAGAAATCGGGAGTTGGAGGTATTCACTATGAAAAAGATTATAACCGTAACGCTTTGCATTGTGCTGGTTCTTCTCTTTGCCGGATGCGGAAAGAACGGCGATACATCAAAAGTGGAAATTGATTATGGAGCATCTTCCGTTTATTCAAAAGAAGAAATAGATTCTGCCATTGAGATTATAAAAAAGCAGTTCGCTTCGTTTGAGGGCTGTGAATTGCATAGCCTTTCTTATATGCCAGATGAAGAATGCAACAATGCAGATAACATTGAATGGATGAATGATTTAAGAACGGAAGATAATAAAGAAGCCTTTACGCAATGTATTGCATTTAAAAGTAGTTTCCGTTCGCCAAAAAACGGCGGCGGTGCATGGGAGGCGAACGAAGAATACACTTGGTCATGGTGGCTTGCACGGTGTGAAGGTGGAGAATGGAAGTTAATGACGTGGGGGTATTGATAAGCGTAAGAACTTCCAGTTTGCCACTCACACATCGGGTCAACTTGTCCCGAACTTTTACAACTTAATACCCGCCGCCCACACAGCGGCACACCAAGCAGGAAATCTGAAAAAGGTTGCCTGCCTTTTTTCTGCCCGAAATGAGGTGGTAAAACGCCACCCCATCCACCAATTACCGAAAGGAGGGACACGAAATGTCCTGCCCACACAACGAAATCACGATTGTTCAGCGCAGCCAGCGGCAGTCTGCGGTTGCCGCCGCTGCTTACCAAAGCGGCGAAAAGCTGTTCTGTGAATACGACCAGCAAGTGAAGCACTACCCGGAAAAGCGTGGTATTGTCCACAATGAAATTCTGCTCCCGGCAAACGCCCCACGGTCGTATGCAGACCGCAATACTTTATGGAACGCCGCCGAAGCGGTGGAAAAGCAATGGAACTCCCAGCTTGCAAGGCGGTGGGTGCTTACCATCCCAAGAGAGATACCACCCGACCAGTATGCTGTCCTTGTCCGGGAGTTTTGTGAGCAGCAGTTTGTTTCCAAAGGCATGATTGCTGATTTTGCCATCCATGACCCCCCATCCGCCGGGACACAATCCCCACGCCCATGTCATGCTCACTAT
>NZ_QUHY01000093.1:0-1259 GCF_003479865.1 Blautia sp. AM47-4
AGGCAAGAAACAGAAATACAATCCCGCCTATGGGCGTCGGCGTGAAAAAGAGAGCGACACCCAGCACCGCCAGGATCACAGAGGCAATCGTCAGCAGGACGGCACAAATATCAAACAGGAACACCAGCAGAGCCGCCAGAAGGGACAACGCTAAAGCAAAGGGAGCAACCAATATTTTCAGCAGTATCTTCATCTTCAAAACCTCCTTTATCTATCCTTCCTACCTCTATTTTATCATGCCTGCCCGGGGACATAAATGTTGCGAAAGATTAGTAAATCCTGTCCCAAACCTTCGGGTCATACTGGCCCGAAGTGGTAAAAAAAGAGCAGGGCGGCAAGCCCCGCAACGGAAGCCTGCCGCCCTCGTCTTACTTTGCCACCAGCTCGGAGAGCTCCCGCAACACCTTTGACACCTCGCCCCACAGCTTTTCATAGTCCCGCTTCAATCCGTCGATTTCCTCCGGGTACACGCCATAGGTATGTGCGTGTATGGCAACCTGATTGAGATTGTTAGAACAGCGCCGTTGCAGAGAGATCAGCTCTTTTACGGGCGCAAGGTCGATGTGCAGGATATACCCATTCAGAGCCATTTTCCGTACATAAGCCCCGGCGTTAGAAATGCCCACCTCAGCATCCGTTCATGGATGGCTGCCAGCTCGTCCGGCGTTACCATGACGTGCAGATGGACATTCCGCTTGCGGTTCTCCATCAGCGTTCCAGCTCCCGGTCTTTCCGGCGCTCTTTGGGTTCCTTTACCTTATCAAGCGGTTTTGCGTCCAGCTCCGGGGGCGTGGGTGGGATGGGCGTGTTGTTGGGTACGCCGTCGATCATGTTGCAGTTCTGCTCCGTGGAGAGCTCGGCGGTTTTCAGATAGTTGTCTTTTTCGTGCATGGCGTTCCTCCTTTATCGTTCCTCATGGTTTTTATGGCTCCGCTTCTGGCCGGGCTCCTTCGGGGGTTTCTGCCCTCTGGTTCCTTCTTTAAGCCGGGCGGTAATGGATGGGCGCACCCGGTCAGGATTGCCCGGTGCTGGTTTCAGTTCATAATCCTCCATCTGCTTTTCGGTCAGCGGTTTTGCATAGGTCAGTTCGCCCCATGCCATCAGCCTGCCGTCTGCCACAGGACGCCGCCTGTCGTCATCGTAGTTGACAATGGAAAGAGGCTGGTTATCCGGCGGCTTCGGGTAAGTTCCTATGTCCACGGGCCGCTGGGTGGAATAATAGCGGTAAACGCCCTCCGGTCCCAGCTCGGTATGCTTGA
>NZ_QUHY01000094.1:0-1212 GCF_003479865.1 Blautia sp. AM47-4
GTGAGAAATTCGTTGATTTCCTCTGTGGTGATGGAATCCACCGTACCGTCACTTTGTACCGCTTTGGGAGTGTAACCGGATTTTACGGGAACACTGGTAATGGTTGGATTCTGGATAATCGTCAGGTTTCCAGAGCCGTCCACATAGACTGTCACCTGATAGGCGGAACGGACGGTTTTACTGGATTCCCCCTCTGTGATACGCTGTTCCACCGTATAGGTCACTTGATAATGCTGCTCTTTTTCTTCTGTGATTTCCCATATCTGAAAATCGGTCAGGGCAGACGATACGGGGATGTCCTTTCGGACAGTATCTACATTCAGGGCTTGCAGCTCTCCGGTGAGATACCCTTTTAAAGCGTTTGTCCGGTTGTCAATGGAAGCGGCGGACTGTTCCCATGAATAGTAGACTTCTGCGAAATTCTCCACAAAATTCTCTATCTTGTGAGTGTCGAGGATTTGTTCCTCAATCACTTTCGTTTCATGGACAGTGTGAATGTCTATCGCCGTGAAATTCTTATAGACGGCAAACAGGAAGCTCATTGCCAGCAGCACCCACAGGGCAATCACGGTTTTCTTATGGGTATTGACTTTGTAGACTTTCAGTTTCTTTTCTTTCTGCTTTTTCTGGTTTTCCTCTTTTCTAATCTGAATCATATCGGTTCATCCTTTCTTATTGTTTGATTCGTCCGGCTCCAGCAAGGTGCTGTTGCCAGTAGGAGCCTGTCAGGTCTGCGTAACCAATGGGATTTCCGGCATGGTACATCCGGTTATTTCCCACATACAGTCCCACATGGGTGATGTAGGTTCCGGTGTTGTAGGTAGAGTGGAAAAAGACCAAATCCCCTGCTTTTGCTTCGGACAGGGGGATGTGCTGCGTTACATTGTACTGTTCCTGTGCTGTCCGTGGCAGGGCGATTCCTGCCTTGCCATAGCACCACTGCACCAGTCCCGAACAGTCAAAGGAAGTGGAGGGAGAATCACCCCCGTACACATACGTCCATCCCTCATACTTTAAGGCTTCCTCCATGATAGCCTGCACCGTTTCATCATCAAACTGTGCCACGGTCAGGTATTGCGATACCAAGAGGACATAGAACATATTTCCGTAGGAATACCGCCAGCCTCCGTTTTTCTCTACCGCAACAGGGTTGGTGTAGGTGACTTTCTTTCCGCCGGATTTGTCCCTTGCGAAGCTCTCTGCCAGTTCAAA
>NZ_QUHY01000095.1:0-962 GCF_003479865.1 Blautia sp. AM47-4
AATGGGAAAAGAAAGACCCAGAAAAAGGACGGTATATGTGGGACTTCTCCGTTATCAAAGACCTTTTGATGAATCCCGTCTACACCGGGGCGATTGCTTCCCAGAAAAAGGACTACCGTTTCAAAATCGGCACGATTGGGGAAAAGAAGCCGGAGGACTGGATTGTGGTGGAGGGGCAGCATGAACCGCTGATTGACCGCATGAGCTTTGACATTGTGCAGAACAAGCTGAAATCCCGCCAGCGTCCGGGGCAGACCAATGAAATCAGCCTGTTTGCCGGACTGTTAAAATGCGGCGAGTGTGGGAAGTCGTTGACGGTACGCTACACAAACGCAAAACATCCCCAGCGGATATACTCCTGCAAGACCTACAATGCCTTTGGAAAGAACCACTGCACCCAGCACCGGATTGATTATGACACCCTTTACAGCCATGTGCTGCGGAAAATACGGGAATGTGCCAGAGCTGCCTGATGGACGGGGAAGCGGTTGCCGACCGCCTGACCAATACCTGTGAAGCCGAGCAGCGGGAACAGCGGGAAGCAATGGAACGCTCCCTTACAAGGGACGAGGAACGGATTGAGGTTCTGGACAAAATGGTCATGCGGCTTTATGAGGATATGATTGCAGGGCGTATCAGTGAGCAGAATTTCAACACCATGCTGGAAAAGACACAGACCGAGCAGACGGAGCTTAAAGCAAAAGTGTCCGAGGGCAGAAAGCGGCTGTCTGATGAAGTCCAGCTTGCCAATGACGCAAAACAATGGGTGGAAGCCATTCAGGAATATGCCAACATCACAGAGCTGGACGCAGCCACCCTTAACCGCTTAATCAAAGAAATTGTCGTGCATGAACGCATTGACGAAGATAAAACAAGACACATTTCTATCGAAATTCATTTTAATCTCAAACCCATCCCGGAGGTGGAACAGGTCACTGCCTGACCTGTCCCGCCGGGACGGT
>NZ_QUHY01000096.1:0-950 GCF_003479865.1 Blautia sp. AM47-4
TGGAAAAACAAACAAGCTGGCGCTTCGTTAGGTTGAAGGCCAGCTTTGTCTTGATTTTGGAAAGGTCTTTTGGTACTGGCACATAGGCCATTTTGGTACACCTCCTTTATTGCTTCGGGCCAGCATGGCCCGAGGTTATCTTGCGGCCTCTTTGGCCGGGGCTGTGCTGCGGGCAGCTTCGGCGGCCTCTCGTCCGCTCTGCCTTGCCCGCCAGTATTCGGGGTGATACTGCCGGATGGACTGATTGAGTTTTTCTTCAAACTGTTCTTTGTCCTTAATGCGGTCAGGGATTTTCCACAGCTTTTTGTCCAGCAGTTCCCGGAGCACCACACTTTCCTGTGCGTCCTCCTCATAGCAGATATAGCCCTTATCCTTGAAGCCGCACTTTTTCGCCGCCGGGGAGAGGACGGCGGCTACCTCGTTTGCCACCATCGTTCCGCCGTGGCTGGCGGTAGATACCAGAAACACCCCCGGACAGAGGGTTTCACAGCTTTGCACCTCGCCCCATGGGGAGCTTTTCGGCGCATGGAACATTCCGCCCGTCCGGCTCCGGTCCGCCTGCATGAGTGCTGCCTTTTCTAAGATGGCTTTCAGTTCCGGGGAAAAATAGGCATATTCCCGAAGGACACGGGCGGCGTCCCCGCCGCAGGCGTTCATCAACAGGGTATAGGCGTCGCTGTCCGCTTTGGTACAGCGGCCCAGCAGTTTTCCGTCATAGTAGCAGGCCGCGTCATAGCCCGTCCGTTTGCGTGGCATGGTTCCCGCCTCCTTTCTGCTTCGTGCCAGCATGGCCCGAGGTCAACGCTCTGCACTGCGGCTGGGCTTTTCCTTCGGAGGCCGCTCTGCCTTTGCCTGTTCGGCAGCCGCTTTTCCGGCTTTGAGCTGGTCGCTGATGGACGCACGCCCCACAGAGCCGCGCTCCGCCATCTGTTCCAGCTTTGCCTCATAGG
>NZ_QUHY01000097.1:0-950 GCF_003479865.1 Blautia sp. AM47-4
TGGAAAAACAAACAAGCTGGCGCTTCGTTAGGTTGAAGGCCAGCTTTGTCTTGATTTTGGAAAGGTCTTTTGGTACTGGCACATAGGCCATTTTGGTACACCTCCTTTACTGCTTCGGGCCAGCATGGCCCGAGGTTATCTTGCGGCTTCTTTGGCCGGGGCTGTGCTGCGGGCAGCTTCGACGGCTTCTCGTCCGCTCTGCCTTGCCCGCCAGTATTCGGGGTGATACTGCCGGATGGACTGATTGAGCTTTTCTTCAAACTGTCCTTTGTCCTTAATGCGGTCAGGGATGTTCCACAGTTTTTTGTCCAGCAGCTCCCGGAGCACCACACTTTCCTGTGCGTCCTCCTCATAGCAGATATAGCCCTTATCCTTGAAGCCGCACTTTTTCGCCGCTGGGGAGAGGACGGCGGCTACCTCATTTGCCACCATCGTTCCGCCGTGGCTGGCGGTAGATACCAGAAACACCCCCGGACAGAGGGTTTCACAGCTCTGCACCTCGCCCCACGGGGAACTTTTCGGCGCATGGAACATTCCGCCCGTCCGGCTCCGGTCCGCCTGCATGAGCGCCGCCTTTTCTAAGATGGCTTTCAGTTCCGGGGAAAAATAGGCATATTCCCGCAGGACCCGGGCGGCTTCCCCTCCGCAGGCGTTCATCAACAGGGTATAGGCGTCGCTGTCCGCTTTGGTACAGCGGCCCAGCAGTTTTCCGTCGTAATAGCAGGCCGCGTCATAGCCCGTCCGTTTGCGTGGCATGGTTCCCGCCTCCTTTCTGCTTCGGGCCAGCATGGCCCGAGGTCAACGCTCTGCGCTGCGGCTGGGCTTTTCCTTCGGAGGCCGTTCTGCCTTTGCCTGTTCGGCAGCCGCTTTTCCGGCTTTGAGCTGGTCGCTGATGGACGCACGCCCCACAGAGCCGCGCTCCGCCATCTGTTCCAGCTTTGCCTCATAGG
>NZ_QUHY01000098.1:0-853 GCF_003479865.1 Blautia sp. AM47-4
TCGCTAGTAATCGCGAATCAGAATGTCGCGGTGAATACGTTCCCGGGTCTTGTACACACCGCCCGTCACACCATGGGAGTTGGTAACGCCCGAAGTCAGTGACCCAACCGTTTACGGAGGGAGCTGCCGAAGGCGGGACTGATAACTGGGGTGAAGTCGTAACAAGGTAGCCGTATCGGAAGGTGCGGCTGGATCACCTCCTTTCTAAGGAAGAACAAGTAAAGAATGGGTTTCATTGTTTAGTTATTAAGGAACAGCAAAAGCTGTAGACTTTACAGTTTCAAAAACTGAATAACTATTGCTGGTGGCGATGCGCTTAGGGGACACACCCGTTCCCATCCCGAACACGATGGTTAAGACCTAAGCGGCCGATGGTACTGCACTGGAGACGGTGTGGGAGAGCAGGTGGCTGCCAGCTTCAAACGGGGACGTAGCTCAGTTGGGAGAGCACCTGCCTTGCAAGCAGGGGGTCGAGAGTTCGAATCTCTTCGTCTCCATCCGGAAAGAAAACTTCCGGGCGTCGGAAACGACTGAGGGCTTATAGCTCAGCCGGTTAGAGCGCACGCCTGATAAGCGTGAGGTCGGTGGTTCGAGTCCACTTAAGCCCACTGGATTTGAGTTATTCAAGTCCAAAAGATGTACCTTGAAAACCGCATATACAATCTATATTGAAAACGTAAAACGTTAGAGATAGGAAAAGACATCCGAGGCATCATGTGTGAGAGCATGTGATGTTATCAAACCAGAGATAATCGAAAGATTATTGAATCAATTGCTTTTAAAGCAGAGAACACAAAAGCCTGTCATCAACGCTATGATGGCAGCGGACCAAGAATACAGGTCAAGCATTAAG
>NZ_QUHY01000099.1:0-845 GCF_003479865.1 Blautia sp. AM47-4
CTCAGCTTTTACTTCAAGTGCTTCAAAGTAGCTGCGGTTATGCTTGTTATAGATCTCGTCGTAAAGTGGTACAAGATCAGGATATTTTCCGGCGATATAATCCATAATTGTCTTTTTGAAACCGCCTCGAAGATTGAGATTTTCGAGCCAGAACAGATCGCACTGATCCTTTACCCGCTCAAAGATTGCTTCAAAATTCGTGATACCGGGAAATACCGGGGATACGAAACAGACTGTACGGATACCTGCCTCATATACCTGCTTCATAGCAGCGATACGGTGCTCAATGCTCGAAGCAGAATCCATATCGTTCTTGAAATTTTCATCTAGTGTGTTGATCGACCATGAAACGGTTACACGTCCAAGCTTCTTCAACAAATCAATATCCCGTACCACAAGATCCGACTTTGTGCAGATCAGAATATCTGCGTCACTGCCGATCAGCTGCTCCAGAAGTTTTCTGGTATTCCCGAATTGCTCCTCCTGTGGATTGTAGCCATCTGTCACAGAACCGATGACCACCCGCTGTCCGACATATTTCTTCGGATTTTTAATTTCCGGCCAATGCTTCACATCAAGGAAAGTGCCCCATTCCTCCTTGTGCCCGGTAAAGCGCTTCATAAAAGAGGCATAGCAATACTTGCAGGCATGTGTACAGCCCACATAGGGATTGACCGAGTAACCGCCTACCGGTAGACTAGACTTAGTCATGATGTTCTTTGTTTCCACCTCACGAATGAGGATTCCATTTATTACTTCTTCCATGATTTCTGTACCTCTAACACTTTATTAAATTCTTCCGGCATTTCCTGAATCATATTTTCATCCCCTATGATAGGGACAAG